>NZ_AP025476.1:2400000-2758581 GCF_024347415.1 Vibrio crassostreae
TGCCACGATATGGAATTGGCGCTAAATATGGAGAATCTGTCTCGATCAATAGCCTATCGAGAGGAAGCTTCCTAACAACTTCTTTGAGTTCTGTAGCTTGTTTGAAGGTCACAATACCTGAAATTGAGATATAAAAACCTAACTCCATTGCCGCTTCAGCGAACGCTTGATCTTCAGTAAAGCAATGAATAACACCACCACACATCTCAGCTCCGCCATCACGTAAAATAGCCAATGTGTCTTCACGTGCGTTACGAGTGTGGATGATCAAAGGTTTATTAAGCTCAACGGCCAATTCAACATGCTGCTTAAATCGTAGCTGTTGTAGCTCTGCAGTCTCTGGTTGATAGTGATAATCTAAACCTGTCTCACCAATCGCCACCACTTTAGGGTTACTCGCGTACTCACGCATTGTCTCTAGACAGAAATCACTTTCAACATCGAGAGGGTGAACGCCACAAGAGGCTTTAACGTTATCAAACGGCGAGATCATCTCGAGCATATTTTCAAACGAATTCAGTGTCACACCAACAGACAACAGCTGGTCTACGTTTGCTGCCTTCGCTTTGTTCACAACGTCTTCTACGCTTGTGTGTAAATCTTGATAATCCAATTTGTCTAAATGACAGTGGGAATCTACGAACATGTTTCCTCGCAAGTGGCTATCAGCCAATTCATTATGAGTAGCTCCGTATTGAGCCCAGGGTGTTGCTTTAACTGCTCAATCAATATCAGCAGTTTATTCGATACTGCGTAAGCACTTTGATAAGACATCACCTCAACCAGAGCTTTCGCGCTCGGAGTGATAGCCTGATTCGCCAAACCAAAATGCAGCTTCTGTACATCTGACAATAAATGCCAAAGCCAGCCAAGTTGAATCAAAGGGTCTTTGCTAAGCTCTGTCGAGAATTTTAGCATGTCAGGTTGAGTGCCCTTAATGACATTAACAAAGCCATCAAGCGCTTTGGTCGAAGCCTCTACCCCACCCTGCTCAAACATCGCCTTTGCTTTTAAAGGCGCGTTGTCATTAAGCGCTAAAATATATTGTGGGACAGCCTTACCAACTTCACCATCTAACCAAGCAGACCCCACCTCCAACTGTGGGCTTACCACATTAAATTGTTGGCAACGGCTAATGATAGTCGGCATCAAACGGTTACTATTACGAGTAGAAAGAATGAAGATACATTTGCTTGATGGCTCTTCCAGAGTTTTCAGTAGTGCGTTGGAAGCCGATTCGTTCATTGCTTCAGCAGGGTTAAGCAAGATAACGCGCAAACCACCTAACTGAGAAGACTCTTGAGCCCAACGGTTACTGGCACGCACTTGATCAACCGTGATCGACTTACCTTCTTTCTCTGGTGAGATCACATGAAAATCAGGATGGCTGCCCGACTTCATTAATTCACAGCTGTGGCAAAACCCGCACGACTCGCTTTCATAGTTCGTACACATCAATGCGTCGGTAAGTTGGCTAATCAACGCATCAACGCCTAGCCCTTCCGGCGCATTAACAATTACAGAGTTAGGAAAACGCTCCGCATCGAGACTTTTTTTCCACTCACTCCATACCGGTGTGAGCCAAGAATACACTTCAGCCATGACTACCTACTGTTTATCGAGCCAAGCAGTTAGCGCGACTTTAATATCAGCGGCTACTTGCTCAATTTCTTGCTGCGCGTTAATCACAAGTACAGAATCATCTTGTTCTGCAATTTCTAGATAGCGCTCACGCGTACGGTCAAAAAACGAGATATCCATCTTTTCAATTCTATCTAGCTCACCACGACCTCTAGCACGCTCTAGCCCTACTCTAGGGTCTAGGTCCAAATATAGCGTTAGATCGGGTTTAAAGCCGCCTAGCGTGGTTGCTTTCAGTGATTCCATAGTAGTGCGTGCGATCTGGCGACCACCACCTTGGTATGCCTGTGAAGACATATCATGACGATCACCCAATACCCATTGACCACTGTCTAGTGCAGGCTTGATAACGTTTTCTACTAATTGAACACGTGCTGCGTACATCAGCAGCAACTCAGTCATGTCTTGAAGCTTCTCGCCTGCGTGCTCTTCTTTAACCAATGAACGCATCTTTTCAGCTAAGACAGTACCACCCGGCTCGCGAGTATTAACAATATCCTCAACACCCGATGCTTTTAATGTCTCAACGATGGCATTGATCGCTGTACTTTTGCCAGCGCCTTCAAGGCCTTCAACCACGATAAATTTCGACTGATTCATAATTATTTCTTTATCTGTTTTTTCTTAATTGTTTTAAGTAAGCTCGTACTGCACGGTTGTGCTCAGCCAAACTCTTTGAAAATACGTGCCCACCTGTTCCACTCGCGACAAAATAGAGATAGTTGCTCTTTTCTGGATTCAGAGCCGCATTAATTGACGCTCGACCTGCCATGGCAATCGGCGTTGGTGGCAAGCCACTCATTGTATAGGTGTTGTATGGCGTTGGCGTGCGTAAGTCTTTTTTACGGATATTGCCATCGTAGCTGTCACCCATGCCGTAGATAACCGTTGGGTCAGTTTGCAATCGCATACGCTTGTTCAGACGGTTAACAAATACAGAAGAGACACGCTCACGTTCTGACGCAACAGCGGTCTCTTTCTCAATGATAGACGCAAGAATTAACGCTTCGTATGGCGATTTAAGAGGAAGCTTATCCGCTCGATTTTCCCACTCTTCATTCACCACGCTCATTAGGTCGCGATGCGCGCGCTTCAACAAATCTAAATCAGTGGTGCCGTAGGTGTAATGATACGTTTCTGCTAAGAAAAGACCTTCTAGCTTCTCGTTTTCAATACCCAACTTTTCAGCGATCTCTTTTTCAGAAACGCCGTCCAACGTCTGTTGAATGAATTCGTTGTCTTTTAGCTGGACAAGCCATTCATCAAAGCGACTGCCTTCAACGAAGGTAATAGTGAATTGGTGCTCTTTGCCCTCAACAAGCACTTGTAGTGCCTGTTCTAATGTTAAACCCGGTTCAAGCAGGAAAGTCCCCGCTTTTACGTCTACAAGCTCAGGGTGTAATTTACGAATTAACTTCTCGTAAGGAGAAGCCTCAAAAAGCCCCTCCTTAATCAACTGGGCTAGAACGCGGTTAAAGCTGCTACCTGAAGCAACAGTCACGACTTGTGGTTTTTCTAATTGAATAACTTGTTTCAGGTTATCTTGTGCTTGGTTGTAAACATAAAAACCAGCAGCACCAGCTGCGATTAAGCACAAGATAATAAAAATAAATAACTTTTTGATCACGAGTTTAGTTGTCCTTGAAGGCTACGAGTAACGGTTCCAATGTTAAATTGGGTATCACTAATACGGGTAACTGGGGCAACCCCTAAAATGGAGTTGGTCATGAAAACCTCATCAGCTTGCATGAGTTGAGATAAGCAGTAGTCACTAATTGTAACGGAAAGTTCAGCTTGATTCAGCGCGGTTAACACTTGCTTACGCATAACCCCTGCTACACCACTTTGAGTGAGTTGAGGTGTGTATATCGCCTGACCTTTGCGCCAAAACAAGTTGGCCATTGTGGTTTCAATCACATTGCCCAAAATATCAAGAACCACACCATCCACTTCATTGGCTTGGTCCATTTCATCTTTCATCAAAATCTGCTCAAGACGATTATTATGCTTATGGCCAGCAAGTAGTGGGCTCAAACCTAGCGCTTGATGGCAAACACCGAGTTCAACACCAGAATATTGCAACGCTGAATAATGGCTTGGAAAATCGAAAGTACTGATGGTGACCGTAGGTTTAGCGATATTCTTGGTGCTGTAGCCACGCCCACCCGCTCCACGGCTAACGTGCAGCTTAATCCCTGCTTTTTCATTATGAGGTTTGTTTGCGTTATGGAACTTCTTTGAGCCAGAAAGGTTCTTTGTGCCATGAAGAGCGTTATGTTGGATGTGTTGAAGCGCAGTATCGAGCCAAGGACTAACAACATCCCAATCAAGAGCAGAAATGCGTAGCGCTTTCAGGCATTCATCTACACGATGCTGATGATCGTGAAAATGTTGAATCTGGCCACCTTTTACAAGCATGGTTGTAAAACAGCCGTCTCCGTACTGAAATGAGCGATCCAATATATCGACAGTTTGCTGGCTTTCTCCATCAACCCAAAACATGTTTTTCCCCATAAAAAGAAACGGCTCAATGCTAAAGCATCAAGCCGTTTAAAAACAAGTCTAATTGTGACTATCTACGAGTGTTTATGTCTTTAATAAGATGATTAAATCTTTTTGAAGATCAAACAGCCGTTTGTACCACCGAAACCGAATGAGTTACATGCAGCATATTCCATGTTGCTAACTTCACGCGCAGTGTGAGGTACTAAGTCAATATCTAAGCCTTCTTCAGGATCATCTAGGTTGATTGTTGGTGGAACAATTTGGTCAACCAGAGACATAGCCGTGATGATAGCTTCAGCAGAACCTGCAGCACCTAGAAGGTGACCAGTCATTGATTTCGTAGAAGAAACCAATACTTGCTTGCTGCCTGCTTCGCCAAGAGCACGCTTAATGCCCTTAACTTCCGCTACGTCACCCGCAGGAGTCGACGTACCGTGTGCGTTAACATAACCGATTTGTTCACCAGTAATGCCAGCATCACGCATAGCCGCTTCCATCGCTAGTGCGCCACCTGAGCCATCTTCACTTGGAGATGTCATATGGTAAGCGTCACCCGACATACCGAAGCCAACTAGCTCACAGTAAATCTTAGCGCCACGAGCTTTCGCATGTTCGTACTCTTCAAGAACCATCATGCCTGCACCGTCACCAAGAACGAAACCATCACGGCCTTTGTCCCATGGACGAGAAGCTTTTTGAGGCTCATCGTTACGAGTAGACAGTGCTTTAGCCGCACCAAAACCGCCCATACCTAGTGGTGTAGATGCTTTTTCAGCACCACCCGCTAGCATTGCGTCAGCATCGCCGTATGCAATCATACGAGCCGCGTGACCAATGTTATGTAGGCCAGTCGTACATGCAGTAGAAATCGCGATGTTTGGACCGCGTAGGCCACGCATGATAGACATGTGACCAGCAATCATATTCACGATCGTCGACGGTACGAAGAACGGGCTGATCTTACGAGGGCCTTTTTCAGTTAGAGCTTGGTGACCGGCTTCGATCAAACCAAGACCACCAATACCAGAACCGATAGCAACACCCACACGTGGAGCGTTTTCTTCAGTAATAGTTAGGGCTGAATCATCTAAAGCTTGAATACCTGCTGCGACGCCGTACTGGATGAACAAGTCCATCTTACGAGCATCTTTTTTAGTCATATACTCTTCGCAGTTAAAGTCTTTAACTAGACCTGCAAAACGAGTTGAGAAATTGGTTGCATCAAAGTGCTCGATATTAACGATACCACTTTGACCAGCTAGCAGGGCTTTCCAAGAAGATTCTACAGTGTTGCCTACCGGTGACAACATACCCATGCCAGTGACAACTACACGACGCTTGGACACGATTTTACACTCCGGGGATTGAGGTGATTTAAGATGAGGATAGATGAGTTAGATAAAACACAGGCGGTCGAGGTGACCGCCTGGGAGAGATTATTACTGAGCGCTAGTTACGTAATCGATAGCTGCTTGAACAGTAGTAATTTTCTCAGCTTCTTCATCTGGGATTTCAGTGTCGAATTCTTCTTCTAGAGCCATTACTAGCTCAACTGTGTCTAGAGAATCTGCACCTAGGTCATCAACGAAAGAAGCTTCGTTTTTAACTTCAGCTTCGTCTACACCTAGCTGTTCAACAATGATTTTCTTTACGCGTTCTTCGAGGTTGCTCATTTTTTCTTTTCCTTTACAGAGTTCGCTTTATGCGATGTTTTCCGTAGTTTATTCAATCTATTGAAAGTTGCAAGGTCAACTTTTCTGGTCAAACCACAATTTTCACGATTTTAACCGAAATTACGTATGATCTTGACTTAAATCATGCACAAATGTTGCACATAATTTACACCATGTACATACCGCCATTGACGTGAAGTGTTTCACCTGTGATATAAGCTGCCGCAGGTGACGCCAAAAATACCACAGCTTCAGCGATTTCGCGAGGGTCACCTAGTCGACCTGCTGGTACATTCGCCAAAGTTGCTGCACGTTGGTCATCATTTAGCGCTTTAGTCATGTCAGTTTCGATGAAACCAGGAGCTACAGTGTTCACTGTAACGCCACGAGACGCAACTTCACGAGCCATTGATTTAGTAAAACCAATTACGCCAGCTTTTGCAGCTGCGTAGTTAGCTTGACCAGCGTTACCCATAGTACCTACTACAGAACCAACGTTTACGATACGACCTTGACGCTTCTTCATCATGCCACGCAATACAGCTTTAGACATGCGGAAGATAGGCGTTAGGTTAGTGTCGATGATGTCATTCCATTCGTCGTCTTTCATACGCATAAGTAGGTTATCACGAGTGATACCTGCGTTGTTAACTAGAATGTCAATCGCACCGAATTCGTCGTTGATGGTTTTCAGTGTAGCAGCAATTGAGTCAGTATCCGTTACATTAAGAGCAAGACCTTTACCGTTCTCACCAAGGTACTCGCTGATTGCAGCAGCGCCGCCTTCAGATGTAGCAGTACCGATAACTTTAGCACCACGCTCAACTAAAAGTTCAGCGATTGCACGACCGATGCCACGGCTTGCGCCTGTAACTAGTGCAACTTTGCCTTCTAAATTCATCATAACTTCTCTATTAAGTGGTTATTACTTAGCAGCTTCTAGTGATGCAGTGTCATTAACTGCAGCAGCTGTCATAGTTTTTACTATTCGTTTTGTTAGACCAGTAAGAACTTTACCAGGGCCTAATTCAAGTAGCTTCTCAACGCCTTGCTCGTTCATCGCTTGTACACCTTCAGTCCAACGAACTGGGCTGTATAGCTGACGAACAAGTGCGTCTTTAATTTTTGCAGGGTCTGTTTCAGCAATAACATCAACGTTATTGATAACAGGCAGTGCTGGCGTGTTGAACTCTAGAGCTTCTAGAGCCACTGCTAGCTTGTCTGCTGCTGGCTTCATCAGTGCACAGTGAGACGGCACAGAAACAGGTAACGGAAGTGCACGCTTAGCGCCCGCTTCTTTACAAAGTGCACCAGCACGCTCTACTGCCGCTTTGTTACCCGCGATAACAACTTGGCCAGGAGAGTTAAAGTTAACTGGAGACACAACTTCGTCTTGCGCAGCTTCTTCACACGCTTTAGCAATCGCTTCATCGTCTAGACCAATGATTGCGTACATTGCACCAACACCAGCAGGGACCGCTTCTTGCATCAGTTGGCCACGTAGTTCAACCAGCTTGATCGCTTCTTTAAAGTCGATAACGCCCGCACATACGAGTGCAGAGTATTCGCCTAGGCTGTGACCTGCTAAGTTTACAGGTTGCTCTAGACCAAGCTCTTGCCATACACGCCAAATTGCAACAGACGCTGTTAATAGAGCCGGTTGAGTACGAAAAGTTTCATTTAGATTTTCTACTGGACCATCTTGAACCAATGCCCATAGATCGTAACCAAGTGCTTCTGAAGCTTCAGCAAATGTTTGTTTAACAACACCATACTGTTCGCCTAGGTCAGCAAGCATACCGATAGCTTGAGAGCCTTGGCCTGGGAATACGATAGCAAACTTGCTCATTGTAATTATCCTTTAAGCAAAGCAAAAAATTGAATAAGGCACATAAGTTATGTGCCTTGTTTGTTGATTATCGCTTGAGGTTAGAATTTAACTAACGCAGAACCCCAAGTGAAGCCGCCACCAAAGGCTTCAAGAAGAAGCGTTTGACCACGCTTAATTCGCCCGTCGCGAACAGCCTCATCAAGGGCCGTTGGTACGGTCGCTGCTGAAGTGTTGCCGTGCTTATCAAGGGTAATAACTACTTGATCAAGCGACATCGTCAGCTTTTTAGCCGTTGCCGAGATAATACGGTAGTTCGCTTGGTGTGGAACTAACCAATCAAGCTCTGACTTATCCATATTATTCGCAGCTAATGTGTCTTTAACTAGCTTAGAAAGCTGAGTTACCGCCACTTTAAATACTTCGTTGCCCGCCATGTGCAGCCATTTGTCTGCATCACCGCCGCGCTCTGGTACTTCTAGGCTTAGAAGCTCACCGTATTTACCGTCAGAGTAAATGTGAGTAGACAAAATACCTGGCTCTTCGCTTGCGCCTACAACCACCGCGCCTGCTGCATCACCAAATAGGATGATAGTAGAGCGGTCAGTCGGATCACAGGTTTTTGACAGTGCATCCGCACCAATTACCAAAACGTTCTTACACATGCCAGTCTTGATGTGTTGATCAGCAACAGACAGTGCGTAAACAAAACCAGAACACGCTGCAGCCAAATCAAACGCAGGGCAGCCTTTAATACCAAGCTTACCTTGTACCTGACATGCCGAAGACGGGAATGTGTGGCTACTGCTGGTTGTCGCAACGATGATTAAATCAATATCTTCTTTGTCGATACCTGCCATTTCAATGGCATTTTCAGCAGCGTAAAACGCCATATCAGCAACGGTTTCGTTTTCCGCTGAAATACGACGCTCTTTAATACCTGTTCTAGCAACAATCCACTCATCGCTAGTCTCTACCATTTTCTCTAAGTCTGCGTTTGTACGCACCTGAGATGGCAAGTAGCTGCCAGTACCTAAAATTTTGCTATACATGAAGACTAATAATGCCTCTCGAGTAAAACCGCTTCCAAACGATCGCTAATGCGGCTGGGGACTTGTCGTTTGACCTCGTGTACTGCTTCACCAATCGCGTTGACGACTGCAGACACATCAGCACTTCCATGACTTTTAATGACAATGCCGCGCAATCCTAACAAACTTGCGCCGTTATACTGGTCGGGGTTCAAGGTTTTTAATTCAGTAAATAGCTCAGAAAACAACATTCTGGCTATCCAACCCTTTATTGTTGAAGCCATCATGCGCGTTTTTAGCTTATCAATAAAGAGCTGAGCTGTACCTTCGCACGTTTTTAAGCAGACATTGCCCACAAAACCATCACATACGACGACATCAGCAGCATCTTGAAGTAATTGATTACCTTCAATATAGCCTATGAAGTTCACAGACTGAGTGTTCGACAACATTTCAGCGCATCGTTTTACAAGGTCATTACCTTTGATTTCTTCTGCACCGATATTCAAGATAGCGACACGTGGAGCGCGACCTAAATGTTGTTCCGCTAATGCACTGCCCATGACAGCAAACTGAAAGAGTGAATCCGCGTCACTAGACACGTTTGCCCCTAAATCAAGCATCCATGTGCGATTCCCTGATGCGGTAGGCAAAGCTGAAACCAATGCAGGTCTATCAATACCGGGGAGGAGCTTGAGTCGGAAACGAGATAAAGCCATCAGTGCGCCAGTATTACCACCACTCACACAAGCATCAGCCTGTGATTCGGCAACTAGATCGATAGCGGCACGCATAGAGCTACCCTGACTATTACGTAAGGCTAGTGAAGGTTTTTCAGAATTGGAAATAACTCGATCACAATGCTGGATACTCAAACGAGAATCAGGCATTCGACCTAATGAAGATAATTGAGATGTGATCGCGTTTCGATCACCTATGAGAATGACTTTTAGCTCTGGGAAATACGACAGTGCCTGCACGGCGGCAGGCACTGTTACACGAGGACCGAAGTCCCCGCCCATTGCATCAAGCGCAACGGTTAGATTTTGCAAAGGTCAACCTTACTTGTTGATAACCTTTTTGCCGCGGTAGAAACCTTCGGCAGTCACGTTGTGACGTAGGTGAGTTTCACCTGAAGTTGCGTCTACAGAAAGTGCAGCTGTAGTTAGTGCATCGTGTGAACGACGCATGCCACGCATTGAACGTGATTTCTTGCTCTTTTGTACGGCCATTGACCCTACTCCTATGTAAATTCTTAAAGAAGCAATTACTTCTTTAAGCTTTTTAAAACATCAAATGGATTCGGCTTTTTATCTTCCTCAATTTCTTCAGGAAGTTCACCAAATACCAAATTATTTGAGTTAACGCTACAGTCCGCATCGTCGTGCATTGCTATTTGTGGCAATCCAAGGATGAACTCGTCTTCAACTAATTGAATCAGGTCTAACTCACCGTACTCGTTCAGATCTACCAAATCGTACTCTTCCGGTGCTTCTTCTTCACTTTTCTCACTGTAAACAGGAGTATAAGTAAATTGGACATCGCACTCATGTGCGAAAACCTCATTACAACGTTGACACTCTAAATCGACTTCGACGTTAGCTTTACCAGAGATAACGACTAATCGTTGTTCATCAAGCCCAAATGACATTGAGACTTGCGCGTCACGTTTTACGCCTTCAGTTGCTTCGGTTAAACGCTTTAAAAGACTGACCTGAATGATACCATTCACATCGAGTCGTTTTTGAGCCGTTCTTGCCGGATCAACTGTACGCGGTATTTTTTCCTTTTGCATAGGGCGCGAATCTTATCTTCCAAATCATGTTTAGTCAAAGGAAATGGCAAAAAAAATGTACTTTCCTGCCTTTCCTATTCAGAGCATTATGAATAGCAGGACAAGTTACGTTATCCTGAGATAAATGCTTCCTTGAATTGTAAATTAAAATGAGAAATTACCAACTAGTTTTAGCCTCTACATCACCATTTAGGCAAGAGATCCTCAAAAAACTACAGTTAAGCTTCATTACAGCCAAGCCAGACTGCGATGAAACGCCGCTTCCAGAAGAGACACCTCAACAGTTAGTGATGCGCCTTGCCGAGGCCAAAGCTAAGTCGTGCATGGTACAACAACCAAGCTTGGTCATTGGTTCTGATCAGGTTTGTGTTATTGATGGAGAGATCATAGGTAAGCCTCATACTCGAGAAAAAGCAATTGAGCAGTTATCGCGCCAAAGCGGTAAGAGCATCACTTTCTATACTGGCCTTTCTGTTTGGAACAGCGAGACCAACAAAGCTGACACGCGTCTCGACACCTTCATTGTGCATTTCCGTGATTTAACCGAACAGCAGATCATCTCTTATGTTGAGAAGGAACAACCTTATTACTGCGCGGGCAGTTTTATGTGTGAAGGATTAGGTATCGCGTTGTTTAAACAGATGGAAGGCAAAGATCCGAACACCCTAATCGGTCTACCACTGATCGATTTAGTCGATATGTTAGGTGCCCAAGGGATGAGTGTGCTTTAACAGATACTGTCTCTTTGCTAGAGATTCCCTACTCCTTCCTTCGTCAGTCTAGGGAATGACGGAAACTAATAATAATTACAGTCCTGAGGGCTTCTAGTTATTTAGTCATTGGTAATTCAATGTGTCGTCATCCTCAAGAGCGAGAAACGAGCGGATTGGGGATCTCTTGCAACAAGCACAAACAAAAAAGGTTGACGATATTCGTCAACCTTTGTCATTTTCAGGTAGCTGATACGAAATCCTGAAAGAGTGTTCCCTTTCGCATCTCGTATCTCGTATCTTCTTAGATCTTACGCAATCCGGTCAGTGCTTTTTCTAGTCTTGCTTCCATTGGTGCAGAGATATCCATCTTCTCTTCGCTACCTGGGTGCGTGAACTTAATGTTTGCTGCGTGTAGGAACAAACGGTCCAGACCAACCTTACCCGTGTAAGCATCAAAACGACGATCACCGTAGCGATCATCCCAAGCAATTGGGTGGCCAGTATATTGAGTATGTACACGGATTTGGTGTGTACGCCCCGTAATTGGACTTGCTTGAACTAACGTCGCATCTTTGAATTTTTCTAAAACTCGAAAACGCGTCTCAGAGGCTTTACCGTTCGGGTTCACGCGAACAATACTGTTCACTTCATTTTTCAATAATGGAGCGTTAACAACCTTACAGCTGTTCTTCCATTCGCCCATGACTAAAGCGAAGTAATATTTTTGAACCGTTTTTTCACGGAACTGTGCTTGAAGGTGTCTTAGCGCCGAGCGCTTCTTAGCAACAAGCAGAATACCAGATGTATCTCTATCGATACGATGCACTAACTCTAGAAAACGAGCATCAGGACGAAGTGCACGCAACGCTTCGATTGCGCCAAACTTCAGCCCACTGCCACCATGAACGGCAGTACCCGAAGGTTTGTTTAGAATCAGCATGTGATCATCTTCATAAATGATGCACTGTTCTAATTCTGAGACCTTGTTGAGTTTCGTGCTTGGCACGTTCTCTTCTGTTTTCTCTTCAATAGTAACTGGAGGGATACGAACTAAATCGCCAGCTTTTAGTTTGTACTCAGCCTTGATACGTTTTTTGTTAACGCGGACTTCGCCTTTACGCACGATTCGGTAAATCATGCTTTTCGGGATGTTTTTTAATTGGTTGCGTAAGAAGTTATCAATACGCTGACCAGCCATATCTTCGTCAATGTCGACGAATTGGACTTGGGTTCTAATTTCGCTCATTGGGCTATTGTATCACTGTCACTTTTGATAATTGAGATTTTCTTAGCTCTATTCCGAACTTATTTATTCATAATCCCTGCCGATCTATCCTCAAATGCTCAATGAAGTTCTATATTTCTTTGATTCTTCGAACAAAAAAGCACCAAGATTCCTGCAAATTAAAATATCAATTGATAAATTATTTATAGACAGTGAGTTAGAGCTATCAAAACCCAAACAAAAACTGTTTTTTTTACAGCATTCCGACAAAGCAGATTGCTGTGTTTACCGACCGCTGCTATAGTTCACAGCTGCTATCAGTGGTTTGACTATTATTTAAACAGCTAACCATTCATAAGCAAGTAAATGAGTAGATAACTCAGATTAGACAGTGCTGCAATCGGCGTAAGACACGGTCAACTGAGTTCCTTATCGCTCTACTCACGTACGCTCATGTTGAGTATTCACCGCCACATCGCGGATCATAGGCTAACTCCCTATGATGACTGACGTGCCCCAGAGCATCCCTCTCCAGCCGGGAGGCTGCACCGATAAAGCCATGGGATCTGGCACCATGAGAAACGAAATAAAGCGATAAGAACAATGATGAAAATAAGAAAAGACAATGAGAATTTCTAAATGAAAAGAATGTTAATTAACGCAACTCAAAAAGAAGAGTTGCGTGTCGCTTTGGTTGATGGCCAGCGACTGTTCGATCTAGATATCGAAAGTCCAGGTCACGAGTCAAAGAAAGCGAATATCTACAAAGGACGTATTACCCGTATTGAACCAAGCCTAGAAGCGGCATTCGTTGATTACGGAGCAGAACGTCACGGTTTCCTCCCTCTTAAAGAAATTGCCCGCGAATACTTCCCTGAAGGTTATACATACCAAGGCCGTCCTAGCATTAAAGAAGTGCTAAAAGAAGGCCAAGAAGTAATCGTGCAAGTAGAGAAAGAAGAACGTGGTAGCAAAGGTGCTGCACTGACAACTTTCATCTCTTTGGCTGGTAGTTACTTAGTTCTTATGCCTAATAACCCTCGTGCTGGCGGTATTTCTCGCCGTATCGAAGGTGATGAACGCACTCAACTGAAAGCAGCATTAAGCACTCTTGAGCTTCCTCAAGGTATGGGCCTAATCGTGCGTACAGCGGGTGTTGGTAAAAGTGCAGAAGAGCTAGAGTGGGACCTGAATGTTCTATTGAATCACTGGGGCGCTATCAAGCAAGCTTCTGATTCAAATGCGGCTCCTTTCCTAATTCACCAAGAGAGTAACGTTATCGTTCGTGCGATTCGTGACTACCTACGTCGTGATATTGGCGAGATTCTAATCGACAGCAATACTATTTTTGAACGTGCACAAGCGCACATTCAATTAATACGCCCAGATTTCATGAATCGCGTTAAGAAATACGATGGTGAAGTACCACTATTCAGCCATTACCAGATTGAAAGCCAGATCGAATCTGCTTTCCAACGTGAAGTTCGCCTTCCATCTGGTGGTTCTATCGTAATCGACCCAACAGAAGCACTGACTTCTATCGATATCAACTCTGCTCGTGCAACAAAGGGCGGCGATATTGAAGAAACAGCACTTAACACTAACCTAGAAGCTGCCGATGAAATTGCACGTCAATTACGTCTACGTGACCTAGGTGGTCTTGTTGTAATCGACTTCATCGATATGACTCCGGTTCGCCACCAACGTGAAGTAGAAAGCCGTCTACGTGATGCCGTTCGTTTAGATCGCGCACGTGTTCAGATTGGTCGTATTTCTCGCTTTGGTCTTCTAGAGATGTCTCGTCAACGTTTGAGCCCATCACTAGCAGAAGCAAGCCACCACATTTGTCCTCGTTGTACAGGTACTGGTGTTGTTCGTGATAACGAATCTCTAGCACTGTCTGTTCTACGTTTGATCGAAGAAGAAGCTCTGAAAGACAACACAGCGCAAGTACTTGCAGTTGTGCCTGTGCCAATCGCTTCTTACCTTCTGAACGAAAAACGTCGCTCAGTAAACCACATCGAGAAGAACCAAGAAGTTAAGATCACTGTTGTTCCTAACTCAGACATGGAAACGCCGCATTTTGAGGTTATCCGTGTTCGTGAAGGTGAAGAGTTCGATCTACTGTCTTACTTGCTGCCGAACAAGCTAGAAGCTCTAAAAGAAGCGGAAAGCAAAGAGCCAGCTGAACAGACTATTCGTCCTAAGAAGATCGAAGAACCTGCTCTGAAAGGCTTTGCAGCTCCTGCTCAATCAGCACCAACTCCTGCTCCAGCACCTAAAGCTGTAGAAGAGAAGAAAGCTGAGCCAGCAGCGACTCAAGAACCAGGTCTAATTGGTCGTTTCTTCAAAGCTATCGGTAGCTTCTTATTCGGCTCTTCAACTCAAGAAGAGAAGAAAGAAGAAGAGAAGAAAGAAGAAGAAAAACCTAAGAACAATCGCAACAACGGCAACCGTCAACGCCGTGATCGTAACGATAACCGTCGTCGTAACCAACGTGGTGAACGTGGTGATAATCGTAACGAAAACCGCGACAACAAGCGCCGTCGTAAGCCAGTTCGTGATGAGAAGCCTGAAGAGCAAAAAGAAACAGCTCCACAGCAAACTCGTCAGCCTCGTAAGCCAAAGCAAGACCGTCGCAACAAGCCACGTGATGAGCAGAAGCAACGCGAAGAGCAAGCTCCATCTAAATTAGCAGAAGAGGGTCTACAGCTAGCGGCAGAAGCACAAGCAGGAAAACCGGAAGCGCCTAAGGCTAAACCTGAAGCGAAAGCAGCTAAGATTAAAGAGCGTCGTCAGCGTCGTAAACTGAACAAGCAAGTTCGTGTTAAAGACCAACAAGCTCAAGCTGAAGATAACGCTTCAAAAGAACAAGTTGTTGCTAAAGAACTATCTGTTTCAAAAGAACAGTCAGTAGCTCAAGAGCAAAAAGTTGCGGAACAAGTAGAAGCAACTCAAGCGAATGCAGAGCAAACTGAACAGGAAGAGCCGAAACAACGTCGTAACCGTCGTTCTCCACGTCACCTACGTGCAAGTGGTCAGCGTCGTCGTCGCGGTCGTGATCGTCGCCCTAACCCATTCCGCCTACGTAAAGGTGGTGTAGCTTCTCCTGAGATGGCTATGGGTAAAGTGATGCCTCGCTTCATTCCAAAACCTCACCACAAGCAGGCAAAACCTGAAGTGACTGAAGTTCAAGTAGCAGCTGAAGCTCAAACATCTGTTCAAGATCAGAATGTTGCTCTCGAGACGGCACCACAAAGCACAGTAGTAATGGCAGGCGGTTTCGCATGTCCTGAACTTGCAATGGGTAAAGTTATCATCCGCCGTGAAGATGCTGCTGTTGAAGCTCAAGTAACTGAGACTCCTGCTGTAGTTGCAGAAGCACAAAAAGTTGAAGCTCCGGTTGAAACTGTGAAAGCAGAAGAAGTCGTAGTTGAAGCACCAGTTGTTGAAACTGCTGTGGTTGAGCCAACAAAAGCAGTTGAAGCTCCTAAAGCTGAAAGTGCAAAAGTTGAAGAAGCACCTGTCGTAAAAGCAGAAGCTCCTAAAGCGGCACCAAAGGCAGCAGTTGCTAAGAAACAAGCCGGTTCACCAATGACTAAAGCTCCTGGTCCTCAAGAGATCAAAGAGATTGAAGTGATTGCAGCTCCGTTCCGCACTGAGCGTTTTGTATCGAAAGGTGCAGGCAGCCAGGCTGCGTCGAACAAAGCTGGCGCGGCGATGACTAAGCCAAACTACTAGTGATTACTGATAGATAATCGCAAGTAAATAGAATCAAAGGCTGCTTATTAAAGCAGCCTTTTTCATATCTACTAATCGAATAAAAATTAACAGATATATTACTCAAAGTTAGGTTCAACCTTGAACTTAATCACATTTTTGGGTAGCATTCGCGCACTTATCTTTTCGACACTTCGCTATTGCCGCTCTTTTCCATCACTGTTTGGCTACGCAATACACCCGTGTCGGTAAATCCATCTTAAGCATAGCTGAGCAAACATGTTCGAATTCCCACAATTTTCAAAGCACTCTGTAAAGAATGACGTGCTTTCAGGTCTTACAGTAGCCCTAGCTCTGGTACCTGAAGCCGTAGCATTCGCCTTTGTTGCTGGCGTTGACCCAATGGTTGGTCTTTACGCAGCATTCATCGTAGGTTTAATCACTTCTGTCTTCGGCGGTCGTCCAGGTATGATTTCTGGTGCTACCGGTGCAATGGCCGTTGTAATGGTTAGCCTAGTAGCAACCCATGGCGTTCAATACCTATTCGCAGCAGTCATGCTCGCGGGCCTTCTGCAAATTGCGGCGGGTGTATTCAAGTTGGGTAAATTTATCCGTATCGTTCCACACCCAGTAATGATTGGTTTCGTGAACGGTTTGGCAATTGTAATCTTCCTAGCTCAGCTTGGTCAGTTTAAAGCGCCAGACGTAACAGGTGCGTTGACTTGGTTACCAAGCGGTCAAATGACATTAATGCTAGGTCTAGTAGCCCTTACAATGGCTATCATCCACTTCCTACCTAAGCTAACAACAGCAGTACCATCTTCATTGGTTGCTATTGTTACAGTAACGGCTTTAGTTGTGGGTCTTGACCTTGAAACTCGCACTGTTGTCGATTTCCTACGTACCATGTCTGGTGACGAAGCTGCTACGCTAGCGGGCTCTCTACCAACATTCTCAATTCCTGCTGTTCCGTTTTCTTTAGAGACACTACAGATCATCCTGCCTTACGCAATTATCCTTGCGGCTATCGGCCTGATTGAGTCTCTACTAACACTGACAGTACTAGATGAAATGACAAACACTCGTGGTCAATCTAACCGTGAATGTGTTGGTCAAGGTATGGCTAACGTAACGTGTTCAGTATTTGGCGCGATGGGTGGTTGTGCGATGATCGGTCAATCGATGATCAACGTAAACTCAGGCGGTCGTGGTCGCCTTTCAGGTATTGTAGCGGCAGTTGCACTACTGATGTTCATCCTGTTCGGTTCTGCACTGATTGAAATGATTCCTCTAGCAGCACTTGTGGGCGTAATGTTCATGGTTGTTATCGGTACATTTGAGTGGGCAACCTTCAAGCTTGCACGTCGCGTTCCTAAGCAAGACTTCTTCGTTATCGTTCTTGTTACCGTAGTAACAGTACTGACTGATCTTGCTGTAGCAGTGGGCGTTGGTGTTGTAGCTTCAGCGCTGATGTTTGCTTGGCAACATGCTAAACACATCTACGCCGACACGTCTGTAAACGCTGAAGGCTCTAAAGAGTACAAAGTTAACGGTCCAATCTTCTTTGGTTCAACGGCTAACTTCCTAGAGTTGTTTGACGCATACAACGATCCACAAGATGTGGTCGTTGATTTCGCAAACTCACGCGTTACCGACCACTCTGCAATTGAAGCGATCGATACGATTGCTGAACGTTACGCGGCATTAGGTAAAACACTTCACCTTCGCCACCTAAGCCAAGACTGTGTTGCTATGCTGCACAAAGCAGGTAGCTTAGTTGAAGCGAACGTTGCAGAAGACCCAATCTACAAAGTAATGTCTAAGTAATCTTAGCTGTAGCTTTAAGTTAGATTTAGAAAGGCCGACATTCAATGTCGGCCTTTTTTATACCTGTCGCTCAGCCCTTAGACTTATAACCCAACGACGTACATTGTTTCCACACTACACTGAACGTAATATCGCTTCGCTAGACTCTTCGATTAAGTCCAACACCAATTCAAAACCATTTCCCTCACCATAATATGGATCGGGGATCTCTTGATATTGTGACTCTCCAAAGCTTAAAAATAACGCTAGCTTGTATTGGAGGTGGGCGGGGCACTGGCTCATTAAGTCGTCTAAATTCGCCCTATCTGCCGCGAGTATCAGGTCGAATTCTTCGAAGTCATTACCAACCACTTTACGAGAAGTAATCCCCTTAAAGCTATAGCCTCGCTTCTCTCCTGCAGATTTCGAACGCGAGTCTGGCGGGTTACCTTGATGAAAACCAATCGTCCCCGCAGAGTCGACCACAACGTCAATATCCAGCTGTTGCGCTTTCTTCCTTAGCACCGCTTCACCTGTTGGCGAACGGCAAATATTCCCCATACAAACTACGAGTATCTTTTTCATCCCTAATCACCTGTTCTTCCGATGGTTTTTGCTATCGTTAAGTTAGGCTATGATAGGCGCAATCACAACTTAAAAGGATTTGTTATGTCGACTGAAGACAACAAAGAACAACGCCACAAAGCAAGACAACAGAAAGTAAAAGAACAAGTCGATGCACGTGTGGCTGCTGCCCAAGAAGTCAAAGGCCTATTGTTGGTCATCACGGGTAACGGTAAAGGTAAATCAACATCCGGTTTTGGTACGATTACACGTGCAGTCGGTCATGGTAAAAAGTGTGCCGTCGCTCAGTTTGTTAAAGGCACTTGGGATAACGGCGAAAAGAACGTTCTCCAAAAGCTCGACGTAGAGTTCCAAGTGATGGGTACCGGCTTTACTTGGGAAACTCAAAACAAGGCTCAAGATATCGAAGCCGCACAGCGCGTGTGGAAAGAGTGTCAGCGCATGCTAGCCGATGAGTCGATTGATGTAATTCTGTTTGATGAGCTGACTTACATGGTGAGTTATGGCTACATTGAACTGGATGAAGTGGTACAAGCTCTAAACAACCGTCCGAAAATGCAATCAGTAATCATTACTGGCCGTGGAGCGCACCGCACTTTAACGGACATGGCCGATACCGTGTCTGAAGTTCGTAATGTGAAGCACGCATTCGAATCTGGTGTTAAAGCGCTTCAAGGCGTTGACTGGTAATCACATTCAACCAGAGATCCCCGACTCGGCCACTCTTCCCTCTCGAGGATGACGACCACTAGACTGGCACGCTCTTAAACAAAAGACGAGTACCTGTCGTCATTCCCTAGAACGAGGGTCGAGTGTCATAGGGAATCTCTCGAAAGTATTATAAGCATCCAAAAAAAGCGCCATTCCTACAACAGGAATGGCGCTTTTTTTATATACGAGTTAGAAACGTTTAGTTAAAGAAACCTTTCAATAAACCATCGACGGCTTCTTTAGTTTTCTCGTCTTTGATCTTGTCCGTTAGCTTGTTCACACCACGGTCAATTTCTTTCTGTGCTTTCTGTTTCAACACATCATCAAAAACAAGTGCGAATTTCGGGTCAGCCCACTGGCCAGTTACCTTAATTGGGATGGTCACATCTTTCAGGTCGTCAATGCTCTTACCGCCCTGACCTTCAAGTGAACCCACAATTGATGTACGTACAAGGAAGTCGACCGTCTCATTGATGAAGTTTGCTTTACCTTGACCTGTCACGCGTAACAGTGGCGACTGTGCTGATAAGTCATTTGTTGAAACCCAACCTTTGTTGACCTTCAGCGTCGCTTTCATTGCACTGAAGTCCGTTTTTTGAGCTTCATTTGTGCTTTCAACTTTTTCGCCTTTGATCTTCGCGTAATTCTCACGAATCAGTTGAGCTACGTTGATGCCGTTAACTGCACCATCTTCAAAGTTAATCGCGATAGTACCGACTAGGTTTTTCTTGATACCCGTCGGAGTCAGACTCTTACCTTTCACGTTGACATCGATATTACCGGTACCTTCCAGCATATCGTTATCTGCAACATCAACCAGTAACGGCTGAACTTTCACACCTTTGATTTTCTTCTTAGCTGTGTAAGTCGCTGGTGTTTTACGTGCGTCTAACTTAGCTGTCGCAGAAATAGAGCCTTGGTAAAGGTTCGATGTGAATGAGGTAAGCTCTGCGATACCACGGTTAACCGAGAATGCTGTTTTAACATTCTGCATTTTCGCATTGTTCGCCTTAAACTTATCAATCGTGATGTCACCTTTCACATCTAATGTTTTCAGTGCCGACAGATCAGGTTCTACTTCTTTCGCAGGTGCAGAGCTGCCTGAGTTTGACGTTGAACCACCAGCAGACTCAGAGGGAGCCGTGCTCGCCGTTTCTGTTGTATTACCTAAGCCTAAGAACTCATCAAGGTCGATGTTCGGACTATGAAGAGAGAAACGCACCTTTGGTATTTCAGATAGGGTTACGTCTGCTTTACCGTCTAATGCAATAGCGTTAGCTTGTAGCTTCTCTAACACAAAGCTCAGGTGGCTCTTGTTAAGATCAAAGCTTAAGTCAGACAGCATGTCGACTTTCATTGGAGACTGAGGAAGCGTGTCGCCTTTGAATGTTGAGTCTAACGTCAATTTGTTCAACGTTACTTTTGAGATCGCGCTATCAACCGTAAGTTCACCGCCACCTTTAAGATCAAGGTCAAGACCCGCTGCATTACCGATTACAGCGTAAGTCAGTTGGTTGACCTTATCGAACTCAAACGCATTCAAGCCAATTTTTGCTGACTCAATCGACGTCGCTGGATCATTGAACTTAGCGTTTAAATCAATGTTACGAAGTGCGTAACTTGCAAAGCCTTCAGCTAATTTGAATTCGGCACTGCCCTCCGCTGAGAACTTCTGTTGGTTGTTTTCACCAGAAGCCGCAAATGTCGCGGTTGTCCATGTATCAACGGCAAACTCAGAAAGGTTCAAAGACACATCGTATAGCTTAGTGAATGAACCCGCTTGCTTGTCGTCCATTTCAAACAATGCGTTTGAGACAGTTACACCTGCAAGGTTGATCGTCCAAGCAGATGCGTCTGTAGCACTTTGCTCTTGAGGTGCAGGTGTTGATTCAGAACTTGCGCCAGCGACAGGCTCAGACTCTTGAGGCGCTGACGCTTGCGTTAGCGCATCAATGTTCTTACGACCATCTTTAAGCGTTTCTAAGTAAAATTCTGCACCATCTAGAGTAATGTTGCCTATCTCTAGTTGGTTGCTAAATAGCGGAGTAACCGAAACATCAACGCCAACGGTATCAACCTTAAATAGGTTTGGTTGGGTGAACCCTTCAGGGTTACGTAATTCAGTTTGACCAAGTTCGAAGCCAATAGATGGGAAGAATTGCCAGCTGATATCCCCTTCAATCACAAGCTCTAGGCCTGTGTGTTTTTGAGCTTGTTCGACAATTAATGGCTTAAATTGATTGGGATTCACTAACAGCACTAGTGCCAGAATTGCTGCAACGACAACAAACACTGGTACAGCTATGAAAATGAGTAGTTTCTTCATCCGCATATTCCTTGCTTAGATTCCAAAAGAAAGTGGCACTATAAAAGTGCCACTGATTCGGTAAAAAATAAAGCTAAGTGAGTCACTTAGGCAAAATTTTATTCGATTAAGACTTCAACAACTTCGCAATGTGCGCTTTTAGTACATCAATCGCAATACGGTTTTTACCACCACGAGGAACGATGATGTCTGCATGTTGTTTTGAAGGCTCGATAAACTGCATGAACATTGGACGTACTGTTTCTTGGTATTGCTTAAGTACAGTGTCCATTGTACGACCACGCTCTTCTACATCACGCTTAACACGACGTAGTAGACAGATGTCTAATGGTGTATCCATAAACACACTTGCGTGCATTAGTTTACGAAGACGCGGGTCTGTTAGAAGCAGAATACCCTCTAAAATGATCACTTTCTTTGGAGTAAGTGTAGTCGTTTCAGAAGTACGTGTGTGCTCTGTGTAGCTGTATTCAGGAACTTCTACGGCGTTGCCACTCATTAGCTGCTGTAGATGTTCACATAAAAGATCATGATCTAGTGCATTTGGGTGATCGTAGTTAGTTTTAACACGCTCTTCCATACTCAAGTGGCTTTGGTCGCTGTAATAGCAATCTTCCGTGATAACACCAATTTGATGGTCGCCTACTTTTTCGCGCAATTCATTATAAATTGTACTAGCAATCAGACTTTTTCCTGAAGCTGAAGCGCCAGCGATACCTACGATGACACATTGATTATTATCAGACATTAATTTTGCACCCGATATGGTTTGGTGGTGGGAAGAGATAAACCGCCTGATTATAGGGGCTAAAGCACATAGATTCTAGTCGCGATTTTAGCTAATTGCAGTCAAATTGATGATCTCAATACATTTACTTAAAACAATCGTTTGCTTTCAAATAACTTGCCTACAACTATTTGCACAAGCCCAATGGCTATCTGCCCAATCCAACCGTTGTTTATCTAATCCAAACTGTATTTAAACGACCCAGTAATTAACTTGCGCTATTCAACCATAGAGAAGTTAATCGCTTCTGGCCTTGCTTTCCCTGTCCAGAACATTTTCGCAGCCACATTTTCTGCGAGCTCTAGGTAGTGACGTGTATGTTCACTATCAGGACGACGAATCACCGTCGGGCAACCAGCATCGATATCTTCTCGCACGTCAATATGAAGAGGGATTTGGGCCAAGATATCGAGGTAAAACTCTTCTGACATCGCTTCTGCACCACCAGCACCAAAGATATGCTCTTTCTCACCACAGTGACTACAAATATGATAGCTCATGTTTTCAACTAAGCCTGCGACTGGCACACTCACCTTATCAAACATCGCTACGCCTTTACGCGCATCCGCTAATGCCAAATCTTGAGGGGTGGTCACCACTACTGCGCCCGTCACTGGGATCTGTTGCGACAATGTCAGCTGAATATCACCGGTGCCCGGTGGCATGTCGATAACAAGGTAATCCAACTCTGGCCATACAGTTTCATTAACTAGCTGCCCCAAAGCCTTCGCTGCCATAGGGCCACGCCAGATTGCCGCATCGTCTTTCGACACAAGATAGCCAATAGAGTGAGTGAAAATGCCATGAGCCTCGATTGGCATCATCCATTTATTGTTCTGTACTTCTGGTTTTGCGTCTAATTGGCCGAGCATCATAGGTACTGATGGACCATAGATATCTGCATCCAATAAGCCCACTTTTGAACCAGACTTAGATAAAGCAAGCGCAAGGTTTACAGAAGTTGTGGATTTACCTACCCCACCCTTTGCCGACGTCACGGCGATAATGTTCTTAACGCCCTTCAAAGGTGTCGCGACGGTTGTTTCTAACGCAGATGGCTTCACCTTCACTTCAAATTGGAAAGCACTCACAAGCTTTTGCTCAATCTGGGCATTAATCCAATCTTCAAGATCAACAGCAAGCTGATTGGCAGCAAAAGGCAAGGTAATAACAAATGATCCACGCGGATCAACCGATACAATATTTTGGTGTAGCGCCCACTCTGGTATGAGGATTGGTGACTCGAACTCATTCAACCATGAACAGAAATCTTGCTTAGAAGTAAAGTTACGCATTGAGGCTCCTTTTTTTATTTATGCTATCACCCACGAGATGAAGACTGAACCCCTAAAAAACTAGGGGAATCCTTTGTCTGATACCTTGGCGTATCACACGTTATAAAGTAGTATTACCTCTCAAAATTTATACCTATCAAAAAAGCGAATTATTAAGTATGGCAACTGATCCAAGACAACTTTTGGTAACTTGTGCGCTTCCGTACGCTAACGGCTCTATTCACCTTGGCCATATGCTTGAGCATATCCAAGCTGATATCTGGGTTCGATACCAGCGTCTACGTGGCAACACTGTAAACTTCATCTGTGCTGACGATGCTCACGGCACGCCAATTATGCTTAAAGCTCAACAGATGGGTATCACGCCAGAAGAGATGATCGCTGCTGTTAGTGAAGAGCACCAAAAAGACTTCGCTGGCTTTGATATCAGCTTTGATAACTACCACAGCACACACAGCGAAGAGAACCGTGAACTGGCTTCTCACATCTACCTAGAACTTAAAAAAAACGGCTTCATTTCTAGCCGTACTATTTCTCAGCTTTTCGACCCTGAGAAAGAGATGTTCCTACCAGACCGCTTCGTAAAAGGTACTTGCCCCAAGTGTAAGTCAGAAGACCAGTATGGTGATAACTGTGATAACTGTGGTGAGACATACAGCCCAACTGAACTGATTAACCCTAAATCGGCGGTTTCTGGCGCAACTCCAGTAATGAAAGACTCTGAGCACTTCTTCTTCGACCTACCTCAGTTCGAAAGCATGCTGAAAGAGTGGACTCGTTCTGGCTCTCTACAGAATGAAACTGCAAACAAAATGCAGGAATGGTTTGAGTCTGGCCTGCAACAGTGGGATATCTCACGTGATGCACCTTACTTTGGCTTTGAAATCCCAGGCGAAAAAGACAAGTTCTTCTACGTATGGCTAGACGCACCTGTTGGCTACATGGCTTCTTTCAAGAACCTATGTGACAAGCGTGACGATCTAAACTTCGACGAATACTGGAAGAAAGACAGCACAACTGAGCTTTACCACTTCATCGGTAAAGACATCGTTTACTTCCACAGCCTATTCTGGCCAGCAATGCTAGACGGCGCAGGTTTCCGCAAGCCAAACAACGTATTCGTACACGGTTACGTGACTGTAAACGGCGCGAAAATGTCTAAGTCAAAAGGTACATTCATCAAAGCAAGCACGTACCTAAACCACCTAGACCCAGAGTGTCTACGTTACTACTACGCAGCTAAGCTAAACAGCCGTATCGATGATTTAGACCTTAACCTTGAAGACTTCACTCAACGTGTAAACGCTGACGTAGTAAACAAGATTGTTAACCTAGCTTCGCGTAACGCTGGCTTCATCACTAAGCGTTTTGAAGGCAAGCTTTCTGCTGAATTTGCCGAACCAGAACTTTACAACGAATTCGTTGCTGCTGCTGAGCGTATCGGTGAGCTATACGAAACTCGTGAGTTCAGCCGCGCTATCCGTGAAATTACTGCACTAGCAGACAAAGCTAACCAGTACATCGATGAGAAAGCACCTTGGGTTCTTGCAAAAGAAGAAGGTAAAGAGAAAGAGCTTCAAGAAGTTTCTTCTGTTGGTATCAACCTATTCCGCGTACTAATGGCTTACCTGAAACCTGTGATGCCTGAGCTTGCGGCTCGCACTGAAGCTTTCCTAAACGAAGAGCTAACGTGGGAAGCGATTGCTACTCCGCTAACTGATCACGAGATCACTAAGTTCAAAGCGCTATTCAGCCGTATTGATCCTAAGAAAGTGGAAGCAATGGTTGAGTCTTCTAAAGAAGATGCAGCCGCTGAAGCAGCAGCGAAAGAAAAAGCAGAAGCTGAAAAAGAGCAAGTAAGCCAAACTGAGTTAGACAAAGAGCCAATCGCAGACGAGATTGAGTTCGATGCCTTTGCTGCAGTAGACATGCGTATTGCTCGTATCATCTCTTGTGAAGAAGTACCAAAAGCGAACAAACTACTGAAGTTCCAACTGGACATCGGTGGTGAGACTCGCCAAGTATTCTCTGGTATCAAATCAGCATACAAACCTGAAGAGCTAGAAGGTAAGCTAACTGTAATGGTAGCAAACCTAAAACCTCGTAAGATGAAGTTTGGTATGTCTGAAGGCATGATCCTAGCCGCGGGCCCTGGCGGCAGCGACCTATGGATCCTTGAGCCACACGAAGGTGCACAACCTGGTATGCGTGTAATGTAATTCTGATTTCAGTCAGATAACAAGCACTCATCACTAAATCCCTAATGCACTTATAACTTGAAAGAGTTAATAAGCATTGGGGATTTTTTATATCTACCGAAAATTAGCGTTCTCTGTTAGAGTCGCCGTCAACTATGCTATGTAGAGTAGAAATTGGCTTGTCGACGATAATGGACTAACCAACACCTCTTTACTCTAAAACCCTTTTTAGGAATCCCCAGTGACTAACAACGAAATCTTGCGTCGTATTCAACACGCACTAAACCTTAAAAATGCACAAATCATCAAAGCTATCGAACAAGCTGATGTGACCGTTGCTCATGACCAAGTGATTAACTGGCTAAAAGACGACAACGACAAGTCATGCTCTAAGATGAAAGACAAAGAGTTAGCGGTATTCCTAAATGGTTTCATCAACCTTAAGCGTGGCAAAAAAGAAGGCGAGCAACCTAAACCTGAAGTTGCACTGACGAACAACATGATCTTCATGAAGCTTCGCATCGCATTAAACATGAAAGCAGAAGATGTTTTGGACGTACTAGAAGTGGTTGGCATTAGCTTGAGCAAGTACGAAATCGGCGCTTACTTCCGCAAGCCAGAAAACAAAAACTACAAAGTGTGTGAAGACCAACTACTTTGCGATTTTCTAAACGGTGTGCAATTTACCAACCGTCCAGACTCAGAAGAGTTTGCCGGTTAAGTCGCTACTCATAGATAAATTACTCGTCATAGGTAAGTAACTACTCGTAGGTAAATTAATGCCCCACGGGTAATTTTCTAGCAACGACAGATAAATAAAAAGCGGCGAGATAATTGAATTATCTCGCCGCTTTTTCGTTTTCTTTACGTCACTGACTAAACAGGAGCAACAATAGTAAACCTATAGGTTAGCTGTCGTCTTCAGTGAAGTTCGTTGGCAATGTCGTTTTCATTTCATTCCAAACTTGTGCACTTGCGATACCGTAGTTACGAATCACTAATGGCAAAGTTTCGCGCTCACCACTTTCACAGATAATGAACAACTCTTTATAAAAGTCCATCGCTAAACGTCGTGCTTCTGGGTTAGAGAAGTAGTAGCTACCGATACGGTCATACAGTTTACGCACACCGTTAAAGATTAGGCCGTAAATCTGGTTGCCTGAGTGGAATGCCAAACGTTGGAAAAGCATATAATCATAGAAGTTGAAAGTCTTCGCGATTAAGATCGTCTGACGTTTCGCTTCATCTTTTTCTGAATCTTCTTTTACCGCTTGTTTGATCTTGTCAGCGTATGGCGACGATTCTAAAAACTCATCCCAAGTCGGTGCCGCAAGTAGCGCTTCACAAGATTCAATCACGTTACTGATAGTACGCTCTGAAGCTTCTTTATTTGCTTTAAATGCATAACGCATAAAGATCGGGCTGATATTAGTACGGGCAGCAAGTAGGTCTTCTACCATTTTGCTTGCGTTATCAACGTCCAACGTCATTAGCGTATCAAGGATATGAAGACCTGAGGTTTCCATAAACTGGTTAACTTTAGTGGGTTTGCCGTGCTGGATTGTCAACCAACCATCACGAGCAAGACGTTGTAGTACTTCACGAAGCGTAGTACGTGTAACACCAATCAGCTCAGAAAGCTCACGCTCTGCGGGCAAGATAGAACCTGGAGGGAAACGGCCATTCCAAATACTTTCAATGATATACTTTTCTGCAAATCCTGCCGGGCTCTTCGCCTTAATGACCATCTACACTTCAATCCAATTTAATTATTCTGTTCTAATTTACTCATCATACCACTAGTTCACACCTAGCGGAAACACCCGCAAAAATTTTACTCATTCAAAATAGCAGTAGAGTTAAAACTCTAAAGTTCAGCACACGTTTGCACCCTAGGTTTGGAAAGCAAGCGACTATAAATCACCATTTCAACAAACCATTAACACAATAAATTTTCTTTTAAATCAATGAGATTGGTCATATTTTCAAAGTTATTAATTTGCAATATTAAGTTGTAATAATCATATATAAACCGTCGTTATTCTGTAAATTTCAATCATTTCGCTGAAATATTGATTCTAGTCGGTTTTTATCACATTTTAAGTGGTATGCTTGCGCTACTTTGATCGCGTTTCTCAACAAAAAAGAGGTATTTTTAGTGCTACAGGGCTTTTCCTGTTGACTAAATGTTATCTAAGAGTAGAGTTGCGCTCAAAAATAAGCAGTGCTTGAGTTTCTAAGGGAGTGACTTGGCAAGACCACAGAACATTACATGGAATGTAGTTTTTCTAAGTCACTGTTAGTTATAGTTTTTAACAATTTCTATAGCTCGATTCTCAAAATGTTGTATTGCTTGTCTATTCATAATCAACATAAAAGAGTATTAACATGCCGATGTCTCTCGGAAACGCTTTTATCAAGAACTTCCTTGGTAAAGCTCCTGATTGGTATAAACTTGCCATCATTTCCTTTTTAATCATCAACCCGTTTGTTTTCTTCCTAGTTGACCCATTTGTTGCGGGCTGGCTGTTGGTGGTTGAGTTTATTTTCACTCTAGCTATGGCTCTAAAGTGCTACCCTCTTCAACCGGGTGGCTTATTGGCAATTCAAGCCGTCGCCATTGGCATGACCAAACCAGAAATGGTTTATCACGAGCTACAAGCAAACCTTCCAGTATTACTCTTACTTGTATTCATGGTTGCTGGTATCTACTTCATGAAAGAACTACTTCTGTTCATTTTCACGAAGATCCTGCTCGGCATCCAATCAAAAATCTTACTCTCTGTCGCTTTCTGTGTCGCTGCAGCGTTTTTGTCTGCCTTCCTAGATGCGCTGACAGTAATCGCTGTAGTTATTAGCGTTGCGGTAGGCTTCTACTCTATCTACCACAAGGTTGCATCGGGCAAGGGCACGACGTCTGCACACGATCATACTCATGATGAAGAGATCTCTGAGCTAACTCGTGATGACCTAGAAAACTACCGTGCTTTCCTACGTTCACTGCTTATGCATGCCGGTGTTGGTACTGCACTGGGTGGTGTAATGACCATGGTAGGTGAACCACAAAACTTGGTAATTGCTAAGCAAGCGGGTTGGGAGTTCGGTGAATTTATCATCCGTATGCTGCCAGTAACACTGCCTGTTTTCTTCTGCGGCATTCTAACTTGTGCACTTGTAGAGAAATTCAAAGTGTTTGGTTACGGCGCAGAGCTACCAACGAATGTTCGCCAAATCTTGGTTGAATTTGACAACAAAGAACGTGCAAACCGTACAAAGCAAGACGTAGCAAAGCTATGGGTTCAAAGTGCAATCGCAGTTTGGCTGATTGTTGGCCTTGCACTTCACGTTGCTGAAGTAGGTTTAATTGGTCTTTCTGTAATCATCTTAGCAACTGCATTTACAGGTGTTATAGAAGAGCACTCTATGGGTAAAGCCTTTGAAGAAGCTCTGCCATTTACTGCACTTCTTGCCGTTTTCTTCGCGGTTGTTGCTGTAATCATCGACCAAGCTTTATTTAAGCCAGTAATCGATGCAGTACTTCACGTTGAAGATAAAGGTGCACAACTCGCTCTCTTCTATGTTGCCAACGGTATTCTATCGATGGTTTCAGATAACGTATTCGTCGGTACGGTTTACATCAACGAAGTGAAAACTGCATTAGTAGAAGGCATCATCACTCGTGACCAGTTCGACCTACTTGCTGTTGCTATCAACACAGGTACTAACCTACCTTCTGTTGCTACGCCAAACGGCCAGGCTGCATTCCTATTCCTATTAACATCAGCACTTGCTCCGTTAATTCGACTGTCTTACGGCCGCATGGTTATCATGGCACTGCCATACACCATCGTATTAGCACTGGTTGGCCTTGCAGGTATCGTGTTCTTCGTAGAGCCAATGACAGCATGGTTCTACGACGCAGGTTGGATCATTCAACGCACTGGTGAAGTCGTTGCTCCAGTTATCTCTGGTGGTCACTAAGCTAAACACTGTGTCGCAAACCAAAATAACTATAACTAACTAATCAAAAATATTAGTTGATTAGGAAACTTATCCAAGATAAAAAGCTCTGAGTAATCAGGGCTTTTTTATTTTATAGACGGGATTAAATTCGTGAACTTTTTAGCAATGATCAAAGACTTCTCTAAGGGACGTTTATCTTGGCTTTTACTGCTGGCTTTTATTGTCTTTTTTGAGGCATGTGCTCTCTTCTTTCAACACGTGATGATGCTTGGCCCTTGCGTAATGTGCATCTATGAGCGCGTTGCGATGCTTGCTATCGGTGTTGCAGCCATGATTGGTGCTATTTCCCCGAATAACCCAATATCACGTTGGTTAGGTCTTGCTGGCTGGGGATTTGGCGCATACAAAGGTTTGACGCTGGCTTTAGAGCACGTTGACTACCAGTTTAATCCGTCTCCTTTTGCTACTTGTGACCTGTTCGTGACCTTCCCAAGTTGGGCACCTTTAAACCAATGGGCTCCGTGGATGTTTGAAGCTTACGGCGACTGTAGCAAGGTTGTGTGGCAGTTCTTAGAACTTTCGATGCCACAATGGCTTGTGATTATCTTCGCGGGTAACTTAGTTGCTTTCGGTTTTGTAGCGCTTTCTCAATTCGTTAAATCAAAAAATGACTAACAATTAGCTCATCATCTTCAGAAACAAAAAAGTCGACCCAAAGGTCGACTTTTTATTACTTAAACTCTTTATCACTTAAAGGAAGTCTGTTACTCAACAAGCCGTGATTAGCTGTTTTTACCACAGCATTGTTTAAACTTCTTGCCGCTTTCACAAGGACAAAGGTCGTTTCGACCAATATCTTTAAACGGGTTCACGCTCTGGGACTTATTGCCCAACATAGCTTCATCCGCTGCCATTGCCACTTCTGAGATCATCAGATCGACCTGGCCCACTAAATCAGCAAGCGATGGTGGGTTTTGAAGCCCAGCCGCAACCATTTGTTGTTGAGTTTGCTCTTCATCAATCGCGAGCATTAATGTAGTCAGCAGAGCTTGCAGCATGCGCAGAGTGCCGTCCGCAACCGTAATGCTTTGCCACTGCTCTTCCACTGTCGGCCAAACCATCATAAAACCTTCCGCAAAATCTGCGAACTGCTCATTGAAGTCGCCTTCTGCAAACACATCAGTCAGTAAGTATTCACTACGCTGAATCAGATTGTGCTGGCGGTTAATCTGTTCCGTCACTAATGTTACAAGCTCTTTGCCCGCTTCAGGTGCTACGATAGCAATCCATTCTTCAGGATCGAGTGGCTTGGTCGCTAAGTTAGACGCAAGGATTGCACCTTCAATAAACTGCGGCGTAATGTCTGAAATAGATTCTGGTAGGCTTAATAATTGGTATGTCATGAAAGCTCTGGATATTTGGGCATTTTCGATATTATAACGCCATACTCTCCAAGATGTCGCTATTAAGAGACGAAACCATCATTAAGGTAGACACACCACACTCATAGTGACAATCCTGTAAGCAAACCGTACAATCACGCCTCGATTTTTTCGGTTCACTCAGTTTAGGTAAAGCAACATGCGCGTAATACTTGGCCCTATGGAGGGCGTTCTAGACCACCTAATGCGTGAAATTCTCACAGAGATAAATGATTACGATCTCTGTGTGACAGAGTTTGTGCGCGTCGTGGATCAACTTCTTCCTCCGCATGTGTTCCACCGTATTTGCCCAGAGCTGCACCAAGGTTCTCAGACCATGGCTGGTGTGCCAATCCATCTTCAACTTCTAGGTCAACACCCAAATTGGATGGCCGAGAATGCTTTTCAAGCTGCTAGCTTAGGCGCTAAAGGCATCGATCTTAATTTTGGTTGCCCAGCAAAGGCGGTAAACAAAAGTAATGGTGGCGCTTCATTGCTAAAAGAACCAGAACTCATCTATCAAGTGGTGAAATCTTGTCGAGAAGCGGTACCTGCACACATTCCTGTATCCGCAAAGATCCGATTAGGTTGGGAGCATCCGGAAGAGTGCTTTGAAATTGTCGACGCCATCGAACAAGCTAAAGCTGACGAACTCACCGTGCACGCAAGAACCAAAGTTGGCGGTTATAAAGCCAGCGAAATTAAATGGGATTACATCAATAAAATAAGAGAGAAAACATCTCTGCCATTGATTGCTAACGGGGAAATCTGGAACTATCAAGATGGTCAAGATTGCATAGAAGCAACAGGCGTCGATTCATTGATGGTCTGCCGTGGTGCTTTCAATATTCCAAACCTTGGTAACGTCGTTAAGCACAACCACCAGAAAATGCCGTGGGATAAAGTCATTGAACTTTTGCTGCGCTATTCAGAGTTTCAAATTAAAGGGGACAAAGGTATGTACTACCCCAATAGAGTGAAGCAGTGGTTTGTTTATTTAAGTAAAGGCTACCCTGAAGCGAACGAACTATTTAAAGAAATTCGCACTTTCAAGAAGGCGCCGCCGATTGTAGAACGTCTTCAACGTTATCAAGAAGAACGCCGTCAACCTGTTTAAGACGAAGCACTTAATGATTTAACAACGTGGCTAAAATTCGAGACGATCTTTACCCGTCGTCTTAGCCACGTACAGCTTTTCATCGGCGTACTTAAATATCTCATCGAAGTTAAGCTTACTTTGCTCAGTTTCAACAATGCAGACACCGCCAGATACCGTAAATCCATTTGGAATAATGTCGGCTGAAGTGGAACAAATCGCATTCTTCACCCGCTCTAAAGTTCTCATCAAAGTTTCACGATCTTCGCCTCTCATATAAACGACAAACTCTTCACCGCCAAATCGTGCTGCTACGTCACTGCTTCGTACACTGTTACCTATCTGACGTGACATATAACGAATCACATCATCACCCTTGTCGTGGCCGTAGGTGTCGTTAATTGACTTAAAATCATCGATATCAAATACAGTTAAGGCAAACAATTGATCGTGCTCTACGCTGCGCCAGAATGCTTCTAAGCCGCGACGATTCAATAAACCTGTCATTGGGTCTTTGGCCGCGAGATCTTTGAAGTAACCACGTTCAATCGTCGAATTGACATAGAAAAAGATCGTGACAGAGAAAAGATAGACAATGATAGCAACGATAAGGCTGTCTTTCTCATACACGAAAAAGTGTTCGATCTCTTTGGCAATATCCAACTCGTAATACATAGCATGATGGGATGCGACACCTTCTAGGTTAATCTCATGATAGAAAGCCGCACTATCAATCGGCGCAGAGCGAGTGGTATCGATAATATCTATCCGACCAGCCAGATGCTCATTAGAGTTCTCAAGCAACCTACCAGCATTAATATCCACCGACAGCATCCCTTGGTGAACGCCTTTATGGAACACAGGGATGGTCATACTGATCATGCGGTCAAGGGAATCAAAACGATAGCCAGGGCCAGAGAGCGTGAGTTTGTCAGGGTTGTTGGCGGTTTTCTGCCAGTAAGGGCGACTCTTTATAGTCGAGAGCAGCTCTTTACTCAGCCCTTTGGCAAAATCTTCCGGCGAAGAGATCACATAGCCACTCGTATCAATAAAATGCACGCCGTCGTGGTATTCATCAAGCTGAGATAAAAACGAAAGAATAGGAGCTAGAGCTATCTTTTCTGAAGCGCTCTTGTAGCTGTCACTGGTTTCGGAACAAAGGGATTCTTGGCCGACCAGCATATAGTCGATATCGACAGAAGGAATGTCTGAGGTTTTACCATCCGCTAGGAGTAACACATCAATAGGCCAGATTTGGCAAAGCCCATCCACAACTTGTTTGTTGTGATCGAGAAAGAGAGGGTTTCCGGATTTGTAGTAGTTGGAGAAGCTGTAATCTAGAGCAGTCACCACTTTTGTGGTTCTTTTGAACACCTCTTCGATACGGTGGAACTCGCTGTCGATGTCTTTTTTAACCGAATCAAAATGGTTCTTTCCGATTAGGCCAAGCAGCATCGTCGCGATCACCGCGGGAAACCCGAAGATAAAGGTAAGGCTAAAGTGCCTATTTACTTTCATATAATTTGCTCTTAGCGCTCAGCTATTTTCATTTACCCCATTAATATTATTACATTAATTGTCATTTCCCACGAGGTAAAAGAGTGTAAATTGATATGAATCGATCTTTCCCATTCACTCAAAGCTTTAAAACTAGCCCAGATTAAGCAGGGCTAGTCTTGAGTGATTTAATCCAGTTTATTGCCGACGTCAAAAATCATCGACTGCATCGCTGGAATAACAATATTTGCGGTACCGTTGCAGATCAAAACACGTTCTATTTGACCAAGCAAAGCGACCAGTTCACCTTGCTCTTGTCCAAGCATCCATACAGGTAAAACTAGCGACTTTTCTTTGTTAGACAAGTTTAGTACAACTAAGGTCTTTTCCCCTCCCAGGCAACGCGCAAACACTAAAGTTTCAGCGTCACAATACAACTCTAAGTAAGCACCACTTTGTAAGCTTCTGCGTTCTGTTCGCAAACTTATCAACGCTTGATGGAATGAGAACCAATGGGATATTTGCTCTGCTCCCCAGGGAAAACATCTGCGATTATCCGGGTCTTGACCACCTTCTAAACCCACCTCTGTTCCATAATACAAACAGGGCGTCCCAACATAAGTGAATAACAAAGTCAGAGCCAATTTTTGCTTCGCTTCATCGCCATTAAGAAGCGTCAACATCCGCGCCGTATCGTGGCTATCCAGTTGATTCAGTTGCGATAATTGATTAAGCCATGGCACCTTAGCTCTTGCTTCTGCTAACCAATCGGAGAAAGCGAACATATCAATATTGATGGGCTCATAAGCGATATCTTGCTTCGCCAATAACGCGCGCACAGGATGAGCAAAACCATAGTAGTTCATTGACCCGTCTTCTTGCTCTCCCTGTAACCATTGGCTGGCCTCAAAGAAATGCTCTCCCAAGATATAAGCCTCTGGGTTCTCATCCTTAGCTGAATCACGGAATGCCTTCACATAATGCGCATTGTTATAGGCGCCTTCGCCTTCCCCTAGCATATGGATCACATCGAAACGCCAACCATCGATATGGTAAGGCGCTTTCAGCCAATGTTTGATCACTGATTCTTCGGATTGGTAGATATGATCTCGAACCGCTTCGTTAGAGAAATTTAAAACAGGGAGCGATGAGATCCCTTTCCATCCTACGTATTTCTTCGAATCACTTGGCTCGAAAAAATAGTAGTCATGATAAGGAGAATCAGAATGACCATAAGCCCCTTTATCTGAGTTCAGATTTGAACTTGAAATGTTGGTTTTTAGCTTGTCAAACCAAGGGTGCTCTACTGACGTATGGTTGAATACGGCATCTAAGACAATTTTCATGTCACGAGAATGAATGTCGCTAGAGAGCGTCGCGAACTCTTCATTCGTGCCAAAGTGTGGGTCGACTTTGTAGTAATCGGTCGTGTCGTATTTGTGATTGCTCGGTGATTGAAAGATCGGGTTTAGGTACAAGGCGGTAATACCTAGATCTTGTAAGTAGTCTAGCTTGTTATGAATGCCCGCCAAATCGCCACCAAAAAACTCAGCAGCACCGGTTCCATTATGCCCTTCTACAGAATCGCCCCACTCTTTAACAACGACATCTAAAGTGTTTTCTTTTAGGCGATATTCCCCGGCTTTAACACTGATACTCGGATTACCGTTACAAAAACGTTCTGGGAAGATTTGGTAAAAGACCTGCTCCGACACCCATGATGGTGGTCGGTGATAGGCATTAAACTTGAAATGAAACTCACGGCTTGGAACGCGACTATGTACACCTCTAGCATCAAGCCAGTGCTGTCCTGTTGAGTCGACTAACTTGAACACATAATGAGTAATATCTCTGTCTGCATTAACAGGAAATGAGACTTGCCACACGGTCAATCGACCTTCAGTACCGACTTTGCTCATATCAAGCAGATACTCTTCGTTATCCGGCTCATGCCTCAACAGAACTCTATTCCAATCACTGTGGTCAGTCATTAATTTAACGGTCAGAATGCCGTCTTTTTCGTGGAAGTAATCGGAGGTTTGCGCATGAAAGATAAATGGCTTCATAGTGGTTCTCGAGCAATGTTTAATTTGCTTAAGATATGAAATTTTTTGTTGGCGACAATCAGAAAAATATCGTCAGTCAAAGTAGATCACGTTTTGTAGACCCACTTTATTTTCAGTAAGACGATTTCTCTCAAAATGATCAAATGAATAGGCCTGTTACCAAGCGTAGATCGCGTTTGAAGTCGACCTATTAACGACTGACTACCGCGCGGTCGATCACCGATTGAGGCAATGTCACACCCAACTCACGAGCAGCTTCTAAATTCACCACCAGCTGAGAACTCTGCGCAGTTTTGACACTCAGCATCCCGGGCTTCTGTCCGTTCAGAATGGCAGCCACATAGTCTGCGGTTTGTACACCAACGTCATAGTAATCTAAGCCTAAACCTGCAATCGCGCCCTTTCCGACATAAGATGTCGCACCTGCGACGACGGGTGTATCCGTTTGGTTAGCCGCGTTGATAAGACCTTCCATGCCGCTCGCAACAGTATTGTCCGTTAAGGCGTAGATAACATCCGATTTCTTTGCCACTGATTCTGCTTTTGATTCCACATCATCAATGGTGAGTGCTCTTTCTGTGTAAAGAGTAAAACCAAAGTCTCGCGTCGCTTTCTTTAACAGCCCAACCAAGGCAACTGCATTTGCCTCTGCAGGGTTGTACACCACACCAATTGAATTAGCTTCAGGAAGCAGTTCTTTGATTAATGACACATGTTGAGTGATCGGAGATAAATCAGAAAGTCCCGTAACATTGCGCCCCGGCTTTTCCAGTTGTTTGACTAGCCTAGCGCCGATAGGATCGGTAACCGCAGTAAACACGATAGGAATAGAGCGAGTCGCCGAAACTAGGGCTTGTGAAGTCGGTGTTGCAATACCAACCAATACATGAGGATTTTCACTGACAAGCTCTCTGGCAATTTTGGCGGCTTGCGCTGGATTTCCGTCCGCCATTTCATAAGAAAACTCTAAGTTCTTACCGGGTTCATAACCTTTAGCTCTTAATCCTTCAAGAAGCCCTAGACGTGTCGCATTCAAATCTGGATGGTCTACGACCTGTGACACCGATACCTTGGCAATATTTGCTACCGCACTACTAGCCCACAACAACAGACAACCACTCAACGCCGTCGTTAATACTTTTCTTACAAAACCCATCAATACTTCCTTCATCAAGCGCTCATTGTTATTGCTCGCTCTAGAGAGAACACAACATTAAACTCACTATTGACATTATTACCAGTAAGCTTTGATGACTTGAAGTGATATTTAACAAAAACACAACAAAGCTCGAATTATGCGTCAAAAGGCTAGTTGGGTTGAATCCGCAGGTAAGAAACGAAGTGAATAACAAGAGGTAATTGAAACGATCAACAAAGAGTAAGATGAACCAACAGGATCAAGAGGAACTAATCTGAGAACATGCCATCACAATGTACAGCTGTTCTCAGAAGATAGGGAGAAGTGAGGTTTTCTTAGAACCAGCGTTCCATTGAAGATTTGTCTAACTGACGAAATGCACGATTCAGAATGATCGCCAATTCCTTATAACGAGGGCGTGGCTTCATTGGCTCTAACGCAAATCCCGTTTCAGTGATCTTCTCGTGCAGTTCGCGATACCAGGATACTAACGCTGGCGGAAGTTGTGTATTTGAGCGGTTACCTAACCACCACATGCCTTGAAGCGGCAAACTAATAGCAAACAAAGCCATAACCACAGCTTGTGGCATCGCTTGGTAATTATTAAAGGCCATTTGCGTAAGAACGCTGATAGCAGCTATCGCGGGCATCACCTTAACACCAAAGCGCGTCGCTTTAATGATGCGTTGCTCAGGGAAAATAGCGTTTAACTCTTTTCGAACAGGCCAGAGATCCATGTACTTTTGGCCATCTTTTAAACTGCTCGCTAAACCAACTCTATTGCTCATATGAGTCTCCCATTAAAAAAAAGTTGAAACCATCAACTAAAAACACAAAAATTTGACGAAAAATAATATTCTTTCAAATTTTTTTGTTATATTTGCACAATATCGCTATTATTTGCAGACCTCAATCTCATTGTTGCCCTTATTTACAATTTAAGCAACTTTGAGAAGACTTCTGCAAGGAATGCACAAGCCTCTTTTTTTGAAAAAGTGCGCTTTCACTTTATACGGAAATTAACGTTTTTTTGACCAAGGTTAGTACGCAAGCTACCGTGCTTCGTCTATTCTTGAGATTAATTTTCATCCTTAACTGATTTCGATCAGAAAAATTAACAGGTAGTCATTAATGTCTAAGCTAGTTTTAGTTTTAAACTGTGGTAGTTCTTCTCTTAAATTCGCTGTGGTTGATGCAGAAACAGGTGCTGAGCACCTAACTGGTCTTGCTGAGTGTCTGGGTCTTCCAGAAGCTCGTATGAAGTGGAAACTTGATGGCAAGCATGAAGCACAACTAGGCGCGGGCGCAGCTCACGTAGAAGCACTATCTTTCATGGTAGAAACTATTCTTGCTTCTAAGCCTGAGCTTAAAGCTAACCTTGGCGCTATCGGTCACCGTATCGTACACGGCGGCGAGCAGTTCACTTCTTCTGCACTTATCACTGATGAAGTACTTAAGGGTATTCAAGACGCTGCGACTTTCGCACCTCTTCACAACCCAGCTCACCTTATCGGTATCGAAGCGGCTCAACAGAACTTCCCTGGTCTACAAAACGTTGCTGTATTTGACACTGCGTTCCACCAAACAATGCCTTCTGAGTCTTACCTATACGCTCTACCGTACAACCTGTACAAAGAGCACGGCATCCGTCGTTACGGCATGCACGGTACTTCTCACCTATTCATCACTCGTGAAGTTGCAGGTCTACTAAACAAGCCAGTTGAAGAAGTTAACATCATCAACTGTCACCTAGGTAACGGCGCTTCTGTATGTGCTATCAAGAACGGTCAATCTGTAGATACTTCTATGGGTCTTACTCCTCTTGAAGGTCTTGTAATGGGTACTCGTTGTGGTGACCTAGATCCTGCGATCATCTTCCACCTACACGACGCTCTTGGTTACTCTGTTGAAGAAATCAACAACATGCTAACTAAAGAGTCTGGTCTTGCTGGTCTAACTGAGGTGACTTCTGACTGTCGTTTCGTTGAAGACAACTACGGTGAGAAAGAAGAAGCAACTCGTGCAATGGACGTGTTCTGTCACCGTCTAGCTAAGTACGTTGCTGGTTACACTGCAACTCTAGAAGGTCGTCTAGACGCAATCACTTTCACTGGCGGCATCGGCGAGAACTCTGGCCCAATCCGTGAAATGGTTCTTAACCGCCTAGGCATCTTCGGCATCGAAGTTGACGGTGAAGCTAACCTTAAAGCTCGTTTCGGCGGCGAAGGTACTATCACTACAGCTAACAGCCGTATCCCTGCAATGGTTATCTCTACTAACGAAGAGCTAGTAATTGCTGAAGACACTGCGAAACTAGCAGGTCTTTAATTGATTTTCCTGACTAGCTTCACTCGAAGCTAGTCAGTTTTTCATATCAAGAAAATGGGGCTCAACTTCTATTCCTACCCCAATTTAAATATCGGTGGGAATAGCAGTTGAGCTTTTTTTATTTCCAATAGTCAAAGGTGTTCGTCAATGTCACGTACTATTATGCTTATCCCTACAAGCGCTGGTGTTGGTCTTACTAGTGTTAGCATGGGTGTTCTTCGCGCTATGGAGCGTAAGGGCGTAAGTGTTTCTTTCTACAAGCCAATCGCTCAGCCTCGCAGCGGTGGTAACCAGCCAGATCTAACGTCTACTATCATCAGCGCAAACAGCGACATTAAGATTGGTGAGCCAATCGCAATGACTAAAGCTGAAGCTTTGATCGGTAGCGAAAAAATGGACGAACTTCTTGAGTCTGTTGTTGAGCAATACAACAAGATCAACAAAGACGCAGAAGTAACGCTAATCGAAGGTCTAGTACCTACTCGTAAGCACCCATTTGCTAACCAAGTGAACGCGGAAATCGCGAAAACACTTGGCGCGGAGATCGTATTCGTTGCGACTCCTGGTACTGACAACCCTACGCAACTTAAAGAGCGTATCGAAGTAGCATGTTCTAACTTCGGCGGTACGAAGAACAAGAACATCAAAGGCGTAATCATCAACAAGCTTAACGCTCCTGTTGATGAAGCTGGTCGTACTCGCCCTGACCTATCTGAAATCTTTGATGATGCAGACAGCGCTCAGCAAGCGAACCTTGAAGTAATGCAAATCTTCAACTCTAGCCCTATCCGTGTTCTTGGCTGCGTGCCATGGAGCATCGACCTAATCGCAACTCGTGCGGTTGATATGGCTAAGCACCTTAACGCTGAAATCATCAACGAAGGTGAAATCGCGACTCGTCGTATTAAGAGCATCACTTTCTGTGCACGTTCTCTACCGCACATGATTGAGCACTTTAAGCCAGGTTCACTGCTAGTAACTTCTGCAGACCGTCCTGACGTTATCGTTGCTGCGGCTCTTGCTGCGAAAAACGGTGTTGAGATTGGCGCAATCCTACTTACTGGCGGTTACGACATTCCAGAAAGCATTGCTAACCTTTGTGCACCGGCATTCGCTTCAGGTCTACCAATCTTCAAAGCTCAAGGTAACACTTGGCAGACGTCTCTAAACCTACAGAGCTTCAACCTAGAAGTTCCTGCAGACGATAAAGAGCGTATCGAGTTCGTTAACGATCACGTTGCAAGCCACATCGATGGCCCTTGGATTGATTCTCTATCTGAAGGTACTCAAGGCATTCGTCGTCTAAGTCCACCAGCATTCCGTTACCAGCTAACTGAATTTGCTCGTAAAGCGGCTAAGCGTATCGTTCTTCCTGAAGGTGACGAGCCACGTACAGTTAAAGCTGCGGCTATCTGCGCTGAGCGCGGTATCGCGACTTGTGTACTTCTAGGTAACCCAGAAGAAATTCGTCGTGTTGCTGCACAGCAAGGTGTTGAGCTTGGCGCTGGCGTTGAAATCATCGATTCTGCATCAGTTCGCGAAAACTACGTAGCTCGTCTAGTAGAACTTCGTGGCGCTAAAGGTATGACTGAAGTTGTAGCTCGTGAGAAGCTAGAAGATTCAGTATTCCTAGGTACTATGATGCTTGAAGCTGGTGAGGTTGACGGCCTAGTTTCTGGTGCTGTTCACACAACGGCGAACACTATCGTTCCTCCGTTCCAGATCATCAAGACTGCTCCTGATGCTTCTATCGTATCTTCAATCTTCTTCATGCTTCTGCCTGATCAAGTTCTTGTATACGGTGACTGTGCGATCAACCCAGATCCAACAGCTGAACAGCTTGCTGAAATCGCTATCCAATCTGCAGATTCTGCTGCGGCATTCGGTATCGACCCACGTGTTGCTATGATCTCTTACTCTACTGGTGAATCTGGTAAGGGTGCAGACGTAGATAAAGTACGTGAAGCAACCAAACTTGCTCAAGAGAAACGTCCTGATCTAGTGATCGACGGTCCTCTACAGTACGATGCAGCAATCATGGAAAACGTAGCCGCTTCTAAAGCGCCTAACTCTCCAGTTGCAGGTAAAGCGACAGTATTCGTATTCCCAGACCTAAACACGGGTAACACGACTTACAAAGCGGTACAGCGTTCAGCAGATCTAGTATCTATCGGTCCAATGCTTCAAGGTATGCGCAAGCCAGTAAATGACTTGTCTCGTGGCGCTCTAGTAGACGATATCGTTTACACAGTAGCTCTAACAGCTATCCAAGCAGACCAAGCTGCACAAGCTGAAGAAAAAGTAATTAACTAATTTTTCTTTTGTAGAAAGCAAAAACCCTAGATTTTTATCTAGGGTTTTTTATGTCTGACAGATATGTTTTTTTTGATTTACGGCGGTTTGGTCATCGGGAAATTAGTCCAATTTTTCTCGACCGTGCGCTGATTCAAGGTCTAACTCCGGTCCTTTGGGTACAACTTGAGTAGGATTAATACCTGTGTGGCTATAGTAATAGTGACGCTTGATATGGTAAAAATCGGTCGTCTCTTTAATACCTTCGATCTGATACAACTCTTTTAGGTAACCCTGGATATTTGCATAGTCCGCAATTCGCTGCTTGTTACACTTGAAGTGACCCACATACACAGCATCGAATCTAACCAAGGTCGTAAACAACCGCCAATCCGCTTCTGTAATCTCGTTACCCGCCAGATAACGGTGTTCGCTAAGATGGGCATCCACTTTGTCTAACGCTTCAAATAACGCGTCATACGCTTCTTCGTAGGCCTCTTGTGTGGTCGCAAAGCCGGTACGATAAACGCCGTTATTGATGTTCGGATAGATGTAGTCGTTCCATTCATCAATCTTGCTCGCCAATTCCCATGGGTAGTAATCATCAGTGTTGCCCGTTAGCTCATTAAACTCTGAGTTGAACATGCGGATGATTTCAGACGACTCGTTACTCACAATGGTATTGGTTTTCTTATCCCATAAAACAGGAACCGTGACTCGACCTGAATAGTCCGGTTTGGATTGGGTGTAGATTTGGTGCATTCGAGTGTGACCGAACAGAGGCTCAGGCAAGCCCATTTGCCAACCTTCACTCATCATGTCGGGGCAAACTACTGTCACATCAATATGATCGGTTAGGTCTTTCAGTTCACGGAAGATCAGCGTGCGATGCGCCCACGGACAAGCTAACGATACGTATAAGTGGTAACGACCACTTTCTGGCTCAAATTGCGCACCGGCTTTATTTTCAACCCAGTTGCGAAAGCCCGCATCTTCACGAACGAACTTGCCACCGCTTTCTTTGGTGTCGTACCACACATCGTGCCAAACACCTTCAACTAACTTACCCATATCCAAACCCCTGTGATGCTAACTTTTCTCTAGTATAAAAAAAGCCAACTTTTTCAAAACTAGAAGAAGTTGGCTTAGTTGTTCGAATATTTTGATGAAACTTGTTGAGCGGACCTATAAGCCTAAGACAAAAAAAGCGCGACTCTAATAACTAGTCGCGCTTAAGCCTGTCACAGGCTGAACCGTTTTAAATAGGCTCTAGACTTGTACGTGCAAGCAAGATACTGCGTGAACGTCATCGCCTTGAATCGTTGGCTTAGTTTGCGCACATGCCTCTGTTGCTTGTGGGCAACGAGTACGGAACACACAACCAGATGGCGGGTTGATTGGCGATGGGAGATCACCTTCCAACATCTGAATGGTTTTGCTGCGCTCTAAGCGTGGGTCTGGAATTGGAACTGCAGACATCAACGCTTTGGTGTATGGGTGCTTAGGATCAGAGAACAATGCATCTGATTCGCCAAGTTCTACCGCGTTGCCTAAGTACATCACCAACACGCGGTCAGAAATGTGTTTAACAACCGACAAATCGTGCGCGATGAATACCAAAGACAAACCTAGCTCTTTTTGTAGCTCCTTCAGAAGGTTAACTACTTGAGCTTGGATAGATACATCCAATGCCGAAACTGGTTCATCACAGATGATCATCTTAGGTTTTAAGATAAGAGCACGTGCGATACCGATACGTTGACACTGACCGCCTGAGAACTCATGCGGGTAACGGTTGATTACGTTTGGTAGTAAACCAACCTTTGCCATCATCTCTTTAACTCGATCCTTCACTTCCTGTTTAGAAAGCTCTGGGTAGAAAGTCTCTAGAGGTTCAGCAATAATATCACCAACAGACATACGCGGGTTTAGCGATGCTAGTGGGTCTTGGAAGATCATCTGAATCTCTTTACGAGTTTCACGACGCTGTACTTCCTGCATTTTAGTTAGGTCTTGGCCTAACCACATAACTTCGCCGTCTGTCGCTTCAACCAAACCAATGATTGCACGAGCAAATGTCGATTTACCACAACCAGACTCACCTACTACACCTAGCGTTTCTCCTTCGTAAAGGTGAATATCAACGCCATCAACAGCTTTCAGGTTTGACGGTTTTGCCCAAGGCCACGCTGATTTAGCTGCGATGCTAAAGTGAACTTTCAGGTCTTTAATATCTAATAATAACTGCTTATCTACACTCATTTTGTCCAAGTCTCCCAGTCAGAAAAACAAGCACGCTGACGGTCATTACCAAATGGCGTCAAAATAGGTGCTTCTTGCTTACAACGGTCCATTACACGGTGACAACGGTCTTGGTAAGGACAGCCTGTTGGCAGGCGAAGTAAGTTTGGTGGATTACCTGGAATAGTCGGTAGAATTTCACCTTCTGTATCCAAACGAGGAATCGCTTTCAGTAGGCCTTCTGCGTATGGGTGGCTTGGCTCGTAGAAGATTTCATCAACCGTGCCGTACTCCATTGTACGACCAGCGTACATCACAAGTACTTTGTCACATGAACCTGCAACCACACCCAAATCATGGGTGATCATGATGATTGCCGTGTTGAACTCATCTTTCAATTCGTTCAGCAACTCCATGATTTGCGCTTGAATAGTTACATCCAAAGCGGTAGTTGGTTCATCAGCGATAAGCAGTTTAGGACGACACAATAGTGCCATTGCGATCATCACACGTTGACGCATACCGCCAGAAAATTCGTGTGGGTACATAGTGATACGCTTGCGTGCTTCAGGGATTTTAACCGCTTCAAGCATGCGTACTGATTCTTCAAACGCCTCTGCTTTACCCATGCCTTTGTGCAGCATAAGTACTTCCATCAGCTGATCACTTACTTTCATGTAAGGGTTCAGTGATGTCATCGGATCTTGGAAGATCATCGCGATCTGTTCAGCACGAACTTTGTTCAGCTCTTTCTCTGGAAGGTTAAGAATCTCTTTACCTTCAAACTTCGCGCTACCCGAGATGATGCCGTTCTTAGCCAGCAGACCCATGATAGAGAATACAGTTTGTGATTTACCTGAACCTGACTCACCCACGATACCCAGCGTTTCGCCTTGGTTGAGTGAGAAGTTCAGATCGTTTACTGCGGTTACGATACCATCTTGCGTGGTAAATTCGACGCGCAGATCTTTGACATCTAATAAGCTCATTATTGCTTCCTTAATCTTTTATAGCTTTTAATTGCTATTTTTTTATCTGTCTTTTGGATCAAGCGCGTCGCGCAGACCATCACCTACGTAGTTAAAGCAGAACAGCGTAACTACCATGAATGCCGCAGGGAACGTCAATTGCCAGATAGCAACTTCCATTGTTTGCGAACCTTCTTGAAGCAATGCGCCCCAGCTTGTCATAGGCTCTTGAACACCAAGACCAAGGAAAGATAAGAATGATTCTGTAAGGATCATGCTTGGAATAAGCAGCGTAGAGTAAACCGCTACGATACCCAGTACGTTTGGTACGATGTGACGTGTAATGATCTTCCATTTGCTCACACCACATACGTGTGCTGCTTCAATGAACTCTTTACTACGTAAGCTCAGCGTTTGACCACGTACAATACGCGCCATATCTAGCCAAGCAATCGCACCAATAGCAACGAAGATTAGGATGATGTTACGACCAAAGAATGTTACTAGAACGATAACTAGGAACATGAATGGAACCGCGTACAAGATCTCTAGGATACGCATCATCACTCGGTCAGTACGACCACCGATGAAGCCAGAAGCTGCACCGTAAAGTGTACCAATAAGTACCGCTACGAAGGCACCCATCACACCAACCATTAGTGAGATACGGCCACCGATAAGCGTACGAACGTACAAGTCACGGCCTAAACTATCAGTACCAAACCAGTGATCCGCGTTTGGACCCACGTGCATTGCGTACCAGTCAGTATCATCATAAGTGTACTGAGCTAGCATCGGTAAGAAGATAACCGCCAGTACCATAATCGTAAGGATGAACAGGCTGACCATTGCAGCTTTGTTACGCATGAAACGAATGCGTGCATCCTGCCACAAACTACGACCTTCAATCTCTAAACTCTCAGAGAACTTTTCGATCGCTTCTAAATTTTCTTTTTTCTTCAACATAACCAGTCCCTGTTAGTAGCGAATTTTCGGGTCAATCAGCGCTAGCAAAATATCAACGATTGCGTTGAACAAGATGAATAGGAAACCAATCAAGATGGTTACACCCATTACTAGCGAGTAGTCACGGTTAAACGCGGCGTTAACAAACAGCTTACCGATACCTGGTAGGCCGAAGATGGTTTCAACAACAACTGAACCTGTGATGATACCTACGAACGCAGGGCCCATGTAAGAAACAACAGGCAGCATTGCTGGCTTAAGTGCATGTTTTAGAATGATGTAACGGTAGCTTAGGCCTTTTGCACGTGCAGTTCGGATAAAGTTACTGTTTAGCGTTTCAATCATGCTACCGCGAGTAATACGAGCAAAGGTTGCTACGTAAAGAAGAGACATCGCGATAACAGGCAGCACGATGTACATGAATGTACCGCCATGCCAACCACCTGCTGGGAATATATTCCAGTGCAGGGAGAAAAGGTAAATAAGCGCCGGTGCCAACACGAAAGATGGCATCACCACCCCGAGCATGGCGGTCGACATTATGGTGTAGTCGACCCAGGTATTGTGCTTCAAGGCAGCAATCGTCCCGACGGTGACCCCCATCAATAATGTGAAGATAAAGGCAACGAAACCTACCTTCGCAGATACTGGAAGTGCAACCGCGATCAGCTCATTTACTGTGTAATCTTGGTATTTAAACGAGGGACCGAAGTCACCTTGTAAGATATTTGTCAAATACGTGGTGTATTGTTCAAATACTGGTTTATCTAAGCCGTATTTAGCTTCGATGTTAGCCATAACTTCTGGCGGTAATGGACGTTCGCTTGAAAACGGGTTACCCGGTGCGAAACGCATGAGAAAGAAAGATATAGTGATCAACACCAACATGGTTGGAATCGCTTCAAATATCCTTTTCATAATGAATTTAAGCATAAACTCACTCTTTCAGTCTGTGACAATTAAAATTAGAAAGACGCTACATGCGCGCCCTGCGCATGTAGTGTCTGTATCGTTATAGTTATATTAACTTTTTAGAATCGAAGCTTATTATTGAGCTTTGATGTATAGGTCTTTCGAGAAGATCTTATCTTCCGCGTTGTTGATTGGGAAACCACCAACATGCGGGTTAAGTAGACGAGATTTAACGTATTGGTAGATAGGAGCGATTGGCATGTCTTTTGCCATTAGCGCCTCAGCTTCTAGGTAAAGTGCTTTACGCTCTTCTTCTGAAGTTGAGTTAAGTGCTTTATCGATGATTTGATCGTAAGCCGCGCTGTCGTAGTGAACACCACCGGTAGTGTTGTTACTCTTCATTAGCGTTAGGAACGAAGACGCTTCGTTGTAGTCACCACACCAACCAGCACGCGCTACTTCGAAGTCACCAGAATCTTTAGAAGATAGGTACGTTTTCCACTCTTGGTTCTCAAGTGTTACAGAAAGACCCAGTGTTTTCTTCCACATAGAACCTAGCGCTACAGCAATCTTCTTGTGGTTCTCTGAAGTGTTGTAAAGTAGGTTGAATTTAAGTGGGTTGTCTTTACCGTAACCCGCTTCTTCAAGAAGACGTTCCGCTTCTGCGTTACGCTCTTTCTGAGACATCTTACCGTAAGCAGGTAACTCAGGATCGAAGCCAGCTGTGATTTCAGGCGTTAGGAAATACGCAGGTTTTTGACCTTGCGCTAGGATAGCACCTGTTACGATATCACGGTCGATCGCGTAAGAGATTGCCTGACGAACACGAACATCATCAAATGGTGCTTTCTTCGTGTTGAAGATGTAGTAGTAAGTACATAGGTTACCCGCTACAGATACATCTTCCGCGTACTCTTTTTGAAGACGCTTGAAGTGCTCAGTTGGAAGTTCGTTTGTGAAATCGATTTCGCCAGATAGGAAGCGGTTCATTTCCGCTACTTGGTTTTCGATTGGTAGGAAGGTTACTTTATTTAGAACCGTCTTATCGTTGTTCCAGTATTGGTCGTTACGCTTAAGTACTAGACGCTCGTTAACAACCCATTTATCAACAGAGAATGCACCATTGCCAACAAAGTGCTCTGGCTTAGTCCACTGGTCACCGTATTTTTCAACAGTCGCCTGGTGTACTGGCTTCATTGTTGTGTGGCCCATCATCATTACGAAGTATGGTACCGCTGTTTCTAATTCAACAACAAGCGTGTTTGCATCTACAGCTTTAACGCCTAGCTCACTCTTGTCTTTCTTACCCGCTACGATGTCCTTCGCATTCGCCATCTTAGTATATTCCATGTACCAAGCGTATGGAGAAGCCGTCGCAGGATCGACTGCACGTTTCCAGCTGTATACGAAATCTTGAGCTGTTACAGGATCGCCGTTAGACCATTTTGCGTCTTTACGTAGGTGGAAAGTGAATGTTTTGTTGTCTGTCGTTTCCCAGCTTTCAGCAACACCAGGGATAGTATTACCTTCGCCGTCTTGGTTCACTAGACCTTCAAGAAGATCACGGATTACGTGAGATTCTGGTACACCTTGAGATTTGTGTGGGTCGATTGTCGCAACTTCAGTACCGTTACCACGAACAAGTTCCTGAACTTTTGCCAGTTCTGTACCTGCTGGAACTTCAGCAGCGATAGAAAGAGTAGAAGAGGCAGCCACTGCCAAACCAGCACCTAGAAGAAGGGCCTGAGTGATTTTATTCTTGTACATTTAATAAACTCCAAGTTTTATGTATTGCATCCATGACTTCTTTGCTAGGTTCACTGAACGGCAGTGATTTAGATTTATTTAGCTCAAAATTTAAGCATAAAAAACTAAAACCTTACAAAGATTGAGGCACACACTATCAACCATTGAAGTAATTTGCCATAAACAAGTCGCAAAAAATCGGATAATTCTCCGAATCATTCAAGGTAACAGTGTAAATCTCTAATAAAAACCTAATGAATAGTGAGTTACACATAGGGATTAATTAAAAAACAGCCTTTAGTGTTGATGTATCTGTATTGATACTTTTTTTTAGCATCTTATGCTAGAACACTGTCGGCAAATTAACATTAATGCCACATGAAATCTAATTGCACATCACATATCCCCTAAATAGACTCCACTATTTGTGAGGGTTATCACTTTATACAAAACAGCATAATGCACTGCACCAAAACAGATTTAGAAATGCACCAAGACAGACAAAATCACGCACCGAATTTATATGCAACTTGAATGATTAACCATTTATTAATACACCACTTATTTATAAATAGCTTTGTAGCACGCACAAAAAAACCGACTTTAATAGTCGGCTTTTAATATTCGTTCTAAAGGTAAGTAACCTTGGGTGGTTATTTTACCCAACGCTCTGCAGCTTTCGCATCTGAATCTCGAGAGTCAACCCAACGAGTTTCTTCAGTGGTACGTTCCTTCTTCCAAAACGGCGCTTTGGTTTTCAGGAAGTCCATCACAAACTCACAGGCTTCAAAGGCCGCACCGCGGTGTGCACTGGATACACCAACGTAAACAATCTGGTCACCGATATCTAGGTCACCAACACGATGGATAACACGCATCTTTTGAATTGGCCAGCGTGCCTCAGCTTGATCACAGATCTCGCTCAGTGATTTCTCTGTCATACCCGGATAGTGCTCTAGAGACAAACCAATCACGTTGTCGCCAAGGTTCATGTCGCGAACTTTACCAACAAACGTCACTACCGCTCCTGCAGCTGTGCCTTGAGCTAGATAATCGTATTCGTCACCCACAGAAAAGTCTTCTGCAGTAACTACTACTCTTGAGTCCATGACTAGCCTCCAGTCACTGGTGGGAAGAAAGCCACTTCATCGCCGTCTTTCACTTCAGTCGTCAAAGGTACGATTGATTGGTTAAGCGCAGCCAAAAGCTTGCCCTCTTCCAATGCGATATCCCATTTGCCTTCTTGTGTTACAAGGTGGCTGCGAATCGCTGCAATCGTCTTGAACTGTGCATCAACTTCAACGCTGTCCACACCAACAAGTTCACGAGTTTGAGCAAAGAAAAGAACTGTAATCATGATTCCACCTTAAAGTGACCAGACTTACCACCCGTCTTCTCTAACAGACGTACATTCTCGATAACAATATCTTTCTGAACAGCTTTACACATATCGTAAATCGTTAACGCAGCAACAGAAGCAGCCGTTAGCGCTTCCATTTCTACGCCTGTCTTACCCGCAAGCTTACAAACAGATTCGATGCGAACCTTGTTTTCAGACTCGATAGCTTCAAGCTGCACTTCTACTTTGGTTAATAGCAGAGGGTGACACAGTGGAATCAGATCCCACGTCTTCTTAGCCGCTTGAATACCCGCAATGCGTGCCGTTGCAAAAACATCGCCTTTATGGTGGCTACCAGAAACAATCAGCTCTAGCGTTTCAGCAGACATTTTTACGAAAGCTTCCGCTCTCGCTTCACGTACTGTCTCAGCTTTTGCCGATACATCGACCATGTTTGCTTCGCCAGACGCGTTAATGTGTGTAAATTGGCTCATACTCAAACCGCCTTATACAGAAAGGTGTGGCATGAAGTTACAAGGGCGGTGACTAGCATCCATTTGTTGCTTGATGATCTTAGTCCAACCTGTGCGACAAGCACCTGTAGAACCTGGCATCGCAAAGATAACTGTGTGGTTAGCAAAGCCCGCAATCGCACGAGATTGAATTGTCGATGTACCGATCTCTTCATAAGATACTTGACGGAATAGCTCACCGAAGCCTTCTACTTCTTTGTCAAATAGTGGCTTAAGCGCTTCAGGCGTGCTGTCACGAGAAGTAAAACCAGTACCGCCAGTGATCATGATCGCTTGTACGCTTTCATCAGCGATCCACTTGGATACGATCGCACGGATCTTGTACATGTCATCGATAACAATTTGCTTATCAACCACGTTGTGGCCTGCTTCTTTAGCATGCTCAGCTAGGTAACCACCGGACGTGTCATTTTCTTCTGTACGCGTATCTGAAACCGTTAGTACTGCGATGTTTGCTGCTTGAAATTTGCTTTCTGCGTGACCCATTTGTTCACCTATATAAATTTTTCAATTATGAGGGCGTGTTGACCTTTCGTGATTAAATTTTGTTCGAGATAAAAGCGTTTTAATCGCGGCGAGGGGGAAGTAGCCTAGTCATTCTAAGCAAATCTCCCTCAACAAAGAGTAAAACGCTTTTAGCCGAACCCTTCGGGCAGCGTTTGCTGGTCATTTCTACTACGTTATCGGCTTCTCATGTAGGCTAGCTACACATCAAAGCCTCTGCCTTGTATAAATACCCAGCAACTCGCTGCAAAAATCAGCTCGAAAGAGCAACACGCCCTAGACTGATTCGCCCAGCCTAAAGAAGCTGAGCGATAAAATGCTTTAGAGTATATAGCGGGTTAACCGCCGATTGACGCCAAGTTTGGAGTCATGCCGCTGTTGCCATCATGTAAGAAGTGGCTAACAGACTTGGTTTGAAGCTGAGCCTGAATTCGATCAATGAGCTCTTGCTCTTGTTGATCTTCTTGAATCAGATCTCGCAGTTCAACACCGTGGTCGCCAAACAGACATAGGTGAAGTTTACCAGTCGCAGAAACACGCAGTCGGTTACAACTCTCACAGAAGTCTTTCTCGTAAGGCATGATCAAACCAATTTCACCCTTGTAGTCTGGGTGGACAAACACTTGTGCTGGACCATCGTTAACCGCTTTGACTTTTAACAGCCAACCGTTAGCAATAAGCTGATTGCGAATCGCAACGCCAGATACATGGTGTTTATCGAACAACTCGTCCATCTCGCCGGTTTTCATCAGCTCGATAAAACGTAATTGAATAGGTTTGTCTTTGATCCAATTAAGGAAGGCTGGTAATTCCTGACTGTTGAGGTCTTTCATCAATACAACGTTGACTTTGACTTGTTCATAGCCAACCTCAAACGCTTTATCAATGCCTCGCATAACCTCAGTAAACTTATTCTCACCAGTGATCTGATGGAACATACGTGAATCTAAACTATCCACGCTAACGTTTATATGGGTTAAACCAGCATCGCGCCATTGCCCTACTTGTTTCTCCATGCGGTAGCCATTCGTTGTCGTGGCCACTTTTTCGATGCCTGGAGTAGAAGCAACGGTATGTATGATTTCAGGAAAGTCTTTACGCAGACTCGGCTCTCCGCCTGTAATGCGGATCTTTGAGGTACCACAATCTGCAAACGCTTTTACAACGCGTTTGATCTCGGGAACACTTAAAAAAGACGAGTTTTTTTGCCCTGACGGTTTGTAACCATCCGGCAAGCAGTAAGTACATTTAAAGTTACAGACGTCTGTAACCGACAAGCGCAAGTAATAAAACTTGCGATGGAATCTATCTTCGAATTGTTGCGCCACGGAACACCTTTCCAAACACGGGAGGCATAATCATTTCCAATTAAGCCCTTGTGACAACATGTCACTGGCTCTTGATGCGTATCGGTACAGCAAATACCACTGTGCGACTTAGCATGCGAGAGCTCGGAGTTATGGCAACCGCACGTCATATTCATACGTGCAGTAGCTGAGTAATAAAATACTTAATATTTGTACGTGAATCTAGCTCTGATGGTAAAAAACGGGTCACATCGGCAAAAAAAACGTGTCAAACGCTCAAAATAACTCTTGTTGAGTATATAGCGAGAAGCATTTAACCTAAATTATAGTTGGTAATAACCTAACAAGAACAAAAAATGAATATTTACGCTTCAAAGAAGGTCGTAGCAATCGGTGGAGGCCATGGCTTAGGTCGTATGCTTGCTGCACTAAAAGACTTTGGTAACAACGCAACTGGCATTGTTGCAACAACGGATAATGGCGGCTCAACCGGACGAATTAGAGACTGCCAAGGTGGTATCGCTTGGGGAGATACTCGTAACTGTATCAACCAATTGATCACTGAACCTTCAATCAGCTCGATGATGTTTGAATACCGCTTTCGCGGCCAAGGTGAACTCGACGGTCATAACTTGGGTAACCTGATGCTCACGGCATTAGACAACCTCTCGGTTCGCCCACTAGAAGCGATTAACCTAATTCGAAATATGCTCAAGGTCGACGTCAATATCGTGCCGATGACCGAGCACCCTTCTGACCTCACAGCCCTATCAATGGACGGACGTTGGGTAACCGGCGAAACCAACGTTGATGACATGACAGAAAAACTGCGCATGATGGACTTGTCGCCAGAAGTGCCAGCGACCAAAGAGGCCGTTGCCGCGGTGGAAGAAGCAGACTGTATTGTACTTGGCCCAGGCAGCTTTCTAACCAGTGTGATGCCTCCGCTGCTACTACCAGAAATTGGTAAAGCAATCTCAGAAAACACCAAGGCAAAAGTTATCTTCATTGAAAACCTGTCTCCAGAACACGGTCCAGCAGGTAAAATGACGCTTCAAGAGCAATTGGAGTGGTGTGAACGTACCTGTAAAGCACGTAAGATAGACGTTGTACTAGGCAATGAACCACACCCAGAACTAGAAGGGCAATGGAATTGTGTGACCACGGATCTTGCATCTGCAAACCGAGATTGGCGACACGACCGAGTGAAGCTCCAACAAGCGATCGAAGCTCAGTTGGCTTAGTCCATTAGTTCAACTGATAGAAAACGAAAAAGGAGCATCATGCTCCTTTTTTAGTCTCTGTATCTCTACTTATATATTTGGCAATTAACCGTTTTAGAGATCCGTCATCAACTGCTGATATTCAGTATAAGTCGATAGCAGAAGCTCCTGCATATCTTGAAAATCAATATCAGTCACGGGCAATGCTTGCTTCACTTTTGCGTCTAAGCTAATAGCAAAATTACACAGAGAATCAGCACCAAAACTCGCAGCACTGCTCTTCAATGCATGGCTGATATCGGCCAAATACTTAGACGTATCGGTATCTTTGTTTAGTTCTAGGTGCTCGTAGTATCCCTTCAATTCACCTAAAAAGATTTCCAATAACACTGGGACATTTTCTTGCCCTATCTCACCGGCAAGTTCATCAACTTTTTGCTGATTTAATACTTTCATCATCGTTCTTTCTTATTGTTTGGCGATTACTGCTTCGCATTCCACGTTTGCAATTTACGGTATATCGTTGATGGACTGACATCCAAGAAACCAGCCGCGCGAGGGATGTTGCCATCACACGCTTTTATGGCTTGTTCGATTGCCGTTTTCTCAGTGATCCACAATGGGAAAATATCTTTTACTGTGATGTCTTCACTCTGCTTCTCTTTCAGGCGCAGGCTATTTTCAATCGGTTGATTCAATGGTGGCGGAAGCATGTTCAGAGTAATCTCTTTACCATTATTCAATACCACCACATTTCGCAATACGTTTTGTAGCTGACGAACGTTACCCGGCCACTCATATTGGTTAAAGCGATCCAACACTTCTTGAGCAAAACGCACAAACGCCTTACCTTCTTCAACCGACATGTAGCCCAATAATGAGTATGCAATCTCGATGACATCTTCACCACGTTCACGCAATGGCGGCAAGTGCAGAGGAATCACGTACAAACGGTAGTATAAGTCTTCTCTAAAGCGACCTTCTTGTACTTCTTTCCAAGGGTCACGGTTAGTCGCACAAACAAAACGAACGTCCACACTCTTCATCTTCGAAGAGCCTACCTTTTGAAAAGTACCCGTTTGGATAAAACGTAGAAGCTTGGTTTGCAGTTCAAGATCCATCTCACACAGCTCATCGAGGAACAGTGTGCCTCCATCAGCCAATTCAGCTGCACCTTGACGATCCGTAGCCGCGCCCGTAAATGCACCTTTAACGTGGCCAAACAGCTCACTTTCAATCAAATCTTTAGGAATTGCTGCACAGTTGATTGCGATGAAAGGCTTATCGCCACGCTTACTCGCCGCGTGAATCGCTTCTGCACACACCTCTTTACCCGTACCACTTTCACCGGTAATGAAAATGCTCGCTTTACTCGATGCGGCGGAATCGATAGTTCGGTAAACCTGCTGCATGGTTTGGCTACTGCCAATGAAGCCTTGATAATTCTGGTTTCCCGGATGTTCAGAGCTGTTCTTAAGCTTGGTCGCTTTGCGGATCGCATTGTTCACCGTAATACGAAGTCGGTCGGCTTCACACGGCTTGATAAGGAAGTCCTGAGAGCCATGACGCATCGCTTCTACGGCGGTATCGATAGAACCGTGCGCTGTCATAAAGATAACGGGCACTTCAGGGTATTTTTGTTTTACAGCAAAGAGCACGTCCATGCCCGTCATATCAGGCAGACGTAGATCTAATAAAATGAGGTCAGGGATTCGATGATTCAAACTCTCAATTGCATCGCGGCCAGTGCCAACAATGTTGATATCAATTTCGAGCGGTGTAAGATACGAGCGATATAACGCTGCGACTGACGCCGTATCCTCCACCATCAACAAATACTTTGATTTGTTATCTAACGTTTTTGATTGCATATCCTAGCCATTTATAATTTGCATTTCTTATTATAGTCGCATTCCGCTTTGCATTATGCAAATTAGCCACAATATTTGTATTGTATTTTTTTACTTGCTTCAAATAATCAATGTTTTATCTATATGGCACGAACGATGCAGTCATAGAGATGACCTTCGGGTCACCTAGCCAACTGACGTTGTTAGTGGACCGAGTGTTCACAAACGTAAGCCAGTAGAACATTTACTACTGGCTGTTTTTTTGTCTGGAACACTCTCAAATGTTGCCTTTTGAGGCGAACTTCTTTAGTTAATACTTGAGTTAAGAAGTGCGATTAACTGAAGAGAAGTTAGCTATTGGTAATGAATTGCTTTCTTAACTGCTCTATTTCATCACGCTTCTGTGCCGCCAATTCAAATTCCAAGTTCTGAGCATGCTGATACATCGCAGCTTCCAATTTGCTGATCTCTTTATCAAGCTGTTGCGGCGTAAGCACTGCATAACTTTCTGAAGGCTCTGCCACCTTAGACAATGGAACTTGTTTAGATTGTCGCTGTTGTTTCGACTTGGTGATGTCACCCAACTCCATAATGTCTTTGATATTACGCTTAAGCGCTTGTGGCGTAATACCCTGCTCTTCGTTGTAAGCCTGCTGTTTCTCTCTACGACGGTCGGTTTCATCAATCGCTTTTTTCATCGACTTAGTAATCGAGTCACCATATAAGATCGCTTTACCTTCAAGGTTACGCGCCGCACGACCAATGGTTTGGATCAGAGATCGTTCAGAACGTAGGAAGCCCTCTTTGTCTGCATCAAGAATCGCCACCAGCGATACTTCAGGCATATCCAAACCCTCACGAAGTAAGTTAATGCCCACTAACACGTCGAACTCGCCCAAGCGTAGGTCTCGGATGATCTCGACACGCTCAACCGTGTCAATATCCGAGTGCAAGTAACGTACTTTAACACCATGCTCGCTTAGGTATTCGGTTAGGTCTTCCGCCATTCGCTTCGTCAACGTGGTCACCAAAACACGCTCTTCTTTCGCTGAACGGATTCTGATTTCAGACAACAAGTCATCAACTTGAGTCGCGACCGGTCTAACTTCAATGATCGGATCTAACAGGCCAGTAGGACGAACGACTTGATCGGCAATCTCGCCATCTGATTTTTCAATCTCGTAATTACCCGGTGTCGCCGATACAAAAATGGTCTGCGGCGCGATCGATTCAAACTCATCGAACTTCATTGGACGGTTATCCAATGCAGAAGGCAAACGGAAACCAAACTCAACCAGAGTTTCCTTACGCGAGCGGTCACCTTTGTACATTGCGCCAATTTGCGGCACGGTCACGTGTGACTCATCGATAATCAACAGACCATCATCAGGCAAGTAATCAAATAATGTCGGAGGCGCTTCCCCTTCAGCACGACCACTTAAGTATCGTGAGTAGTTTTCGATACCCGAGCAGAAACCAAGTTCCGTCATCATTTCAATATCAAATTGAGTCCTCTGGGAAATACGCTGCTCTTCCAAAAGCTTGTTGTTGTCTTTTAGGTATTGAGCTCGGTCTCGAAGTTCATCTTTAATGTTCTCAATCGCCTCAAGGATTTTCTCCCTTGGCGTTACATAGTGAGTTTTCGGATAAACGGTAAAGCGCGGTAAGTCTCTCTGTTTAACCGCACCAGTCAGAGGGTCAAAGATACTGATGCAATCCACTTCGTCATCAAACATTTCGATGCGAACTGCATCTTGATCAGATTCAGCAGGGAAAATATCAATAACTTCACCACGAACGCGGAACTGGCCACGCTCGAAAGCCACGTCGTTTCTTGAATATTGCAGCTCAGCCAAGCGGCGCAAGATATCGCGTTGGTCCATGACCTCACCGCGACTCAAGTGAAGCATCATCTTCAGGTAAGACTTAGGATCACCCAGACCATAAATAGCCGATACAGACGCGACGATGATGGCGTCTTTTCGTTCTAGCAAGGCTTTGGTTGCCGACAGCCTCATTTGTTCGATATGGGCGTTCACAGACGCGTCTTTCTCGATGAATGTGTCTGTTGTCGGAACGTAAGCTTCCGGTTGGTAGTAATCGTAGTAAGAAACGAAATATTCAACGGCATTATTTGGAAAGAAGGATTTCATTTCGCCATACAGTTGAGCAGCGAGTGTCTTGTTGGGCGCTAACAAGATCGCAGGTCTTTGAGATTGGGAAATGACGTTGGCAAGGGTAAAGGTTTTACCTGAGCCCGTTACCCCTAGTAGAGTTTGATGTGCCAAACCAGAATCTAATCCATCGAGTAATCTGGTTATCGCAGTCGGCTGGTCACCGGACGGGCTGTAGTCCGATACCAAATCAAAGAGTTTGCTCATAGGTTGCCATTTCCATACTGTGTTTTTAATCAGGTCATTGTCACTCTAGGAGCCATCTAGTTGCAACTATTATCTAGAGAAATGCGCCTTAAGATTGAATATCAGGGATAGCTTTTATTTTTAGAACTTGGTATTATCCGTGCCCCTGCAAAGTTTCCTCAGCTAAATTACTCGAATTTTAATCCACTACTTTTCCCCAAAAAATCTAAAAATACCGCTTGTTTTACTGTTCGGTTTATAATCTACAAAAGTTATACAATCGCGATATTTTGATATAAATCTTTTAAATACATTGCGTTAGATAAGATTTTTACATTTTTCGATTTATCCCAATGATTGTTGTTAAAGTTTCACACACACACTTATCCACAATTTTGGTGGATAACTAAAGCAAAGCTAAATCCAATAAGGTGTTCCAGAAAGTAAAGTTTTTTATCTTACTTTTTTCTGCTATTTTTTGTTGACAGAAAAACGGACTGTTATTAGAATTCGCGTCGCTAACAAGCAATTCCCCTTTAGTTCAGTTGGTAGAACGGCGGACTGTTAATCCGTATGTCGCAAGTTCAAGTCTTGCAAGGGGAGCCAAATTTAAAGAAGCCGCATCACTCGATGCGGCTTTTTGCGTTTTGAAGCTTTTAGTTGGCATTTTGCTATTTTTTGACGCTCCTTCGATAACTCTACTCTCCCAAGAACCAACAATTATTCCCCTGTAATTGGCACTAAAAGCACACTCAGCTCACGAATGATCTTGTCAATGATCCAACTTACCCACTCCTATAAACTTGTCTCACCAAGTAAAAATTGCCCGTCTATACTTAGTGTGACTTTAATAATCAAACGATTACCTGATGATTTTTTCACCAAGTGTCTAAATCCCTAGTGATCCTTGGTTGTTATTAGGTGAGCAAAGCAGGATAATATCGGGATCGGAATCTCAAGAATTAATCCATTATGACCGAATACCTTTTGTTGTTGGTTGGCACAGTGCTAGTCAATAACTTTGTGCTAGTGAAGTTTTTAGGGCTATGTCCTTTCATGGGAGTCTCCAAGAAACTGGAGACTGCGATTGGCATGGGCCTCGCAACGACTTTCGTTCTGACGTTAGCGTCGGTATCTGCATACCTAGTAGAAACCTACATCCTTACCCCTCTGGGTATTGAATACCTGCGTACCATGAGCTTCATCTTGGTTATCGCGGTGGTAGTTCAATTTACGGAAATGGTCGTTCACAAAACCAGCCCGACTCTTTATCGCCTATTGGGTATCTTCCTACCTCTTATCACCACTAACTGCGCGGTGTTAGGTGTGGCACTTTTGAACATCAATGAAAACCACAACTTCATTCAATCGATCATCTATGGCTTCGGCGCAGCGGTGGGTTTCTCTCTTGTTCTGATCCTATTCGCTGCGATGCGTGAGCGTATTGCGGTTGCTGATGTCCCAATGCCATTTAAAGGCGCATCAATTGCGATGATCACAGCAGGCCTAATGTCTCTCGCATTTATGGGCTTTACTGGGTTGGTGAAATAAGCATGAGTACCATTTTAATTGCGATCATTGCGCTAGCCGTTTTAGCCGCTGTTTTTGGCGCTATTTTGGGCTTTGCTTCTATCCGATTTAAAGTAGAAGCTGATCCTATCGTTGATCAAATCGATACCATTTTACCGCAAACTCAATGTGGCCAATGTGGCTACCCGGGTTGTCGCCCATACGCAGAGGCGATCGCTAACGGAGACAAGATCAACAAATGTCCTCCAGGCGGCCAAGCAACTATTGAGAAGCTAGCAGACTTAATGGGCGTAGAGGTTGAAGACTCCGCTCATGACTTAGATAACAAAGTAAAAACCGTTGCTTTCATTCATGAAGATATGTGTATCGGCTGTACCAAGTGTATTCAAGCCTGTCCTGTTGACGCCATTGTTGGTGGCACCAAGGCACTACACACAGTTATCAAAGATGAATGTACAGGTTGTGATCTATGTGTCGCACCGTGCCCTACTGACTGTATCGAAATGATTCCAGTGGCAACAACGACTGAAAATTGGAAATGGCAGATGAACATCATTCCTGTTACAGATATCACTAACCAAGCAACTGATGCGACTGCGTCAGAGCCTAAGGCGTAGGGTTAGTATGATCTCTTTAATTGAACAAATTCGTACGGGCTCTATTTGGAACTTCCCGGGCGGTGTGCACCCTGCTGAAAACAAGAAACAGTCCAATACCACTGACATCGTTCATGCAAGGCTTCCTGAAGAAATCGTTCTTCCTGTAAAACAACACATCGGTAAGCCAGGTAACTTATTGGTTGCTGCGGGTGACACCGTGCTAAAAGGCCAACAACTGACAGCCTTGGACACAGGTTTTACTTTGCCAGTACATGCACCAACATCGGGTGTGATTACTGCTATCGAACCAAGAACTACCGCTCACCCTTCAGGCTTGAGCGAAATGTGCGTGGTCATTAAACCTGACGGCTTAGACACTTGGATCGAAAAACATCCAGTTGAAGACTTTTCAACAAAGACCTCAGACGAACTGCTTGATGTGATTCGTCAAGCTGGTATTTCAGGCATGGGCGGCGCAGGCTTCCCTACGGCTAAGAAGCTTCAGTCAGGCCTTGGTCGTACTGACATTTTGATCGTCAATGCTGCGGAATGTGAGCCTTACATCACCTCAGATGACAAGCTGCTTCAAGAACATGCCGAAGAAGTACTAAAAGGCATCGAAGTGGTTGAACACATCCTTCAACCAAAACTGACCGTGATTGGTATTGAAGACAACAAGCCAGACGCGATAAAAGCACTTGAGATTGCCGCGAAAGACAAAGATATCGTCATTCGTGTTATCCCAACCAAATACCCTTCAGGTGGTGAGAAACAGCTGATTAAGATCCTCACCAATAAAGAGGTTCCTGCTGGCGGCATCCCTGCGGATATAGGTGTTTTGGTTCAGAACGTTGGCTCTCTCTACTCAATTAAGAGAGCAGTAATCGACGGCGAACCTGTCGTTAACCGCGTTGTGACTTTAACCGGTAAGACTTTTAAGCAACCTCGTAACGTGTGGGCACTATTAGGTACACCTGTACACGAGTTGCTTGAAGAGTTTGGCTACAAAGCCGATAAAAAGCTGCCGCGTTTGATTTTGGGCGGCCCGATGATGGGCTTTACCTTGCCGCATGCCAATGTGCCGATCACTAAAACATCGAACTGTATTTTAGCGCCAACACGTCGTGAAATTGCACCAAGCACTTACGAAATGGAGTGCATTCGATGCAGTGCATGTGCTGAAGCTTGTCCAGCGTCACTGTTACCTCAACAGTTGCAATGGCATGCAAAAGCCAATGAGCTAGACAAGTGTGAAGAGCTAAATATTAAAGACTGTATTGAATGTGGTGCATGTGCATTTGTCTGCCCAAGCGAAATCCCTCTTGTTCAGTACTATCGCCAAGCAAAAGCTGAAATCAAAACTCGAAAAGATGAAGCCGCTGCTGCAGAGCGCGCCAAGATTCGCTTTGAAGAGAAGAACGCTCGTATGGAGCGTGATAAAGCCGAACGTGAAAACCGCTTTAAGAAAGCCGCAGATAACCGCCGTAAAGACATGAAAACATCCGGCGGTGATGATGCTATTGCTGCTGCGATTGCTCGTGTTAAAGCGCAAAAAGCCGCTGCGGATCAGGCTCCGAATGAAGAACCAGCAGTGAAACCTGCGGTTGCTGCCGCTATTGCGAAGGCAAAAGCGAAACAAGCTGCAGCTCAGAAAGCAGAAGGCGCTGAACCAGACAACTCTGAAATGTCAAAACTGCGCGAAGAGCGTAAACGACAAGCTCGAGAACGCAAAGCACAACAAGCAGCTGCTGACGCTCCAGATGAAAGCTCTGGCGAAGCCAAGAAAGATGCTGTCGCTGCTGCTATCGCTCGCGCTAAAGCTAAGAAAGTACAACAAGCGGAATCAGCTTCTGACGTTCCAACTGAAAGTACTGGCGATGCTAAGAAAGATGCCGTTGCTGCTGCAATAGCTCGTGCTAAAGCCAAGAAAGCACAACAAGCGGAATCTGCTGCTGACGCTCCGGTTGAAAGCTCTGGCGATGCCAAGAAAGATGCGGTCGCTGCCGCTATTGCGCGCGCCAAAGCGAAGAAAGCTCAACAAGCTGAATCGGCTGTTGACGCTCCAGCTGAAAGCTCTGGCGATGCTAAGAAAGACGCAGTTGCTGCGGCCATTGCTCGTGCTAAAGCCAGGAAAGCTCAACAAGCGGAGTCAGCTTCTGATGCTCCGGCTGAAAGTACTGGCGATGCCAAGAAAGATGCAGTTGCTGCCACTATCGCTCGCGCTAAAGCGAAGAAAGCGCAACAAGCTGAAGCCGTTACTCAAACAGAAAGTGAAACTCCGGTTGAAAGCTCTGGCGACGCTAAGAAAGACGCCGTTGCTGCAGCTATCGCTCGTGCCAAAGCGAAGAAGGCGCAGCAAGCGAAACAGGCTGAGACAGTAGAAACTCCTAAGCCAGTACTCGAAGTGGTAGCTGAAACTCAACCAGAAGCTGTCGATCCTAAGAAAGCTGCTGTTGCTGCCGCTATCGCACGCGCTAAAGCGAAGAAAGCACAGCAAGCTAAGCAGGTCGAAGCTCAAGAAGTCGCTCCCGAACCTGTGGCTGAACCTTTAGTTGAAAAAGAGACTGTGGTTGAAGCTGAGGCTCAATCAGAACCCGTCGACCCTAAGAAAGCAGCCATTGCTGCCGCAATTGCTCGTGCTAAAGCAAGAAAAGCGCAGCAAGAGCAAGATAAAAAGAACAATGAGGAGAAAGAGTAGTGGCCTTCTTTATCGCCAGCTCACCGCACGCACACAATCGTAGAAGCACCCCAGATCTCATGAAATGGGTGGCTATTTGTGCATTGCCAGGTCTACTAGCTCAAACCTACTTCTTTGGATGGGGTACGCTCATCCAGTTAGTATTTGCTATCGCACTTGCTGTTACCTTTGAAGCAGCCGTAATGCTGTTGAGAAAACGTCCACCAGTAATGGCGCTACGTGATTACAGTGCTGTTGTTACTGCTTGGCTACTCAGTGTCGCTATTCCTCCACACTCACCGTGGTGGGTTCTAGTGATAGGTATGTTCTTCGCAATTATCATCGCTAAGCACCTATATGGCGGCCTTGGGCAAAATCCATTTAACCCAGCGATGGTCGCTTACGTTGTTTTGTTGATCTCATTCCCAGTTCAAATGACCAGTTGGAATGCACCGACCAGTTTAACAGCTGAAGCAACGAGTTTTGTTGACTCATTTTTGATGATCTTTACAGGCTTCAACAATGAGGGGCTGTCTCTACAGCAAGCTCGTTTAGGTATAGATGGCACCACAATGGCGACGCCGCTTGATGCATTTAAAACCGCATTAACGGCAGGCAACACCGCTTCTGAAGCTCTGTCTCAACCGCAATTCAGCTGGCTAGCTGGCGTGGGTTGGGAGTGGGTGAACCTTGCCTACCTAATTGGTGGCTTGGTACTTATTAAGCAACGCGTGATTCAATGGCATATTCCTGTGGCTTTCATCGGCAGCCTTGCGCTGTTTAGCCTAGTGTTCTTAATCTTAACTCCAGGTGAAACTGCTTCTCCAACCATTCATCTATTGTCTGGTGCGACTATGCTAGGCGCATTTTTCATTGCGACCGACCCAGTTTCAGCATCAACAACAGTGAAAGGTCGCTTAGTGTTTGGCGCTCTGATCGGCGGTTTGGTATTTATCATCCGCAGTTGGGGTGGTTTCCCTGATGGCGTGGCGTTTGCTGTATTGTTAGCCAACATGTGTGTTCCACTGATTGACTACTACACCAAACCTCGTACATACGGTCACTAAGGAGCGGATGCCATGCTAAATGCAATTAAGAAAAACGGCCTTGTACTCGCGATTTTTGCGTGTGCATCGACAGGTTTAGTGGCGGTAACCCACTACCTAACAAAAGATCAGATCAAACAGCAAGAACAGGCTCAGTTACTGTCTGTTCTTAACCAAGTGATCCCGCACGATCTTCACGACAACGAACTGTTTTCGTCTTGTACTTTAGTACAAGCAGAAGAGCTTGGTACTGAGCAAGCGATGCCAGCTTACATCGCTAAACTTAACGGTGAGCCAAGCGCGATTGCGATCGAAGCGATTGCACCAGACGGCTACAATGGCGCGATTAAAGTCATTGTTGGAATGAAGATCGACGGTACTATTTTAGGTACTCGTGTGCTTTCTCACCAAGAAACGCCAGGTTTGGGTGATAAGATTGATTTGCGTGTAAGTGATTGGATTCTTTCGTTTGCAGGCAAACAAGTAACAGATTCTAATCTTGACCGTTGGAAGGTTCGTAAAGACGGTGGTGACTTTGACCAGTTTACTGGCGCGACCATTACTCCTAGAGCGGTCGTGAAATCTGTCAAACAAGCGGTTCAGTACGTTAACCAAAACAACCAAGCATTGCTTGCTCAACCTCTAAATTGTGGTGGTGAATAATGAGTGACCATAAAACACTGATCAAAAATGGCATGTGGGCCAATAACCCCGCCCTAGTGCAACTTCTTGGGTTATGTCCACTGCTGGCTGTATCGTCAACAGTCACTAACGCGCTTGGGCTCGGCATTGCTACCTTACTTGTACTGGTCGGCTCAAACGTTTCTGTTTCTTTGGTTCGTAACCATGTACCAAAAGAAGTGCGTATCCCAGTATTCGTAATGATCATTGCATCGCTAGTAACGTGTGTTCAACTACTGATGAACGCATACGCCTATGGGCTTTACCTATCTTTGGGTATATTTATCCCGCTGATCGTAACCAACTGTATAATCATCGGTCGTGCAGAGGCCTTCGCTTCAAAAAATGAAGTGCTACCAGCGGCTCAAGATGGTTTTTGGATGGGTCTAGGCATGACATCAGTATTGGTCGTGTTAGGTGCGATGCGTGAGATTATTGGTAACGGGACCCTATTTGATGGCGCAGACCTGCTGCTTGGTGACTGGGCTTCTGTGTTACGAATCCAGATATTCCAATTTGATAACAGCTTCTTGTTAGCCCTGCTTCCACCGGGTGCCTTTATTGGTGTTGGTTTCTTAATTGCTTTGAAAAACATCATCGATAACCAAGCAAAATCTAGACAACCAAAACAAGAGAAACCAGTCATTGAACGCGCTCGCGTTACCAATGCCTAATAAGTTAAATTAGCTTAAACCCCGCTGAGCTAGCTCAATCACTCAGCGGGGGAAATCAGATCTAAACATTATATATAATAATGACGCTCATAAGAGCACGTAACCGATGATAAAGAAGAAGCAATCCAAGCTTCATGCCCTAACTATTTGAAAGTAATGTCGCTATGAACAATGTAAAACGAGTAGAAATACTTGAGCGTTTAAGAGAAAACAATCCAAAGCCAGAGACTGAGCTTAACTGGAACAGCCCTTTCGAGTTGCTGATCGCGGTACTTTTATCAGCACAGGCCACCGATGTCAGTGTCAACAAAGCCACGGATAAGCTTTACCCAGTCGCTAATACTCCACAAGCCATTTTCGACCTAGGTGTTGATGGCTTAAAAGAGTACATCAAGACAATCGGCCTATTTAATTCAAAAGCAGAAAACACGATCAAGACGTGTCGTATGCTGCTTGACCTGCACAATGGTGAAGTACCGGAAAATCGCGCTGCATTAGAAGCCCTTCCAGGCGTTGGTCGTAAAACAGCAAACGTAGTGTTAAATACCGCTTTCGGTTGGCCAACCATTGCCGTTGATACTCACATCTACCGTGTATCAAACCGCACTAAGTTAGCAATGGGCAAAACGGTCGACGATGTTGAAGCTAAGCTGCTCAAAGTCATTCCAAAAGAATTCAAACTGGATGTCCACCATTGGCTCATTCTTCATGGACGTTACACCTGTGTCGCACGTAAACCACGCTGTGGCAGCTGTATCATTGAAGACCTCTGTGAGTTCAAAGAGAAGACAGACGTCTAGACTAGCTCTAAGCGAAAGAAGCTAAGAAGCTAAGAAGCTAAGAAGCTAAATATCGCCGTGTTTTTCTCGCGGCAGAAAACAGAATTACAAAAACGTAAACATAGTTAAAGCTAGGAGCAAATCATGTCAAACGGTCGTATTTTACACACCATGCTACGCGTCGGTGATCTAGACAAGTCTATCGAGTTCTACACCAATGTAATGGGCATGCAGCTATTACGTAAGAACGAAAACAAAGAGTACGAATACACACTGGCTTTCGTTGGCTTTGGTGACGAATCTCAAGGTGCTGTGATTGAGCTGACTTACAACTGGGGCACGACTGAATATGACCTTGGCTCAGCTTTTGGTCACGTTGCTATCGGTGTTGATGACATCTACACAACGTGTGATGCGATTAAAGCAGCAGGCGGTAATGTGACACGTGAAGCTGGCCCGGTTAAAGGCGGCTCTACTCACATCGCATTCGTTAAAGATCCTGACGGTTACATGATTGAGCTTATTCAGAACAAACAAGCAAGTGCCGGTCTAGAAGGTTAATTCCTCAACCTCTTTGCGAATTTGGGCTTGAACGCCTGATGAAATGAAAAAAAGAAGTGAGCACTGTGCTCGCTTCTTTTTTATGTTTCCACGCACGAACAATACCCTTCACCAATTATTATTAACAATCTCACCAATGAAACTTTACATGGTAATGATTATCATTTAAATTAAAAACCTATTGATTAGTGAGGTAATACAATGATTAGCGAATGGGAAAAACACACGTTACTTGCCGATACTGCATTGCAGCTCGACGATCCTGTACGAAGTATTCTCCACTATCAGCAAGCATTGAACTTGAGCGAAGAAATCACTGAGCGTACCGATATTCAGGCTGACGAACGCCTACTGATCTCTGTGATCTCTTGCCACAATCTCGCGCAATTCTGGCGATGGGCTGGTGATACCGAATACGAGCTCAAGTATCTTCAATTGGCTTCAGAAAAAGTGCTGACACTGATCCCGCAGTGCCCAAACACTCAATGTTCCAGCTTTATCGATTCTATTGGTTGCTGTAAGAAAGCGCTGATCGATTTCATGAAACGCCATCCCAATCCTAAAATTGCTTCTATGGTAGAAAAGATCGATACCGCGACCAACTGTGAAATGATCGCTCGTTTCCGCTTGAACTAAACGAGTTGCGTTTAGACAATGGCTCCAAATTTTAAAGACAAAAAAGCCCGTCATTACGACGGGCTATCTGATTTCAAAACAAGCAATTATTCTGCTTAAACCTGCGTACGACCTAAAGAGATAACAACGCGTCGGTTCTTGTCTTTACCAATTGGCGAATTGTTGTCTGCAATCGGGCGACGTTTACCATAGCCCTGAACTTGGATACGATCTTCTGGCAAGCCTAAAGATTTGAAGTACTCTCTTAACGATTCCGCTCTGCGCTCTGAAAGGTTTTGGCTAATACCTTTGCTGTCGACAGAATCGGTGTACGTTGCCACCAGCACAAGATCGATGTCTTGGTTATAGCGAACGTAATCGGCGATCTGGCTCAGCCTTTTGCGCGACGACTTGTTCAGCTGATCACTGTTACGGTCATAGTGCAAAATAGTGAAAGAGATATCTTCAAAGCTGTAAGGCAGCAGGTTAGCAACACAGTCACTGAACACATTGTATTTTTCTTGGAATAACACCGACGACAGCGACACTTCGATTCGCTGGTCGCGGCTCTGCCACTCTTGGTAACTGAATGTCGGGTAGCGCCCTTTCTCCAACTCACTCAAGATTCCCCACGCCGTTTGACCGCCAACGTAGCCATCAAATTGTTGGAAGAACTTAATGGTTGTCATGCGATCAGCACTTTCACCCGGACGCCAAGGTGGCGGCATCGAAATCAAGCTGACATTACGCGTAGCACCCATCGGGCGACGCATTTTAAGCTCAAAGTCCAAAATGATTTTCTTACTCGCGCGAGATGAGAACTCAGCATCACCAAAATTTGGGATAGGGTGAACCAAGCGGCATTCGAGTGGCGTGTTGGCCACCATCTCCCACGTTGACTGTTGAGGAGATGCTCCGTAACGCTTTTCTTGTGCCATTACTGGTGACGACATAAGTAGCGAAAATAGCATTGAACCTGTTATGAGTTGTTTCTTCATAAAGTGGAGTATCTCTTAAGCAATTCGTTTAACAATGCAGCCAATTGCCGCATTTTTCTCTCACGTTTAAATATGCAATTATCAAGCCGCAATGGATTAGGTAATTTATGATTTATTGCCCTTCCCTAGTTTTTATCACTGCTATTATCTGCAATAATGCAGCCTTAATCACACTTATTTGGGCTAACATGACTGTAGAAAACGAAGCTCTGACCCTAAAAAAACGCTTTCGTGGCTATTTTCCAGTGGTCATCGACGTGGAAACCGCAGGGTTTAACGCTGAAACCGATGCATTATTAGAAATCTGTGCCATTACGTTAAAAATGGATGAGAACGGAGATCTGCACCCTGCATCAACGCTTCATTTTCACATTGAGCCTTTTGAAGGCGCAAATATAGAGCAGGCAGCATTAGACTTTAACGGAATTAAAGACCCATTTAGCCCATTACGTGGTGCTGTGTCGGAACAAGAAGCCCTTAAAGAAATCTACAAGCTAGTGAGAAAAGAACAAAAAGCTTCAGATTGCAGTCGCGCAATCATGGTTGCTCACAACGCTACATTCGATTTGAACTTCGTTAATGCGGCAAGTGAGCGCTGTAAGCTTAAACGCGTCCCTTTCCATCCATTTGCTACTTTTGACACTGCAGCTCTTAGTGGTCTTGCCTACGGTCAAACCGTTTTGGCTAAAGCTTGCCGCACTGCAGGGATGGAATTTGACAACAAAGAAGCACACTCTGCTTTGTATGATACGCAAAAAACCACAGAGTTATTTTGCGGCATTGTAAACAAATGGAAAGCCCTTGGTGGTTGGCCTCTTGTTGACGAAGAATAAAAAATAGAGTCGGTAAACGTTCACTCGTATTGCCTTCATAAAAAACACAACATCCCGAGAATAATATGAATCCTGTTGTAATTTCAGTTTGCATCATGCTTGTTTTAGCTTTGATGCGCGTAAACGTAGTCGTTGCTCTCACGTTCAGCGCAATTATCGGTGGCGTAGCCTCTGGTATGGGCTTGAACGACGCAGTCGCGGCTTTCGAAAGTGGATTAGGTGGCGGTGCAACTATCGCACTTAGCTACGCTATGCTTGGTACATTCGCTGTTGCTATCTCACGTTCTGGTATAACGGATCTCCTTGCTCAAAGTGTTATCAAACGCATTCATGGCAAAGAGAACAGTGCAGCATCGACTGGTCTTAAATACGGCATCCTTGCGTCGTTGATCTTAGTGACCATGTCTTCACAAAACGTGATTCCTGTACATATCGCCTTCATCCCAATCTTAATCCCACCTCTACTAGGCGTATTCGCAAAAATGAACCTAGACCGTCGTCTAGTTGCGTGTGTGCTTACTTTTGGTCTGATTACGCCTTACATGGTGTTACCGATTGGTTTTGGCGGCATCTTCCTAAACAACATCCTGCTTAAAAACCTTCACGACAATGGTCTTGAAAACGTTGTAGCGAGCCAAGTACCTATGGCAATGTTGTTACCAGCAGCAGGCATGATCTTCGGCCTTCTTACCGCAGTATTCTTTACTTACCGTAAGCCTCGCCAATACAAAGAAACCTCTCACACTGTTGTTTCAACAGAAGTGAAAGAGATCAACAAGAAGCACATCCTAGTTGCAGCGGCTGGTATCGTAGCAGCGCTAACAGTTCAACTGTCGACGGGTTCTATGATCATCGGTGCTCTAGCGGGCTTCATGGTATTTACCTTCGGTGGCGTCATTGCTTGGAAAGAGACACAAGATGTTTTCACCAAGGGCGTTCATATGATGGCAATGATCGGTTTCATCATGATTGCAGCGGCAGGTTTCGCGGCAGTTATGAAGCAAACGGGTGGCGTTGAATCTCTGGTTGAAGCTCTTTCAACTAGCATCGGTGACAATAAACCACTAGCAGCGCTACTTATGCTAGTGGTTGGTCTACTGGTAACAATGGGCATTGGTTCTTCGTTCTCTACGATTCCAATCCTTGCAACTATCTACGTTCCACTAGCAGCAGCATTTGGTTTCTCACCAATGGCAACGATCGCTCTAGTAGGTACAGCAGCAGCACTTGGTGATGCAGGTTCTCCGGCTTCTGACTCAACATTAGGTCCAACGTCTGGTCTAAATGCTGATGGTCAACATGAGCACGTATGGGAAACCGTAGTACCGACGTTCTTGCACTACAACATCCCACTGATCGTATTCGGTTGGATTGCAGCCATGGTTCTGTAGTTAAACAGTCCTACGCTCACTTTTATAAAGACCGCCTCGTGCGGTCTTTTTTGTATTTAGCCTCTTTCCGTCCTTTATATCTAACTTTAGAAACACGCTAACCTTCTGAACCAACATCACTTTCTATACATTATCCCGTTCGCATTGATATGCAACTCATGGCTATTCGTTAAATTCACTTCTACACTTAAGTGTTTAATAAATAAGCCGCTAATTCATAGAGAATACCAATCACAATAAGTAAATGATCAGAAATAGCGCAGGAAAAAGGTTCGAGAACAAGGCAGATTTTTTGGTAAGTAGTTATTCTACAATCAAAAATTCTAACGCAGTTATCGAGCGTTTTAACCAGCTAGGATGATTAGTTGTTTACTACGATTGGTGTAATAAAGTGGCAAGACTCAATACGTCAGAAGGCTACTATATGGATATACTCGCCCGTTCGCGCTATCTCATCATTGATGACAGCAGTGTGATTCAAAGTGCAACACGCGCACTGCTTATCAAGTTAGGCGTACCAAATAACAATGTAATTAGTGCTTCCAATGCACAAAATGCGATTGGGGCTTGCCGCACACATCGGTTCGATATCTTATTGATTGACCACGATTTAGGCTCAGGAAGTAATGGCTTACAACTGCTTGAGTTTTTGCAGCAAAAAGAATTGATCAAGCCACAAACGATTGTCTTTATCGTCACTGGTAATGACAGCCAAGACATCTTCTTTGGTTATGCTAACTTCGAGCCTGATGGTTACTTGATTAAGCCAATACGCGCAGATGACATAATAAAAAGAGTCACCTCTGCACTCTCTCGACAGCAATACTTTTCAACATTAGAACAGGCCTATCTCAAGAACGGACTCAACGCGGTAAAGCCACTCTTTGGACAAGCACCTGACCCATCAACATTGAAAGATGCCATTATCTATATGGCGAATATTCTGATAAAAAACCAACACCTCGATGAAGCACAAGCCATGTTGAATGGGCTGCTGCAGCTTCATGATTACCAGCCTGCAAAGATCAAGCTCGTTGAAATCCATATCGCCAAACAGCATTATCACGACGCCCTCAGTCAAATAGATGGCCTGATTGAAGACAACCCTCGCAATATCAAGCTACAACAGCTTAAGGTTAAAATCTGCTTAAATACCAGTGACTTCGAGTCAGCCAACACGCTCATTGAGCAAGTGCTCACCGTCAATGGCAGCAACATCGAACTGACCAACACCATGGTTTGGCTTCAATTGCTCGATAACAATGTCGAACAAGCGACTCTGTACCTCAAATCGCTAGCCCAATTAGTCCCGCATTCGATTTGGGACTCAGCAGGTAAGCGAGCACTTATCTTGTGGGTAGACAGTTTAGCCCTCTCTCAAAAAGAGTTAGTAAACTGGAAGCCAGAAGCCGCTTGGCAAAGGCTCTCTCACTCCGAAAAATCGAATGCGCTTAGTAAACCACTATTGAAGCTTTGCCGTACCTTGCAGCTCATTCAACTTGATCAGCAAGAGGTTGCGAAAGAGCGTATTGAGAGCATCTCAATGAATGAGTTCTCAGACAATGATGTCGAAGCCTTCTTCTTGTTGGCATTGTGTTATCAAACCTTGGGCCTACAAGACAAGCTCGAGCAAATTAAGCGCCAAATTGAGATCCACCTAAAAGCAGACCAAACCAGCCTCGCCCTTTTGCAGCGTATGGCATTACAGCAAGCAGACAATTTTGCATTACCCACACTAACCAAAAAGCCTTTGGCCGCCGTTAGTTGAGCACACAGTCAAACCCAAATGAATACGTAAACGACAGGATGTCTTTATGCAGAACAATGCTACAAAAACGAAAACGGGGTGTGTCGCCTTTCTATTGAGTTGCCTTACGGTATTCATGTGGCCACTGCAGATCCTTGCTGAAAGCAAACCTTTAGAAAACTCGTCGAATAACCAAGTTGTATTACGTGTCGGCCTGCCTTCTTACAACATGGTTCCTTATAGCTATCAACATCAAACTCCCTCTGGGAACAGAGTTTCAGAAGGGCTACTTATCAGCATGTTGGATGAGGTATCGGCAAACGCAGGCTTCAAATATCAGATTGAGCTGTACCCAACATTTAGCGGCGTACTTAGTGCATTTGAAAAGGGTGAATTAGATTTGTTGGTCGGTGTCTCTTCGACCAAAGAGCGCCAAGAATACATGACCTTTAGTGAACCCATGTTCTCGATTCGACGAGCGGTCATTACTCAAAACCTGAAAATAAACGACTTGAGTGAACTGGCAACCGCAAACTTAGCGCTAGAGAAAGGGTTTGCGCTCAATGATCTTCTTCCTAGCCTGCTTCCTGATAGTCGAATTACAACATTAGACAGCACGCAAGCGGCCTTCACGGCGATTGAAGATAATCGTGTCGACGCTTACATTGGGGATGCGCTTGCCCTTTCTGCGCTGCTACGTGAACAGCCTAAAGACTCACTCACACTATCAGTCCTTCCTGATCTGCCAGCTGACCACTTGCACTTCGCCGTCAAAAAAGGAAAACATAAACTACTCAGCCGAATCAACTTTGCTTTAGAGGACATCAAGCAAGGTTCGCTGCAGTCGATTTACAATCAATGGCTTGCCCCATCTCAACACTCGATGTTGCTGGACTATGGAACATTGAACTTAACCCAAGACGAAAAGAACTGGCTTGATAAAAACCCTTCCATCCCTGTAGGCACACACTCCAATTGGTATCCTTACGACTTTACCAATGAGCAACAGCAACACTCCGGCTTATCTGCTGACGTCTTAAATCTAATAAGTAATGTGCTCGGCGTGTCATTTGAAAGTACCACTTACCTAACCCCAGAAGCAGCCGAGGTCGCGTTCAATAATGGTGAGACAATGGTGCTAACCAACATCACGCCAACCACAGATAAAACGCGATACATGGACTTCACTCAAGCCTACAGTTTTGAACCATGGGTGTTATTGAGTCGATCTGATCGGTTAGGCAACTTTGCGCCAAGTGGCACCGAAGCGATTGGTATGATTGAAGATTCTGGAGGCACAACAGTTCTACCTTCTCTCTGCCTGACTTGCCAAGCCGTCCCTTACATCAATCACGTGAGCGCTTTCCAAGCATTACAGAAAGACGAGATCAGTTTCGCGCTCGCTTCACTTCATCATGCTGCACCTTTATTGCATCAAGACTATGTTGGGCAATTTAAAATCACTGGCACCATTAATGAGCAAAACAGCGCTCCTTTAGCTCTCGCGGTCAACTTCCGCCATCCCATGCTACTGAGCATTATCAACAAAGCCATTAGCGCATTGCCTGCCAATGAACTTGAGCGCTTGGAAAATAAATGGCTGACCTATGAATACCAAGAAGGCTTGTCGCCACGTGAAGTGGCTAAATGGTCGGTGATCATCGGGCTTGGGATCTTTATAGTCATCTTCGTGATCGTATTCTGGAATCGCAAGATGGCAGCGGAAATCGAGCAGCGAAAAGTCGCAGAACAACGGGCCAAAGCAGCGGAAGCCCATTTACAAACCCTGGCCGACAACATTGATGGGGTTGTGCTTAAACATATTCAAACAAACCTCGGGCAGCCTTTGAATATCCAGTTTAGCTTCGTCAGTGCCGGTGTAACCGATATGTTCGGCTTATCCGTGGATAGCGTAAAAGAGCACCCTCAACACCTGTTTGATCTTATCTCAGACGAGGACTTGCCCCAATTTGAAACCAGTATGCTCGAAGCTATTGAATCTGGGCATTGGGAAAGCGAACAACAAGTACAACTAGCGTCTGGTGAAGCGAAATGGGTGAAATTTAATAGCCAAGTATCGAGCGGCCAAGCCATTGAGTGGAACACGGTGATAACAGACATCACCCTGCTGAAAAAACAGCAACAGGCTTTAGACAACGCTCGCCAGAAAGCAGAAAGTGCCACCGCCGCTAAGTCTCAGTTCCTAGCAACTATCAGTCATGAGGTTCGCACCCCAATCAGTGGGATCTTAGGGCTATTAGAGTTAATGCAGGAACATCAGCTGAGTGAAGAGTTGCTGAACTTACACGGTGGATTGAATCAGTCTGCTCGTAACTTACTGCACATCGTTAATGACGTACTCGATTACTCCAAGATTGAAGCGGGAAAACTAGAACTTAACCCTACCGAGATTGAATTAGGCAAAGTATTAGCGCGCATCGTACAACCGCAATCCATTCATGCACAACAAAAAGGCTTGGCCTTCCACTATTGGCAAGACCCAAACCTCGCTCAGTGGTTGTTTGCAGACGACATACGACTCCACCAGATCCTGAATAACTTCCTCAATAATGCGATTAAGTTCACCGAGCATGGGACAATATCGTTACATGTTGATGTGATTGAACAGAACGAACATCAGCAGAAAATTAGCCTCACTGTCTCAGATACAGGTATTGGTATCCCGAAAGACAGACAACAAAGTTTATTCCAGCCTTTTGAACAAGCCGACAAAACCACCAGCCGCCGTTTTGGGGGCACAGGGCTTGGGCTGTCTATCGCTTTGAAGTTGATTGAACAGATGAATGGCACCATAGAGTTGTCGAGTGAAGAAGGAAAAGGCAGCCACTTTACGGTTACCGTTACTCTCCCAACTTGTACTCCTGAACAGGCAGTCAACAACGCTTTGGCTCTGCCACAAACTTTACTCTGCACTTCGGATGTTGAAAATACTATTGAACTAGGTGTGGGCAATCACTCTCACGAGGTGTATGTGGTTGGTTACGTTCTGCAACAAGAAGAGCTGTGCCGATATCTGAAACACTTCGGCCTTGAACCAAAGGTTCTGCATATTAATCAAAAGCACCTGCTCAAAGAGATGGTCGTCAAACATCAGCCAAAACACATCTTTGTTGCGATGTCTGTATGGCAGCAACTGGCGATTACCGATGCCTGGATTCAACAACATACAAGCTCAACACGCTTCACGGTGATCAACCAAAATCCAATGCTCTCGCCTGAGCCTTTAGGCAACTCTTGGTGCTTGTCGGTCAATCCGCTGCTACCCGATAACCTTGTGCATGTTCTAACGAAACCCGTCAGTCACGACAATCTAATCTCACCAGTGGATAGCGAAGCTAAAGCGCCTATCGCTGAAGAGACTCGCGAACAAGCTGAGAACAATGGTAGGCTGATTCTGGTCGCGGAAGATCACCCTATCAACCAGCAAGTCATCGCTAAGCAACTTGAAAATATTGGCGTCCATGCCGACATAGTTGATAACGGAGTGCTGGCTCTGAATGCCTTGAAAGATAAACGCTATGGGCTATTGCTAACCGATTGCCACATGCCCGAAATGGACGGATACACACTTGCATCAAGCATTCGCCAAATAGAACAACGCAAAGAGGAACTTAACCAAGAGACTCAAAGACTGCCAATCGTCGCATTAACAGCAAATGCCGTACAAGGTGAGGATGCTAACTGTTATGCTCACGGCATGGATGACTTCTTAGTTAAGCCTGTGTCCATTAAGCAAATGAAGCTGACCATTGAGAAGTGGTTGCCCGCAATAAACGATTCCGTTCCAACACCTGAATACGATATTTCTGATTCAGAAAAACCAGATTCACACAGTCAGGACACAAGCTCTTCGTCAGACTCTTTACCTGCGGATCAAGAAGCCAATGAATTTTCGATGCTGTTCCAAGATATTGAACAGAGCTTTGCGGAAGTGGAGATCAGTAACCCATCAGAGCCTAGCCAAGAGGTTACTCCTGCTAGCCCTCAAGACTCATTCAATCTTACTAACAATCAAGTTATCGACTACGCCGCGCTCTACGAGCTATTTGAAGATCACGATGTCGTAATGACCTTACTCGATGAGTTTGCCGCAAGCTTTATTGAAGATAATGAACGGATAAAAACATATTGGGCGAGCAAGGAATACAAGGAACTAAAAACCACAGCGCACCGACTTAAAGGCGCAGCGAAAATGGTCGCATGTGACAGGATTGCTTCTCCGCTCGCAATCATTGAGGCACGAGCAAACGACCTGGTAACCGAAGACACGGACTTAGAGCAAGTCGAATCAAAAATTGAAGCGTCAATCGAGGAAGTGAATTCCACATTTGAACGATTTACTGAGGAAATAAACCAACTACGTCAGACAAAAGAAAAGGCTTACTCTTATGAGTAAGCCTTAGAAGTCATTGCGCCAATACAGACAACTCTCGCTGAATTACGCAGCGGGAGCATTACTCACTAGAATTTCGCGAATAGACTTAAGCGTTGCTTCCGTTGAATGGTAATCCAATTCAACTTCACTAAAGATGCCGTTCACTTCAAGCATTAAAGTCGGATAAGAGAATACTCCCATCGCATCTTTAAAGCCTAACTGGTCATCTAACTCACTTTCCAATAACTTGCTAGAAAGGTCATTTTCAAACTGTTGAACATTCATACCTAGCTCTTCAGCCAACTGCAGATGCGTTTCTTGGCTATGTGGCAACATCGCACGAAGATAATAAGCATGTTGAATCGCTTCAAGCATCGCTTCGTAGTGGTCTTGAAAACCAGCGGCAATCACAGCACGGCATGCAGGGTAAGTACTACGAACAGGTTGGCACTCAGTCCAAAATTCATGGTTAAACTCAGTCCCTAGTTTAGCTTCGATTTGCTTCCAAATCGCTTGCAGCTTGCCTTTCATCTCTTCTGACATTGGCTCATCAGAATCCGGGGCCAAACCACCCACTACATAGTTAAACTCAATGCTCGCAGGCAATTGTTGTTTCAATAACTCAAGTGTTGGCTTGTAACCCCAACACCAGCTGCACATTGGATCATGCACATAATGAAGTTTTACGTTCATTGTTCATTCCTTATCGAGTCAATGATTCGATCAATTCAAACAAAAAAGGAGCCTAATTAAGGCCCCTCATTTTAACTATTCAGCGCAAAGGCTAGAACTTATTCAGCGTCATCGCCAGCAACTTTAGCCGCTGCTTCTTTGATGATTGGCTGAAGTTCGCCTTTTTGGAACATCTCAAGAATAATGTCACAACCACCGATTAGCTCACCTTCAACCCAAAGTTGTGGGAAAGTTGGCCATTGTGCGTAAGCAGGAAGCTCTGCACGGATATCAGGGTTTTGTAGGATATCTACGTAAGCAAATTTTTCGCCACATGCCATTAGAGCTTGAGACGCTTGAGAAGAGAAACCACAGCTAGGTAGCTTAGGAGAACCTTTCATGTACAGTAGAATAGTGTTTTCTTCAATTTGCTGTTTGATTTTATCGATAGTTTCCATTGCTTCCTCGTTAATGGATTACGGCTTTTATTGCCTTTATTCTACCCCAAACCAAAAGAATAAAAACCATATAAAAAAAGCGGTTAACAAGCTAAGCTAACAATTCACACAAAAGTGATGAAATAAGCTTTTAATAAAGTAAAAACTTGCTAAACTATATCGCAAGTCAGCAAATTGACCATGGTTGGCAGTATAGCGAGCCATGAATAATAATATCACTGGAAGCAATCGAAAGAGTTAACTCTTTCATATCAATGGAGAATTGAGCAATGGCATTTGAACTACCGGCTCTTCCTTACGCGAAAGACGCACTAGAACCACACATCTCAGCAGAAACGCTAGATTTCCACCACGGTAAGCACCACAACACTTACGTTGTTAAGCTAAACGGCCTTATCCCTGGTACTGAGTTTGAAGGCAAAACACTAGAAGAGATCGTTAAGACTTCTACTGGTGGTGTTTTCAATAACGCTGCTCAAATCTGGAACCACACGTTCTACTGGCACTGTCTTGCTCCTAAAGCAGGCGGCGAACCAACTGGCGCTGTTGCAGAAGCTATCAACGCTGCATTCGGTTCTTTCGAAGAATTCAAAGCGAAATTCACTGATTCAGCAATCAACAACTTCGGTTCTTCTTGGACTTGGTTAGTTAAGAAAGCTGACGGTTCTCTAGACATCGTTAACACTTCTAACGCTGCTACTCCTCTAACAGAAGAAGGTGTTACTCCACTTCTAACTGTTGACCTATGGGAACACGCTTACTACATCGATTTCCGCAATGTTCGCCCTGACTACATGGCTGCATTCTGGAACCTAGTAAACTGGTCTTTCGTAGAAGAGAACCTAGCTAAGTAATTATTACTTACGCTGCGCTATTTATAGCGAGTTATCTATTGAAAGCTCATGCTTCGGCGTGAGCTTTTTTGTATCTGTCGTATTCCACAAAATCTAGACCTTTGTTAACCTATTAGCCTATTAGCCAGTTAGCCAGTTAGCCAAGAGAGCTTACTTCTCGACCAACTCCTAGCACTCTACCCCGCCCTGCAGAAATTCGTTATTTGCCTGTAATTAAACACTAAAGTTTGCCGACTCCATGCCGTTAAAGGTGTATCCAATGAGAGGCGACATGCAAATACATACTTTAGACAAAGCAGGAATCATCAACGAACTGAAGTTCGGCATCGGGATCAGCCAAGCGGTTGAGCAAGGTCGCCGTGCAGATTTCGCGTTGCTGTTATCTATGTTTTCTAATGATGTTCGTGATTGCACGCCGATTGACACCATTGAAATCACAGAGACCAATGAAGATCGCCTCCGTAAACAATTCGGCGTAGCAGAACCTCAACAACTGCGTTCAAACCAGTCGTCGTATGAAATTTCAGCTCAACAATCTAATCATTTTCATCAAGCCAGCCTTGCCAGCGCCAAGCTCAGCCATTACTTAAAGCCTGAAGCGCTTGCCTTCATGCCTGAAGATACGGGCGACTTACCCGAAGAGGTTTATCAAAATCTTTCTGGTCATGACCGACGCAAACTAGCAAGCAAGGAATCACCTGATTTGCCACATGCCACGCTCTACAATGATCTAACTACCGCGCAACGTAAGTATCAAATTCAAGCTCAAGTATAGCGGTCACCTAACTTTCCCTTTTTCGCTGTCTATCCACCGCTATTCTTGAATTAACTCGCGCACATTAAAGCATTCATGCGAGTGATATGAACCACTAGCCTTAGGCAAGCTAAAAACACTAGATGTCGGTTACCGCTTGAAGTTACTGCAAAATGTGACGTGCCACTAAGTTCATAAAAACTTATTAATGGGTACAGCTTAGTTTGAACCAATTCACACCCATTGTATGAAATTTAACCCATCCTTGTTCGACATGGACGATTTGTTTAGGTACTGGGATGAAAATAAAAAGCTCAATCATATTGGTGACATCTGCTGGCTCGCGGCTGGGAGGGACGATTGCGAACCACTTTGTTAACCTTGGAGCCACAGTCATCCTTTGTGATAAGGACTCAGAAGCACTTCAGGCAACTTATTTACAGTGTGCCCGATTTTCTGACTCTGTTTACCATTACCCGCTCAAAGGCAATGACAACCAAGCGATTATCAGCGTATATGATTTTATTCAATCGACCTTCAACACTACACCGGATGTGCTGGTCAACAATTGGATAAGCTCCCCAATGCCAAGCCTAATTGGTGATCAGCCTGTCAGCAGCTTTATTAATGATCTCTCATCGATGGCATCGACCCTTTTCGCATTTGGGCAAATTAGTGCCGAGAGGTTGCGAGAGGAAGATAAGGAAGGCGTGATTGTGAATGTGATATCTCATGATGACTTTCACGATATGTCCGGTTTAGAGAGCGCAAACTCTATGATCACTGGCTTTACCCATAGTTGGGCTAAAGAACTGACTCCATATGGTATTCGAGTCGGGGGTGTTGTCCCCGCTGTTCATAACTCTGATGGCAAACTCAACCGATGCCATTGGGCGCAGCTGCAAGATGAACTTACTAGAACAACCGAATACATTGTCTCGAACGACTACTTCAGTGGGCGAGTTGTGGCGGCAGAGGTTTAACCCGTTCCCGACTCCAAAATATATAGTGACGAACACAGCTCATATTGAGTACAAGAGCTATCGCCTTTCAATCTGTTTTATAAACGAACCAAACATAAAAAAAGCCCCAGTCTCTCGACTGGGGCTTTCATCTTTTCCCGATAGATAAGTATCGTGCTAGCGAAAACTTATCTCAAAACTAATGCTTACTTATTATGCGTTAGCTTTTTCTTTTTTAGCTTTTGGCGCTTTCGCTTCAGCTGGCTTTTGGTCTGCTTTCTTAAGGATAACTGTAGTACCTTCGAAAGTTTCGCCTTCAACGTATGGTTGGCCGAAGTAAGAAGTTGTTAGCACTTCTTTTAGCTCAGTGATTAGAGGGTAACGTGGGTTAGCACCTGTACACTGGTCATCGAACGCTTCAACAGCTAGCTCGTCTAGTTTAGCGATGAAGTCAGACTCGTTAACACCCGCAGCTTGGATAGATAGTGGGATGTCTAGGTCTTTCTTAAGCTCTTCTAACCAAGTCAGTAGACGTTCAATCTTCTGAGCAGTACGGTCACCAGCTTGGCTTAGGCCTAGGTGGTCAGCAACTTCAGCGTAACGACGACGTGCTTGTGGACGGTCGTACTGAGAGAATGCAGTCTGCTTAGTTGGGTTATCGTTCGCGTTGTAACGTACAACGTTTGAGATAAGTAGTGCGTTAGCAAGACCGTGTGGTAGGTGGAACTCAGCACCAATTTTGTGAGCCATTGAGTGACACACACCTAGGAATGCATTCGCAAATGCTACACCAGCGATAGTTGCTGCGTTGTGTACTTTCTCACGAGCGATTGGGTCAGCCGCACCATTTTTGTAGCTTGATGGTAGGTATTCTTTAAGCATCTTAAGAGCTTGAAGAGCTTGACCGTCTGAGTATTCGTTCGCTAGAACAGATACGTAAGCTTCAAGAGCGTGAGTTACTGCATCGTAACCACCGAACGCTGTTAGAGACTTAGGCATGTTCATTACTAGGTTCGCATCAACGATAGCCATGTTTGGCGTGATTTCGTAGTCAGCTAGTGGGTACTTAGCACCAGTCTTGTCGTCTGTAACAACAGCGAATGGAGTAACCTCTGAACCCGTACCTGAAGTAGTAGTAATACATACTAGCTCAGCTTTTTGACCCATTTTAGGGAACTTGTAGATACGTTTACGGATATCCATAAAGCGCATTGCTAGTTCTTCGAAGTGAGTTTCTGGGTGCTCGTACATAACCCACATGATCTTAGCAGCATCCATTGGAGAACCGCCACCTAGAGCAAGGATTACGTCAGGTTGGAAGCTCTTCATTGCTTCAGCACCTTTCTCAACAACAGATAGCGTTGGATCTGCTTCTACGTCGAAGAAAGTTTGAACTTCGATGCCTTGTGCTTTAAGCAGGCTAACTACGTCATCAGCGTAACCGTTGTTGAATAGGAAACGGTCAGTTACTAGGAATGCGCGTTTCTTACCTTCTAGGTCGCTCATTGCGATTGGAAGGCTACCACGACGGAAGTAGATAGACTTAGGTAGTTTGTGCCACAACATGTTTTCAGCTCGCTTCGCTACAGTTTTCTTGTTGATAAGGTGCTTAGGACCTACGTTCTCAGAGATAGAGTTACCACCCCATGAACCACAACCTAGAGTTAGAGAAGGTGCAACGTTGAAGTTGTACAGGTCACCGATACCACCGTGAGTAGTAGGGATGTTGATTAGGATACGAGCAGTCTTCATCTTGTCACCGAAGTAACGGATGCGGTCTGCGTTAGTATCTTGGTTAGTGTAAAGACCAGATGTGTGACCGATACCACCGATTTCAACCATAGTTACCGCTTGAGCAACAGCGTCTTCGAAGTCGTCTGCGCGGAATAGACCTAGAGTTGGAGATAGTTTCTCGTGAGCGAATTCGTCATCGTAAGAAACTTTACCAAGACCTTCACCTACAAGTACTTTTGTATCAGCAGGAACTTTAACACCAGCCATTTCAGCGATTGCTGGAGCAGGTTGACCTACGATTTTAGCGTTTAGGTTGCCGTCGATAAGAAGCACTTTACGTACTTTATCAGCGTCAGCTTTAGATAGAACGTGAGCTTTGTGAGAAGCGAAACGCTCTTTAACTTCGTCATATACTTCACCAACAACGATTGCTGCTTGCTCAGAAGCACATACAACGCCGTTATCGAATGTTTTAGACATTAGGATAGATGCTACAGCACGTTTGATGTCAGCTGTTTCATCGATAACTACAGGAACGTTACCAGCACCAACACCGATTGCAGGCTTACCAGAAGAGTATGCTGCTTTAACCATGCCTGGACCACCAGTAGCAAGGATAAGTGCGATACCGTCGTGCTTCATAAGCGCGTTAGAAAGCTCTACAGATGGTTGATCGATCCAACCGATGATGTCTTTTGGAGCACCGGCTGCAACAGCTGCGTCTAGAACCAGTTTCGCTGCGTCGTTAGTTGAGTTCTTTGCACGTGGGTGTGGCGAGAAGATGATGCCGTTACGTGTCTTAAGAGAGATTAGAGATTTGAAGATTGCTGTAGAAGTTGGGTTCGTTGTTGGAACGATACCACAGATGATACCTACAGGCTCGGCGATAGTCATTGTGCCTAGGTTGTCATCTTCTTCTAAGATGCCACATGTTTTTTCGTCTTTGTATTTGTTGTAGATAAATTCAGATGCAAAGTGGTTTTTGATAACCTTATCTTCAACAATACCCATTCCAGATTCAGCAACTGCTTGTTGTGCTAGTGGAATACGAGCGTGGTTAGCAGCAAGAGAAGCTGCACGGAAGATTGCGTCTACTTTCTCTTGAGAGAATGTTGCAAACTCTTCTTGTGCTGCTTTAACGCGAGCTACTAGAGCATCAAGTTCCGCTAAGTTAGTTACAGGCATGGTGGATCTCCTAAAATAATAAATATTAAAAACTTTTTATTAATTTCGCTGCTTGCTTTTAACCTCAAACAACAACGTTCTTAGTAAATTGCTTTCAGGACTGAGTATATTATTTCACTGTATGAAAAAAATTGACCCAGATCAGTTACCCAAAAAGAATTAACCAAAAAGTAGTAAGGCAATCGCAAAAATGAACCTAAGAGGCTGATTTAAATAGATTAAAATCACATTTTCCATCAGCACAAAAAACAAGCAACCAGACGACTTTTTTCTACATTGCGTCATAAACTGTAAAAAAGTTTCATTTTTAGTCTGTTAAATTACATGTATACAGCTATATTCGTGCTACTGAGAGTATATCCATACCGTTGCACGGGCTAGATTCTGACATAATTTTTATTAAATTCGTGCGATAGTTAACAGTTACTCAATAAAAAATTACAAAATGAAACAACAGCAGCGAGCTTACAACAAGGAAGATACAAAAGTGAGATTCAATTAGTTTTTCTACAAAAAAACACCCATTTCAAGTTAGTTTTTTTCATTCGTGTAAATTGAGTTTGTCCCTTACATTACGCGCCTAGACTATTCACAGATCAAACCTTCAACCTTAAGTACGCTAACTGGAGATCGCTCTCATGCAAGGCTTAGAACTCGCAATTTTTATGCAATTCTTCCTTGGGCTTGTTGCTGCCGTAAACCCAATCGGCATCATGCCTGTTTTTGTTTCTCTTACTGCTCATATGCCGCCAGAAGAGAGGAACAGGACAGCCTTACAAGCAAACATTGCTGTTGCCGTGATCCTCATTGTCTCTCTTGTTGCGGGGCAAATGCTGCTTGATATGTTTAGTATCTCGCTGGACTCATTTCGTGTTGCAGGTGGTTTACTATTACTGAGCATCGCATTTTCGATGATGAGCGGTAAGCTCGGTGAAGATAAGCAGAACAAACAAGAAAAATCTGAATACATCAGCAAAGAGCAAATCGGTGTTGTTCCACTTGCTATGCCGCTAATGGCAGGTCCGGGAGCAATCAGCTCGACCATTGTTTACGGGTCTCGCTACCCTGCTGCTATTGATACGGTAGGAATCGGCATTAGCATCATCGCATTCGCAACATGCTCTTGGCTTTTGTTCCGTTCAGCGCCAGTTATCGTTCGTTTCCTAGGTCAAACGGGTATCAACGTGATCACTCGTATCATGGGTTTGATTCTTGGCGCATTGGGCATCGAGTTCATCGCCAATGGCTTACGTAATTTGTTCCCAGGTTTGGCATAACGTTTAACGGCATTTCGGTTGCTCTATAAAGGGCAACAATATTGAAATATAGATGAGGCGAGTAAAGCGATTGGGCTTTCACTCGCCTCGTTATTATGAAGCTAGTATAATGACTGTTAATGCATTTAACAGAAGATGAATCTCTCCTTATGTCACGCAAGCCACTCAAGCATCATTTGTACGTCATTATCTTTGGTACTCACACGCCTGCCGGACGTGCATTTGATATCTCTCTGATCGTTGCAATCTTGGCTTCGCTGTTAGTTCTGATTTTAGAGTCCATCCCTAATGTAATGAGCGAATGGTCACAACAGCTGCGTTATATCGAATACACCTTTACTGCACTCTTCACTCTTGAGTATTTGTTAAGGCTTTATTGCTCTCCAAAACCAAAATCCTACGCCACCAGCTTTTACGGTGTCGTTGACCTATTAGCGATTCTTCCAACCTACTTAGCGATCATCTTCCCTGGTGCTTCGTTTATGGGTGTGGTGAGGCTGCTTCGTGTGATGCGTATCTTCCGAATCCTAAAACTGGTTCGCTACCTGCAAGATTCCAATATTCTGTTGCGCTCACTGTTAATGGCAAGACGAAAGATACTTATCTTCTTCAGCACAGTTGGGATCTTAGTCGTTATCTTTGGTGCTCTGATCTTTGTTATTGAAGGCCCAGAAAATGGCTTCACCAGTATTCCTCACAGCATCTATTGGGCAATCGTAACTATCACGACAGTGGGGTATGGTGACATGGTGCCGCAGACCGCGCTTGGCAAAGCCATAGCATCACTGACCATGCTATTGGGTTACTCAATTTTGGCGGTGCCGACAGGAATTATTACTGCAGAACTCAGTAATGAAATGAACTCACACAAAGAGTTGGTTAAGTGTCCTAACTGCAACCGAGCGGGTCATGATTCTGACGCCATGTATTGCAAACACTGTGCAAGCGAATTGGCAGATCCAGACAAGCGTGTCGTCACTGAAGAGAAATAAAAGCAGATGCGAGATTCGGGTAGCGAGATGCGAAAAAGATTTAATAGCAGTTTCGTGATTTGAGTATGTGACACAAAAATACTGAAAGGGTGGCGTTTATCGTCACCTTTTTTGATGTTGGTTCACTGAGCCAAAACGAGATTCCCGACTACGCTCCTTCGTCGCTATCGGGAATGACGCAATTTAAGTTAGGAGAAAAACGTCATCCTCAAGAGTGAGGAACGAACGAGTTGGGGATCTCTTCCTTGTCCCATTCCAATGAGAAGATTTAAGTGAAGTCGCGAGTGAAATTAATCAACCTTACGCGAACAAAAAAGCCGATGTATTAACACCGGCCTTTGTCTCTCACGAAGCTAAGCATTCACAAAGAGTGGCGCCTGCTTTAACTTCTGAATAGAAAGAGCTTTCGATTACGCCTTCTCAGCTAAGATAATGCGTAAAGTACGACGTAGTGGTTCTGCAGCACCCCAAAGTAATTGGTCACCAACAGTAAACGCGTTTAGGAAGTCGTTACCCATCGACATCTTACGCAGACGACCGACTGGTACAGACATAGTGCCTGTTACTTTCGCTGGTGTTAGCTCCTGTGCTGTGATGTCGCGGTCATTAGGAATCACTTTAACCCAATCATTGTGTGTCGCGATGATCTCTTCAATCTCATCCATTGGAACGTCTTGCTTAAGCTTGATCGTCAGTGCTTGAGCGTGACAACGCATTGCACCGATACGTACACAAGTACCATCGATAGGGATTGGCTGACCATCTAGGCCAAGAATCTTGTTCGCTTCAACGCCCGCTTTCCATTCTTCCTTGCTTTGGCCGTTTTCACGCTTCACATCGATCCAAGGAATCAATGAGCCAGCAAGAGGAGCACCAAATTGGTCTGTTGGGAATGAAGATGAACGAATCGTATCCGCAACCTTCTTATCAATATCAAGAATCGAGCTTGAAGGATTTGCTAACTCAGAGCTTACGCTGTCGTTGATCACACCCATTTGTGAGATCAGCTCACGCATATTCTTAGCGCCAGCACCCGATGCCGCTTGGTAAGTCATCGCACTCATCCACTCGACCATGCCTTTTTCATATAGGCCGCCTAGTGCCATAAGCATCAAGCTCACAGTACAGTTACCGCCAACGAAAGTGTTGGTGCCGCTGTGAATGCCTTGCTGGATTTGAGCCAAGTTAACAGGATCAAGAGTGATGATTGAATCAGCATCCATACGTAAGGTAGAAGCCGCATCAATCCAGTAACCTTTCCAACCAGCTTGACGCAGCGCTGGGTATACTTTTGATGTGTAATCGCCACCTTGACAGGTAATCACAGCATCAAGCTGTTTTAGGCTATCAATATCAAAAGCGTCTTGAAGTAGACCCGCATCTTTGCCGCCTAGAACAGGGGCAGGAATACCAATCTGAGATGTGCTGTAATAAACAGGCTCAATCAAGTCGAAGTCTTTCTCTTCAACCATACGTTGCATCAGTACAGAACCAACCATACCACGCCAACCAACTAGACCTACTCTCATCGCTCACTCTCCATGTATAAATTAAAAATTGCTCTCCCCCATCTATAAGTTTTTCAGAAACAGAACTCAAGTGCTTTTTGTCAAAAAGTGTAACTTTTTCGTTTCTTTTAAGTGAACGTAATGAATCGTGCAGTTATCTCTGTATCGGCATTCCATCTCCACCTCATTGATTAAGCGCTCATTATCGACAAATTCAAACATTTACAACGCCAAAACCGCTTGAGTCGACGCTCATCACAAACAGTAAATCCCTCTTTCAAACCAAGGTTAATCAGAGTTTTATTTTACAAAACGAAAACAACGTGCGACAGATTTCAACATGTAACAATCATGAATTTAACAATATTTTAGATTATGAAACCACAATTGATTGGGTTAATAGTCAAATATCACAACTTGGGCGTATTTTTTCGATATAATAAACTAATTACTGTAGTGTCCGTTCTGCACCACACACTATAACGAAGCACTATAAATGCTCGAAATTACAAGAGGCTTTTATGAAGCAGAGTAAAACTCGCCTACCGAACCTATTACAGGTATTCATCGCGTTAGGACTATTTCTATCCCTTGCTTTTTCCTTTACTGCAAAGCTTGACCTTCCAATTCAACTTGCCTTGTATATTGGCTGGTTCATTATCATGGTTCTTGGTATTCGTCTTGGACACCAATACAAAGACTTAGAAAAAGCAGCACTCAAAGGAATATCCAATGGCTTAGGCGCGGTTTTAATACTTTTAGCCGTTGGCGCTCTTGTTGGTACTTGGATCTCAGGCGGGATCGTACCTACTATCATTTACTATGGTCTGAAAGCTATCCACCCTTCTATCTTCCTTTTAGCGACCATGATTATCTGTTCTCTAACCGCATTGGCGACCGGTACTTCTTGGGGCGCTGCGGGTACAGCAGGTATCGCGATGATGGGTATCGGCCAAGGCCTAGGTGTTCCAGCACCGATTACTGCAGGTGCAGTGCTGTCAGGTTGTTACTTCGGTGACAAGATGTCTCCGCTTTCTGATTCAGTGATTCTGGCTTCTTCAATGTCTGGTGTTGAAGTAGTTGAACACATCAAGGGAATGCTTCCAGTTGCATTAATCAGCTACGTGATTACAGGCATCATGTTTACTGCGTTTGGTTTCCACTATGCGGGTAACGTGGACATGAGCCAAGTAGACTCTGTAATCAAAGCAATGGAAGTTCAGTTCTACATCACGCCTTACTCATTCGTTCCGGTACTTATCGTGCTTGGTCTGTTGGCTTTCCGTATGCCTTCATTCCCGGTAATCAGCTTCGGTTCTCTGCTGGGTATTATCTGGGCGGTCATGATCCAAGATATCGACTTCCTAACGGCATTCAACACGGCTTGGGCACCGTTCTCAATCTCATCTGGCGTAGAGTTTATTGATTCGATTCTTAACCGTGGCGGCATGTCTTCAATGCTGGGTTCAGTTGCGGTTATCGTATTTGGTCTAGGTTTTGGTGGCTTACTGGATAAAGTGGGCGTACTAGAGACAATCGCTAAGGTGTTTGAGCGCCGCGTAAACAGCGCAGGTTCACTAGCGACTAGCACAATTGGTACGGCCTTCATGGGTAACGTGTTCGGTTCTGCAATGTACGTATCGTTAATCCTTACGCCAAAAATCTGTGCGAAAAACTACGACCGTTTAGGCTACAAGCGTAAGAATCTATCTCGTAATGCTGAGTTTGGTGGCACGCTAACGTCGGGTATGGTTCCGTGGAGTGATAACGGTATCTACATGGCGAGCATTCTTGGTGTTGCGACGCTGTCTTACGCACCGTTCATGTGGTTAAGCTTCATCTGTATCATCGTGACTATCGTGACATCTTACATGGGTTGGTTCGTTGATAAGTGTGAACCAACAGCACCAGCGTTTGAAGCTGAAGAAGCAACAGAGTTAAGCAAGCAACAAGCTTAAGTTCAGGAGCTAACGCTTTCGAACGTAACTCAAAACTTAATGGTTAAATGCAAAAAGAGCGCCCTAGAGCGCTCTTTTTTGATCTGCTGATTTACTTATTTGTTGGCGGTTCGTTTACCCAACCAGTAACCGATACCTAACGGAGCAAAGAACACCACTAAGATAAACAGGATGAAGTAGATAATCACACCTTTGATTAACTCCATCAGTTTATCAATCGCAAGTACCACCACCTCTTGAGAGACGCGATCAAGGTCTTGTGTGAACAGTTCTCTCTCTGAAGTCACAATACCCGCAATCTCGATGCGCTCTTGCGCAATCATCTCAACCAGGGCTTCTCTCTCACGCGTCACCATCTTTTCCAGTGCCACACGTTCATCGCTCAACATCGCCAGTTTTTGGTCTGTTTTGTCACTAAGATCATTGAGCAATGGCTGCATTTCTGTCGACATAATAGAGGCTAGCGTTTGCATGTATTCTGGGTTGTTCTCAATAAAGTCTTGCATGCTTGCTGATGTTTGACGAAGGCTTTCTAGCGTCATCGATAGGTCTTCACCCGTTAGCGAGCTATTCAATGCAACCAACTCGGCTTTCCACGTCATCAGTTTCGGTGTCTGGTCAGCCATTAAGCTTAAGCGGTCTGATGCATCGCTCATTGCTTCTGGCATGGTGCCTAAGCTCTGGACGATTTGCGACTCGTCTTTACCAAGGTAACTTAGCCATTCACGGTAAGCAGGCGTGCTTCTGAATGTGAGATCTTTAAATGGGTGGCTAGCGGCAAACTGAGCAACGAACGCTTTGCTTTTTTTGAAATCACTGGAGTTCAATACACCCTTTGCCAATTTCTCTGCTTCTTGGTCAAGAAAACGAGCAGCCTCTACCGCATCATCCGTCGCGAACAGGTCCGCGCCATCGCCTTGGCTATAAAACTGATTCATTTGGGCAGTGAAAACCCACGAGTCAATTAACGCAGACATTGGGGAAGTTTGGTAAGCCGCTTGTTGTAATCCCTGCTCTGCATGGATCTTCCAAAGCAACACATAAGATTGATGTAAAGTGTCATCAGCAGGATAAAATTGCGCGATTAAATCAGCCGAGTCTTCTACTCGTGTAAAAAACATCTTGGCGTATTCACGCGTCATGAGCCGAGCATTTAACTCTTGTTGAGTGAGAGGCGTCGTTTGACTATCTAACTTAACTTCTAAGAGAGAACAACCACTTAGCACAATGCTAAGCACCAACACCATCCAACTTCGAATCGAAACTCGTAACATATAAACCTCTGACAAAGACTAAGGGCGCGGATTGTATGAGCGCTTCGTCAGAGTATTGTCAAAATTCCTGTAAAAGTTAACGCTGACTGTCTAAATATTCATGAGCAGAATCCACAGAGGCTTTTATTGCCTGCTCTAGTTCTTCTAGGTCGTGTTCGCTGATGGCTCTGGACTGCTTCATTGTCATTTCAATACTCGCGGCAATAATCGCCAACCGAGACGCTTTAATACTGCCAGCCACACCTTTTAAGCTATGTACAATGCGTGCGGCAGAGGTTTCATCTTTGGTCAGCAAAGATTTAAACTTCTCGTAGTCACCTGCATGATCTTGTACAAACACACCAAGCAACAGTTCGACAGATTCAGCATCACCATCGAGTGTTTCTAGCATGTCTTCAATATCAATTGCAGGCTTTGAATCTGTCACACTGGCAATGTGCTTTTCTTCTACTGGCGTCGGTTCACGGGCTTGCTCAACAGAGTGTTGCTGAACATGCCTTGTGACGCTAACGCTCTGCGGAGGTTGAGAGTCGGAATACTGGTTCGTTGACGTGTTCTCAGGCACATAAGCGTCATTATCTGCTTGTTTCACGGCTGAGGAAAACACGTCGCTTGAAGAAGCCTTTTCTTTACTGGAATCAATTTCAGGCTCAGAACTGAGTTCGTGACCGGCTTCTGTAATCGTTTTTTTGGATCTAACGCCCCACAACACTATCCCGCTCATTGCCACTAAGCTTAGACCTAGCATCACCAACAATAAGTTGAACTGACGATCGTGGAACTCAGCTTCGAGTTTAATGATCTGTTCATTCACTGAGTTTTTCTTAATCTTATCGACCAAATAGTTAAGCTGAGCATAATCACTCAACAATGCTGACGCATCTGCCAGTAGTTGTTGGAGTGCATCTTGTTCTTCGGTTTCTAATGAATAAGATTTTTCTAGAATGGAATCAAAGGCTCGATAAGTCGCTGACGAACTTTGATTGTCAGAGTACATTGCTTCAAATACCACAACTCCGAATTCATTTAGTAGTGGCTTTAGCTTAGGGGAAAGCTCTTTATCAGCACGCAACATCTTAATGTTATCAACAATATCTTGAACTTGGCTTTCGATCGGAATGAACTCATCGAACTTTTCTAGGAACTGATCGGCTACGTACAACAGTTGGTTCACATCAGGACGAAACAAGGCGTGTTGGAAATCAGATTCAATCTGCAGTCGGATCGAATAAACCAACTGAGCGTCGAGTGCGAGATCATTGATACGAGAGACTCGAAGCGGTTCTGAGAAATAGAGCGATTGCCTCAATTCGTTGACTCGAATACCGAGCTCTTCGATTTGAGCAAGAGAATTGGTGTAGGAACGGCTTAGATTAAGAAGAGCCAATGAAGGAAGTAGCCACAGAGCCAAGAGCACAACCAAGAAGGTCGCTGGTTTTTTAAAGCGTTTGGGCTTTGCTACTGATTGTTCCATCTATATTCCTTGTGCGTGTTAACTTGAAGCCATGACACTTACTAAAAGATTGAGCACAAAATAAGCGACAACATCCTGCTGCCGCTTTTATCCGTTAACTTCGGACTATGATTTATTGCGAGTCAGTTGGTCACGTAAGTTCGGTGGAGTGCCTTTAATCGTAAGCGTGTCTGTCTCCGGATCGTAAAAGATACGTTCGCCTAGAAGCAGACTATCAAAACTAACATTCAAACCGCCACCAGCACCAACAAATTTTGTTAGTTTACGCATAGTTGCGCGATCGGCTGGGAAGCTGTCTTCTAGCTCGTAGCCTTGCTCACTAGTATAGTCAAAGAAGCTGGTACCATCTGTGCTTGCTGGCAATTCTCCAGAAAGTTCACGCACTTGTACTTCATCACCGGCTTTAAGCTGCTCGTTACAGTAATCCGCAACCTGCTTTTTGTAGCTGATCGCTTCTTCTTTTTCCAATTTAGAGTCAGAAACGAAGTCTTCTACCGCTTGCATCAGTACTTGGTTTTGTTGTTTCGCATCCAAACCGACTTCAGCTTGTAAGAAATCTAAGAAGAAATCCGCGACTTTACGGCCAACACGTCCTTTAATGTAAGTTAAGTAACGGTTTGACTCTTTGTCAGTCTCATAAGTAGAAAGGTCTAGGCGAGCCGCGATATCCATTTTTGAGATATCAAGGTAGTCAGTCGCACTAATATCAAGCCCTTCAGTTACCTTTAGGCTTTGGTTTGAAGGCAATAAACCAATGAAAAGGTAATCTGTTGCAAGTGACTGATATTCGGCCATTACCAAGATACCTTCGTCAGCGAATGGGTACTTTGATAGTTCGTCTTTTAGACGTTGCGCACTCTTTTGAGAAAAATCGTAAAAGTTTGTCTCACCAGCACGAAGTTGATGCAACCACTGCTGGAATTCGCTGTCAGATTTGAAAGAACCAAACCCTTTGCCTGCTTTTGAATTAAAAACACGGTGAAGTTCAGCAACTAGGCTTTCAGATGAAGCATCGTTTTCTAGAGATTCAGCACGATAGTTAACAATCAGCTCATCCTGATCGTTCTTACTCAGCTGGTGTAAAATTACGTTGGAAAGGTGAAGGCTCATAGTGAAAATATTACCGTTCAGGTTTCAGTTGTCGTGCATAGTAGGTTATCATAAGCCGCTTTTACTATCATTATTAGAGTCCTTATGCCGATTATATCTAAATACACAGATGATCAAGTTGAAAAAATCCTAGCTGAAGTAGGTGCTGTACTATCTAAGCACAAAGCTTCGCCAGAACTTTCACTGATGATCGCTGGAAATATCGCAACCAATGTCTTAAATCAGAATGTTGCTGCTTCACAACGCAAAGGAATTGCTGAAAAATTTGCCGAGGCTTTAATTTCTTCTCTTGAAGATAAAAAGTCTCACTAAATTTGATTGACGGATAAAAGAATTATAAATGGTAGACAGCGCAAACTCATATAGCGATCGTGTATCTCGACTGGTTGGTTGGGGTCACTGGTTTGCATTTTTCAACATCATTGCTGCGATGTTGATTGGTACTCGTTATATTACTCAATCTGCTTGGCCAGAAACCTTGCTAGGTCAATTTTATTTGGCTGCATCGTGGGTTGGTCATTTTGGCTTTTTAGTGTTCGCGCTCTATCTATTAGTGCTGTTCCCGCTCACTTTTATTCTTCCGTCGAGGAAGTTATTACGTTTGGTTGCGGTTTGTTTTGCGACCATAGGTTTAACTGTCCTACTGATTGATACCCAAACGTATCAAAATATAAACCTCCACCTGACACCTGTCGTGTGGGAGGTTTTATTCAGTGGAGAGGAATCTGCATTCACATCTGATTTGCAGCACCTCTTCATTGTTATGCCATTTATCTTCTTACTACAGCTTGGTCTGTCTGAGTGGGTTTGGCGTAAGCAGCGTAAACTGTCTCATAAACACATTGGCCGTCCGATTACTGCCGTCTTCTTCTTGTGTTTCATCAGCAGCCACTTGACCTACATGTGGGCTGATGCGTATTTCTATAACCCAATTACTAGCCAGAAAGCGAACTTCCCACTGTCTTACCCAATGACAGCGAAAAGCTTTATGGAAAAACATGGCCTATTAGATCGTGAAGAGTACCTTGAGCGTTTAGAAGCGAACAAAGAGAACGTAAACCTAGTTAGCTATCCGCTAGAAAAAATTCAATACAACCGCCGCAGTGATGATCTTAATATCCTGATGGTGAGTGTGAACAACCTTCGCGCTGACGCACTAAATGCGACAGCGATGCCAAACAGCTATGCTTACGCACAACAGTCGATCAACTTCACCAACCACTACAGTTCAAGTAACGATATGTTTGGTATTTTCGGCTTGTTCTACGGCCTGCCGAGCAGCTACGCAAGCAGCATAGAAGCTCAAGGGTCAAGCGCAGTATTGTTGGATGTATTAGATAATCACGATTATAAGTTTGCTGCTTTCAGTGGCGACAACTTTAGCGATTCACTTTACTCGGATATTATCTTCCGAGGCCGTGATGTGATGCCAGAGCAAGCAACTTATGATGATCAGAGTGCAATCAAAGCTTGGTCTGACTGGATTCAATCACCGCAAGCTAAGCGCCCTTGGTTTAACTTTATTGAACTGACTACACTGGATAACTTCGCCAGCTACGATTCCAGTTCAGAGTCGGACTCAACGTTAACAACAGCAGAACGTTTTGCTGCAGATTATCAAAAGTCAGCAACAGCGGCCGATGCTCAGTTAGCAACTATCTACGCTGAACTGGAACGCTTAGAGCTCGCCGACAACACAGTAGTTATCATTACCTCTAACCACGGTACTGAGTTTAACGAAACCAAAACCAACAGCTGGGGTGCAAACTCCAACTACAGTCGTTATCAGTTACAAGTACCACTGTTTATCAGCTGGCCAGGTAAGTCTGCTTCTGAATACACCCACCGTTCTAGTCATCTAGACGTATCAGTAACACTGATGCAAGAGCTATTGGGCGTATCTTCGAACCCAACGGACTTCAGTAGTGGTCGCAGCCTGTTTAATGAGCGTAAGAGAAAGTGGATCCTCGCGGGCGACTCTCGTGAACTTGCTCTTGTTACTGACAAACAAACAACGGTATTAGATAAATTTGGCAACTACAAATTGTACGACCAGAATTACAAACGCTTGAAAAACGTAAGCCCTCGCTTACCTGTGTTGATGCAAGGCCTGACTGAGCTACAGCGTTTCTACACAAAAAATGACTAAATAATCAGCACACAGAAAAGGGAAGCCAATGGCTTCCCTTTTTTATTGCCGTGAGTGATTAGAAAACAAGCAACAAAACAAAATTATGAAAATTAAGGGTTTACAAGATCCTCTGCCCCTTATATTATTCACGCCACTGGAGGGATGGCTGAGTGGTCGAAAGCACCGGTCTTGAAAACCGGCAACCGTTAATAGCGGTTCTAGGGTTCAAATCCCTATCCCTCCACCACATTAAAGAAAGCCGCTGAGAAATCAGCGGCTTTTTTGCATCTGAAGCTTTTTAAAATATAAAGCTCATCGAACAAAACTCTCTGCAGTCCCAGTTTCAAACTCATTCACTTTATACCTAGTTTTAAATTCCAAACTCAGAGTTCTAAGCTACAAGTTCCTAGTTAAAAGTCCCTAGCTGAAAGTTCTTATGCCTAAGTCACTCCCCTCATAACTTTGCCTGCAAGCCAATTAGATACTTTCTTTTTTTAATGGTACAGAAACACTTCGCGTATAACGAAAGTTAGGAATACTTGGCTTATTGAGTATTAGATTTTGTCGGCTTCTTAATAAACCGAACAATAAATAATCATTTAGAACAAAAACACCAAAAAGCGTTCATAAAAAAAGCAGTCAGTTGATAAGGGTATTTACAAGCGAAAGCCACCCTTATATTATACGCGCCATTGGAGGGATGGCTGAGTGGTCGAAAGCACCGGTCTTGAAAACCGGCAACCGTTAATAGCGGTTCTAGGGTTCAAATCCCTATCCCTCCACCACATTAAAGAAAGCCGCTGAGAAATCAGCGGCTTTTTTGTATCTAAAATTTACGTATCGGGCTTACACAGCCTTTCCACTACGCCACCTTTCGGCTCACTTCAAAGCGCCCTATCAATTGGTCTAGGCGGCTCAATGCATTACCCATTAACGAAACTCGGCGTGCGAGTTGTTTCGTCGACAGTTGTAGGTCAGAGATAGAACGTTGGGCTTTATCTGCCGTTTGTCCATTTTTCTGACTGTTCTCATCTAGGTTAGACATGGTCGTAAAGAGATCAGCTACTGCTGCTTGAATTTGCTCACTGCGGGCGTTCGAGTCAACGGTTAAATTACCTTTACTCACATTCTCAACGCCTCGCTCCATAGACTCAACAGCGCTGCGAGACTTGGTATGCAGCTCTTTCATTAGGTCACTGATATGGTTGGCGGCTTGTGAAGTTCGATCAGCTAAAGTTCTTACTTCTGAGGCAACCACAGAAAACCCTCTTCCGTGCTCACCTGCTCTTGCAGACTCTATGGCCGCGTTCAATGCCAGAAGGTTCGTCTGCGCTGTAATGTCGGTAATGATGTCTATAATGTCAGACACTTTGGTCATTTCATTATTCACCTCATTTACGCTGTGGGCTGAGCTTTCTACAATATTCCGCACAATCTCCATTCCTTCAACCGACTGATTGTATTCCTTCTCCGCATTAAGAACGGCTTTCTTCATTACTGTATCCATTTGCGTTGCCGAAACGGTCGCATGAGTAATTTCACTCTGTTGATACTGACTTAGGTCCAACATGTTGCTGAGCGCCAGTGACGCATCATCGCTGGTTTGCTTCATCACGACACTCCGACGAAACATCGATTCCGATACTTCTCTTACTTCGTGACTCGCATGAATCAAATCGCTCACCGTACTATCTAAATTGTCGATAAAGCTGTTAGTCCAACGCCCCAAATTACCAAGTTCATTATGGCTGAATGTGGTTGGATCAAGCCTCCGACTTAGGTTGCCATCACCTTCGGCTAAGGTTTGCATCACCCCTGTCATTTCATAGACTTTATTTGCTAGTGGTTTAGCACTCACTAGACGGAATAAACCGAGAGCGAGAAGCGCACACACGAACATGACACCGCTATACAAAAGAGGGGTTAACGTATAAAAGTGAGCAAGCAGTAATGGAACAGATAGAGGCAGTAACATGCAGCCGATAAAATGTTTAGATAAGGTGTAACTTAGGCTTCGATCTCTATAGACCTCTTCTAAGTCAGACTCACACATCATGCCGAAGGTGTCTGGTGAACCGTCCAGTTGAAAAGTGATACCTTTACCGATGACCGGAATGTGGCGATAGTCGGAATACCCCGGGTAACCAATAAACAGGTTGCTGCCATTTTTGATGGTTTCTCTGACACCGGGATGAAGTTGATTCGTGGCAGGATCCGTAAATCGAATCTCAAATTCAGTGTGCTGTTGGATCTTAACCGTTCCCCAATCAGTATGAATCCCTTGTTTTAAGTTCTCGCCATGTGAAAAGGTATTATCTTCAAAGCGGGAACGAGAAAGCGCGACACCTGGCTGAATTTGAGGGTCATGAAGAGAGTCGACCATAAAGATATAGTTATCACCCGACTCACTATAAATATGCCCCGCTTCTCGCTGAATAATGTCACCAATGACATCATTAGGAACACGACCACATAAGAACTGCTGAGTCCCTTCGTCCCGAGAAAAGGGCACATAAAACATCAGCGTGACTTGATCATGAAACGATGAACTCGAAGCTCCTACGTTCAACGTGCGTGGATCCATATACGGCCCGTGTAGATAACGCTTCGATGCTCCTTCGACTAAAGCCTTCTTATCTGCAAGAGTTGCTCCGATATGGTCGTGATAACTCGATGCTTGCGCGACACCTTTAGAATCGACGATCGCCAGCTCAGAGAAATCCGTGCCACGTTTAAGAAGACTTGATAATGTACTTTCCGCCTGCTCTTCCGTTCGGCTTGCCAAATAAACGGCAGAGTCTTCTAAAAAGTCCCATTGGTTCTTCACCCAATTATGAAGAAGTTGAACTCGAGTATGGGCGATACTTTCAAATGTTTGCTCGAGCTCTTCTGTCCTACTTCGATTTAGAAAATAGGCTCTACGCATTGCTAGTTTCCCTGTTGCGCCAAACCACTTAAGCCAACTGCGTTCCTTGTCCGTCAGGTTCATTTACATCCCTTGTGTTTTTATATTCACAAGGGTAAAGCAATTTACAGACCAGAATTAATCACACAAATACGTAACCAATTAATAAAAAAGTAATTTTTGCGCATCAACGTGGTGCAAGTTGTGTCTTTTTTGGTGCAACAGATACTTCTTCTTTATCACCTTTTCCATGAGGTTACAGTGGTTAATTTGAGAAGTTAATCGTAAGCATGATGAGCCGCTTTCAAAAGCTGCATGTGAATAGGAACCAGATCTTCATGCTGTGTTCGATAGCCGCCACCAACAACACACGCCATCGGAATAGATTCTGATTTCGCTAAGCCGATCATCAAGCAGTCGCGTTCAAATATGCCTTGAGTAGACACATTCAAATAGCCCAGTTCATCGTCTTGATGGATGTCGATACCCGCATCATAGATGATGAGATCAGGTTGATGATGGGCAATCGCCAGCTTGGTCACTTGTTCGAAACACCTTAGAAACTCTTCATCTTCAGTTTCACGGCTTAATGGCACATCTAAATCCGATAATGGCTTTCGTGCAGGGAAGTTTTTATCACAATGGAAAGACAGAGTAATAATCTCATCGCTGTCTTGGCAAAGCGTCGCTGTACCATCGCCATGGTGAACATCACTATCGACAATCAACACTTTATCTATGTGCTCAAAGGTCAACGCTCGCTTCGCTGCCAGCACAAGATCATTCAACAGACAAAAGCCACTACCAAAGTCATGATGCGCGTGATGGTATCCACCACTCAAATGAATCGCTAAACCACTCTCTATCGCCATTTCTGCGGCCAAGCAAGTTCCCCCGCTAGAATAGAGCGTTCTTTCAATAAGTTGCTCACTCCACGGAAAGCCGATACGCCTCATCTTTGCCGCAGGCAGGTTTCCAGAAACAAGCAAATCCACATACTCGCTATTGTGTACCTGTTTTACTTGCTCAACCGAAACGGGCGTTGGTTGGAACACTTCAAACCTGCTCTTCCACAAGGGTTCGCTATCCATTAGCGCCTCAACAGCACTGTGTAACAACTGATATTTGTTAATCGGATAACGGTGACCTTCAGGTAAAGGCAGTTGCGAGTAGATTGGGTGGTAAATTAAAGGAATCATAATCAAGTTAATTGCGTATCTTTCTCAAAATCATAACAGTCTCAGCCTTGGCGACAACCTTAATTAATGATAATGATTATCACTACAAAACTTTCAACAAGAGACGGCAATGAAAAACGTAATACTCATCCTTGGGGTGATCTGCGGCTCGATGGCTGCAGTAATGATTTTTGTAGGAATGCTAATGGCCAGTTGGTGGACCGTTGATTTTCTCGTGTTAAGCCATCAAACTTAACTAATTGAACTGAAAAGGAATCACCATGAGCGTTATTTTTATTACTGGAGCGAACCGCGGCATTGGCTTAAGTTTGACTCAACAATACTTGAAAGGTAATCACAAGGTGTACGCAACTTACCGTGACGCCTCATCAGCAAAAGAACTGCTCTCACTCGCAGACCACAACAGCAACCTAACCTGCATTCAGTTAGAAATAACCGATTACCAAGCGGTGAGCCAACTTCCCTCTCAAATTCCGTCGATTGATATCTTGATTAACAACGCTGGCTACTATGGTCCTAAAGGCTACGGACTGGGTAACACCGATGTCGAAGAGTGGCGACGTGTTTTTGAAGTCAATACGATTGCGCCATTGAAGCTTGTCGAAACGCTATTACCTGTTCTAGAAAACAGTGACGTGAAAAAGGTAGCTTGCTTGTCTTCTCGAGTAGGCAGCATGACAGAGAACACCTCTGGTGGTGGCTACATCTATCGTTCCTCTAAAGCGGCTCTTAACTCCGTTGTGAAGAGTTTAAGCAACGACCTAACCGATGGTGGCTTTACTGTGTTAGCGCTGCACCCAGGCTGGGTACAGACTGAAATGGGCGGGCCCAATGCTCTAATCGATACAGACACTTCGGCATCAGGCCTTATCAAAGTCATCGAACCTGCCAATACCGAAGTAAGTGGTCACTTCTTCAATTTCGATGGCACCGAGATAGACTGGTAGGCTCCCCATGAATCATCGCCTTCTTGCAAATTTACTGCGACGTTCGCCACTGGTTTTGTTAACCGTGGTGCTCGGTGGGTGTTTTGGGGAAGGCCCTGGAGACTTATTTGACGACTATCAAACTAAAATAGCCAGGGTACAAGACGCTGATGAGATCAAAGAGAACTGGGAGTTTGAGGCGTTACCAAGAAAGCGAGAGCTGTTACTGGATATACCTTCGCTCTCTATCGGACTCATCGACAGCTACCAGCTTCGTCAGTGTGGGTTATTTAATCTAATTGCCGAGAGAAATTCAGTACTCGGAAAAGTCGCGGACGAGTTCCGAAATTATGATTATCAGGGCGCTCTACTGGAAGGTGTGGGGCAATGTTTAGCTAATCACAAGCTAGACCCAGAGATCGTAGAATTACTAAAAGAAATTGAGCAACAGAAACTCGCACAGTTTCCGCTACATCAATGGAATCTCATCTATGCCAGTGATGCCATGCAGTCGCAAATGCGGGGGAGTCAGTGGTTGCGTGCGGATATTGGCGATCAAGTAAGACAGACAAGCGACGCCCTAAAACATATTAATCAAGCGTTAAACACGTCGCTCGTTTCGGGTAAAACCATTGAGGTGCAAGAAGTACTGGAGAAGAGTTCTACGCTTGGAGATTTGTACTACTCGCTCGCTCGTGCTTCGGCAGAATTGGATACCATTACTAAGCAACTCACCACCTTTGATGCCAATATCATCTGTGGTAAGCAACGAGACACCACTAAATTTCGTTATCTCAACAACGTCTTCGAACAACAGTATATTGGCAAGGTTCAGCCTTACATGGCTCAGCTGGATGGCTACTATCAGCAGTTAGCATCGCAGCTTGTTATGTTTGATGCTCAGCCAGAACTTCACAGCTATTATTTTCCCATCAAAGATACGCACCAAGCCTTTCGCACATCAACTCGCCGCCATGTGGACTATTGGCAGCAACTGTTTAAACGTTGTGGGCGTAAAGTCGGACGTTAATCCTAACCTCAATAAGTCTTAGCTTTTAGTGCCCTTTTTAGCGGAAGAGCCTTTCTTAGCATACGTACCTTTGTTGGCATAAGACTTCTTAGCACCGCCACCTTTACGACGTTTAAACGCTGGTCTTTCGACTTTAGGAAGGTAGCGGAGTGATTCAGGCACTTCCCCTGTTTTCACTGTCCCCATTAAGCCATCAATCTTGCTTTCTAGCGCTTGCATGAAAGGTTGGTACGCTTGATTTCGTTCAGCCATGCCTTGTAACTGATGCTCCCAGTGTGCCGTCATGTCAGGAAAGGTAGAGTCCTCCGGTAGAGCATGAATCAAGCCTCTACCCGCAGGGCTACTATGTATACTCTTACCTTGACGCGTTAGCAGTTGTCTTTTGAAAAGGGTATCTAGAATGCCTGCCCGGGTTGCTTCTGTGCCAAGGCCATCGGTCTCTTTCAAAATGGCTTTGAGGTCTTTGTTCGCAACAAAACGCGCGATACCTGTCATCGCTTGAAGCAAGGTCGCTTCAGTAAAATGTTTTGGTGGCTCAGTTTTTTTATCACCAGTCACGCCTTCACGACACGTCAACACAGTCCCTTTATCCAATGGAGGAACCGTATCCGTGCCATCACCTTTCTCTTCGGTGTCCGTTTTGCCCATCAACACTTTCCAACCTGGGTTGATAAGCTGACGTCCTTTCGCAATGAACACGCCACCAGCGATATCAAAGACTAGCTTAGCATCGGCAAAAACCGCAGGTGGGTAGAACTGCATTAGATACTGACGAGCGATTTGCTGATAGATTTTCATCTCATTGGCAGATAAACCATTCACCGATGACTTCTTCGGTGTTGGGATTATTGCGTGGTGAGCATCCACCTTACTGTCGTTCCATGCTTTTGATTTAAGAGAAAGGTCCGCACCTTGAGCGCCACTTTGCAGCTCTTTCGCATTGTTAGCGATAGCATCAACGATCGATTCTCGCTGCGAGTAGTGCTCTTTAGGTAGATAGCGGCTATCAGAACGCGGGTAAGTGATGAGTTTGTGTTTCTCGTACAAAGACTGACAAGTGTCTAACACCTGCTGAGCACTCATACCAAAACGCTTAGACGCATCAATCTGCAAAGCTGACAGCGAGTAAGGCAGTGGCGCAGCTTGTTTACTTTGCTTTTGCTCTGATTCCGTCACCGTCGCGGGTTGATTCGCAATTCGCTGAGCAACGTTCTCAACCAGCTTTCGATTGAGCACGCGTCCTTCTTCATCTTGCCACGGCTTACACGCTTCACTTGGTTTCCAACGAGCACGAATATCAAAACTCTGACCGTTGTTTTGGTAAGGGATCAAAGCATGCAAAGTGAAGTAATCCTTTGGAATGAAGTTTTCGATCTCTTCATCACGCCTCACCACTAAACCAAGTACAGGTGTTTGTACTCGCCCTACCGACAACACGCCTTGGTAGCCAGCCTTTTGACCAAGCAAGGTATAAGCTCGGGTCATGTTCATGCCATACAGCCAATCGGCTCTAGAGCGTGCCAATGCAGAAATAGACAGTGGAATAAAGTCACGGTTACTGCGCATTTGAGAAAGCGCACGCTTCACAGCAGGTAAGTTCAAGTCGCTGATAAGCAGCCTGTCCATCGACTCTTTTTTGGCCTTGGACACTTTGCAGTAATCGATCACTTCATCCACCAGCAACTGTCCTTCTCTATCTGGGTCTCCCGCATGGACAATTTGGGTGGCGTCCTTCAATAGCTTTCGGATCACCGTGAGCTGTTTGCTCGACGTCTTACGCGGTCTTAGTTGCCATTGCTCTGGCACAATAGGAAGATCGGCTAAATTCCACTTCTTATAACGATCATCATAAGCATCTGGCTCAACCTGCTCCAATAAATGTCCAATACACCAAGTCACCACATCTCCATTACCACATTTGATAAACCCTTGGTCTTTCTTTTGTGGATTAGGGAGTGCGGCGGCAATCGCGCGGCCGAGGCTTGGTTTTTCAGCAATAATAAGGCGAGACATGTTTTTCCAGATGCTACAAACAATTAGGGCCACATTATCTAATGTGGCCCTAATAAATCAAGAAAAACTGGTTGTTTATACAGTTAGCATTCCACTATTCAAGCTTCAGCTTTCTTTATAAGAACTCGACGAACTTTGAGAAGTCACGCTCTGGCACTTTCATTGGCGTACAGCCCGGAGTACCTAGGTATAAGAAGCCAACAATTTCGTCATCGCCTTCGAGGCCAAATGCTTGGTGTACTTCTGGGTGGAACATCCATTTACCTGAGCGCCAAAAGCCTTGGAAACCTTGTGCGACTGCAGCCATTTGCATCGCTTGAGCAGCGCAACCTGCAGAAAGATGTTGTTCAATCGCTGGTACTTTTTCATGCTCGGTTACTTTAGCAATCACGGTGATCACCATCGGAGCTCGGAACGGCGCTTTTTTTACTTTCTCGATAACCGCTTCTTCGCTTGCATCCGCTTCAGCGGCACGCACCAAGATGTCTGAAAGCTTTTGTAGACCAGAACCTTGCGCGATAACAAAGCGCCAAGGTGTTAGTGCACCGTGGTCTGGAGCGCGCAGCCCTGCTTTAATGATGTTTTCTAACGCCACACCTTCAGGTGCTGGATCAGAGAGTTTTGCGATTGAGCGTCTGTTGAGCAATAGATCCAAAGCATCCATTTGAAGTCCTTACTAATTTTTATTGTTTGTATAGTTGAACTTTAGCACAGAATACAAACGATAATAAATCTCAACGGCTGTCCATTTGGGCTAGATTAGAAACAATAAAGGCCCCTAAATCTATGACTTAGGAGCCTTGTTCAAAATCTAGCTCAGCAAATTAAGTAACAATATCTACCGATAAGATTACAGTTTGATGGCTGATTCTATAACTTAATAGCTAACTCAACACCTTGACGGATAGCACGTACTGCATCCAGCTCACCGGCATAATCGGCACCGCCTATCACGTGCAGTTTGCCACCAAACTCTTGCCACATATCTTCAAATGGACGAACTGACACCTGACCTGCACACACGATAACGGAATCGGCATCGAGGACCTGTTCTTTCTTGCCAATACTGATATGCAGACCTTGGTCATCAATCTTGTTGTAGCTCACGCCACCCAGTAGATTCACGCCGCGCTTTTCTAGCGTACGTTTATGAATCCAACCTGTGGTTTTACCCGGGCCTTTACCAACGCGCCCCGCTTTACGCTGCATCACCCAAACCGTTTTGTCGCTGAATGAATCCGGGTAAGGATACAAACCACCTGGGTGTTCCATGTTCTTATCAATTCCCCACTCATGCAGCCAATCGTCTAGGCTGTGTGAAGTCGGCTCTGTCAGCATAGTTGCCACATCGACACCGATACCACCAGCACCAACAATCGCGACCTTTTCGCCTACTGGTGTCTTTTCGCGAATCAAGGTTTGGTAATCGACCACGTTTTCTTGGTCAATGCCCTCAATATCGAGCTTTCTTGGCTCTACGCCAGCAGCCATCACTACTTCATCGTACTTCAACAACATCTCAAACGTTGCTTCGGTATCCAGTTTCAGATTCACGCCGGATGCATCGATTTGGTTAGCAAAGTAACGAATCGTTTCTCTGAACTCTTCTTTGCCCGGGATCTGCATTGCCAATCTGAACTGGCCGCCGATACGGTCATTTTTTTCAATCAAGTCAACCTTGTGTCCACGCTGCGCTAAAGTCGTTGCACAGGCTAAACCGGCTGGGCCTGCGCCGACAACCGCAATGGTCTTAGTCGCTTGCGCTGGCTGAACAACAATTTCAGTCTCGTAACAAGCTCGTGGGTTCACCAAACAGCTCGCTCGCTTACCCTTAAACACGTTATCAAGACAAGCTTGGTTACAGCCGATACAGGTATTGATGAACTGCGCTTGGTCTTGAGCGGCTTTATTAACAAAGTCCGGATCTGCCAAGAATGGACGCGCCATTGAAACCATGTCGGCCTGTCCTGAACTGAGGATACGTTCGGCCTCTTCTGGCGTGTTGATTCGGTTACATGTCACCACTGGGATCGACACGTATGGTTTCACTTTCTCGGTTACCCAAGAGAATGCGCCTCGTGGTACTTGCGTCGCGATAGTCGGAACACGAGCTTCATGCCAACCAATACCGGTATTGATGATAGTCACACCTGCTTCTTCTAGCTTCTGAGCCAAAAGAACAACATCTTCAAAGGTGCTGCCTTGCTCAACCAAATCCAGCATCGACAGTCGGAAAATAATAATGAAATCTTTACCCACCGCTTCACGAATCGATTTAACGATCTCTAACGGGAAACGCATACGCTTCTCGTAAGAGCCGCCCCACTCGTCGTAACGCATGTTGGTGCGCTTACAGATGAATTGGTTAATCAAGTAACCTTCCGAGCCCATGATCTCAATGCCGTCGTAACCCGCGACTTGAGCGAGCTCGGCACTGTTGGCAAAAGCACCGATGGTCTTTTTGATCTGACGAGGGCTCATCTCACTGGGTGCGAACTTAGCGATTGGCGCTTTAATGCCAGAAGCACTTTGCGCGAATGGGTGCATCGCATAACGACCGGCATGCAATAGTTGAAGCGCAATTTTACCGCCGTGCTTGTGGACGGCTTCGGTAACAACTTGGTGCGCTTTGGCGTGCTTTACTTTACTGAATTCAGCACTAAATGGGGTTAATCTGCCACGTAAATTAGGAGAGAAACCACCGGTAACAATAAGACCAACGCCTCCTTTTGCTCGCTCTTCATAAAACGCGGCAAGTTTGTGTAGGCCTTCTTTATTTTCTTCTAAACCTGTGTGCATTGATCCCATCAATACACGGTTACGTAACTGAGTAAATCCAAGATCGAGTGGTTCAAGTAAATGTGGGTACATGGCAGACATCACTTCTATTATTTTATCCTTGTGGTCAGACCACAGTATAGTTCAATCACCAAAAGTTCAAACAACCGTTTACATTTTTGTAACACCGATCATAATGCTGAAGGTATTAATCGTTCAGAACCCCTTAATTTGACTACACTTAATGAGAATATATATCGATTAACAATTCTTGGTGTAGTTTGAGCTTGGGAATTATCGTAGGATACTAAGCAGTTCATATTATTGAGATTAATGGTACTACGGCTTGTTAAAGCGACGTGATCTCACTGCGGAGACAGAATGAAAAAAATATTCAAATTTATAGGTATGATCTTTAAAGGGATTTGGAAGCTCATTACGTTTGTACGTCTTGCGCTGGTTAACCTAGTCTTTTTACTCAGTATCGCCATCATCTACTTTGTGTACTTCCATTCAGATACGGCTCAACCGACGGTTCCACAGGATTCAGCTCTGGTGCTTAACCTGTCTGGTCCTATTGTAGAACAAAGTCGCTATATCAATCCGATGGATTCGGTCACGGGTTCGCTGCTTGGCAAAGACCTTCCAAAAGAGAACATCCTGTTTGATATCGTTGAAACGATTCGCTACGCAAAAGACGATGACAAGGTTACAGGTATCGTTTTAGCACTCAAAGAGTTGCCAGAAACCAACCTAACCAAGCTGCGCTACATCGCTAAAGCGTTGAATGAGTTCAAAGCGGCAGGCAAACCTATTTATGCGGTGGGTGACTTTTACAACCAAAGCCAATACTACCTAGCAAGCTACGCAACTAAAGTCTTCCTATCACCAGATGGCGGTGTTCTTCTTAAAGGTTACAGCGCTTATTCGCTTTACTACAAAACCTTATTAGAGAAGCTAGACGTAAGCACACACGTGTTCCGTGTGGGTACTTACAAATCAGCTATTGAGCCATTCATTCGTGACGACATGTCAGATGCAGCGAAAGAGTCCGCTTCTCGTTGGTTAAGCCAACTATGGGGTGCGTACGTTGATGACGTCAGTAACAACCGTCAGATCGACGCTAAAACACTGAACCCAAGCATGGACACCTTCTTGAAAGAACTTGAGTCTGTCGATGGTGACATTGCAAAACTGGCTGAGAAACTTGGCTTAGTGGATGAGTTAGCGACACGCCAACAAGTTCGACTAGAGCTTGCAGATGTTTTCGGCAGTGACGGTCAAGACAGCTACAACGCGTTTGGTTACTACGAATACCGTGCAACCATGCTTCCCGACATGACCAGTGAATCACACGACGTTGCCGTGATTGTTGCCAGCGGCGCAATTATGGATGGCAAGCAGCCACGTGGGACAGTTGGCGGAGATACCACTGCAGCCCTACTTCGCCAAGCACGTAACGACGATAAAGTGAAAGCCGTTGTACTTCGTGTAGATAGCCCAGGTGGCAGTGCCTTTGCTTCAGAAGTTATTCGTAATGAAATAGAAGCGATCAAGCAAGCGGGTAAGCCAGTTGTTGTGTCGATGTCGAGTCTTGCTGCTTCAGGTGGTTACTGGATCTCGATGGGCGCAGATAAGATCCTAGCTCAGCCAACCACACTAACGGGTTCGATTGGTATCTTCAGTGTTATCACTACCTTCGAAAAAGGGCTGAATGATATTGGTGTTTACACGGATGGCGTTGGTACGTCACCTTTCTCAGGTCTTGGTATTACAACTGGACTTAGCGATGGCGCGAAAGACGCGTTCCAAATGGGCATTGAAAACGGATACCGTCGATTCATCAGCCTAGTTGGAGAAAATCGCGGCATGGAAGTCGATGCGGTCGACAAGATTGCTCAAGGTCGAGTTTGGACAGGTCAAGATGCGATTCAGAAAGGCTTAGTCGATGAGATTGGTGATTTCGATGATGCGGTTGCAGCGGCGGCTTCACTTGCAGAGCTTGAAAGTTACAACATCTACTGGGTAGAAGAACCACTTTCGGCGACTGAGCAATTTATTCAAGAATTTATGAACCAAATTCAGATGTCGATAGGCCTTGATATTCAGTCAATGATTCCAAGCAGTTTACAGCCCGTTACTCAACAGTTAGCTCAAGATAGCCAGCTGTTAGGCAACTTTAACGACCCACAAGGCCGATACGCTTTCTGCTTAAACTGCCAAGTTCAATAAGATAAGCTCAACGCTTTATTATCAAGAGGCACCTCTGTGTGAGGCGCCTCTTTTTATTGCATGATAATTCGCTATAATCGCCCCCCTGTTCCCTATATCACACTAAGTATTAATCGCCATGGAAAGAAAACACATCTATATCGCGTACACCGGCGGCACAATTGGCATGCAGAAGTCTATTGACCACGGCTATGTTCCTGTCGCAGGTTTCATGGATAAGCAGCTAGCTGGCATGCCTGAATTCCATCGCCCAGAGATGCCTGAGTACACCATTCACGAATACTCTCCATTAATGGACTCTTCAGATATGACGCCACTTGATTGGCAGACCATCGCTGATGACATTCGCGCGAACTACGATAAGTACGATGGTTTCGTTATCCTGCATGGTACAGACACTATGGCATACACCGCCTCTGCACTGTCTTTCATGCTTGAAAACCTCGGCAAACCTGTGATTGTTACGGGCTCTCAGATCCCCCTAGCAGAGCTTCGTTCAGACGGACAAGCAAACCTGCTGAATGCACTGCACATTGCAGCAAACCACCCTATCAACGAAGTGACACTGTTCTTCAACAACAAGTTGATGCGTGGTAACCGCAGCACAAAATCACACGCAGATGGCTTCAATGCGTTTACTTCTCCAAACCTGAATCCTTTGCTAGAAGCGGGTATCAATATCCAACTTAGCAATAACGTAAAGGTAAACGAACAACCTGAAGGCGCTTTCAAGGTTCATAACATTACTCCGCAACCTATTGGCGTAATCACAATGTACCCTGGCATCTCACACGAAGTGATTCGCAACACGTTATTGCAGCCTGTGAACGCAATGATTCTGCTTACTTTTGGTGTTGGTAATGCACCACAAAACCCAGAACTGCTTCAACACCTTAAAGACGCATCAGAGCGTGGTGTTATCGTGGTGAACCTTACTCAGTGTTTAGCGGGTAAAGTGAATATGGGGGGTTACGCGACAGGTTGTGCACTGGCAGAAGCTGGCGTTGTCAGCGGTTATGATATGACACCGGAAGCGGCACTGGCGAAGTTACATTATCTACTAAGCCAAAACCTAGGCTACGAAGAAGTGAAGGCTCAAATGCAACAAGTGTTGCGTGGCGAGATGAGTTTATAACCAGTTCACAGATTCATGTTAAACCCAGTTATTCGATGATAGCAACGGCGGCTTAACGTGAACTAAATCGTTTTATTGCTTATAAATAAACGAGTTAAACTAAAAGGGGTGGCACATTGCCACCCCTTTGTTGTAATTTAAGCTTAATGATTCGGGTTAACCCTAACAATGTCTTCTTGATCTGACTTAAACTGTTTCTTTAGTTCAGACTTAGATTTAAAGCTAATTTCACCACCAGCTGCAATTGTCATATGTTGAGCTTCAGAGTTATGTTTAGATTGATATAACATAACCGCTTGCATACACGAGTCACGCTGTTCTTTTGAGAGCGCCGTACCTTCTGGCCATTTACCCGTTTCAACTGCGTAGGTTAAACGTTCGTAGACCTCGGGGGTCATTGCGCTAAGAAGTTGTTCTGCATCCATGGTAAAGCCTTAGTTTTAACAATTTTCACCAGAAAATAACCCGTAACAGAATTGAGTCAAGAACCTGACCGATAATAAGTGCATTTGATCACAAGTGAAGGAATATGAAAATTATGAAATGGTTGGCGATTAGCCTATTGCCTTTCACTCTGGTTGGGTGTCTTGAAGGGAACAAAAATACCGATCAACTGTGCCAAAGCAACCCGGGCCTTCAGTGTGAACAATTGAACATGAACGATGGGCAATGTCGTGTCGCACGTACCGATCTTATCTGGCATCGATTTGAAGTTCAGAAGCAACCTTCCGAAATCAACAAGATCAAAGAATTTGAATTAGTCACTGCCTACAAAAAGTGCTTAGAGCTTGCAGCACAAATTGAGACTATTGATCAATCTAAACTGCAAGAGCGCCGCTTTACTTCTTTAATGCACAGCATCGAAGAGTCTGAGCGTATTGTTGACGAGCTATCGAAATCCGATACACCAGAAACGCTTTACTTCTTGTGGTCACAAACTGGGGACACCAACGCCAGACGCAGTTTCCTACAGCTAGAAGGAAAAGAAGCATTAAATACAGCAGAGATGCAATATGCCTTGGCAACCTTCTACACCACCCGCGATCATGCAAAGACACTTAAGTTACTCAATAATGCGCTAACGCTTTCTAATGGCTCAGTAGCCAACACTGAAATCTTCAAGTCGATGGCAAGTATCAACCATAGCCTTGGCCATATGGAAAAAGCGTACGTTTGGGCGATGGTTGCCAAAGACTTTGACGTGCCGATTGCTTCTGAAGCAGAGCTAACTGTGCTGTACCGTTTCGACAAGGCAACCTATAAGAAGCTAAATAAAGACGCAGACAACATCGTCGAAGCTATTGAGGATGGAGTTTACAGCCCTTCAATCGTCCCGAATTACTGAGCGCACCATTTAGTGTGTTCTAACCTAAGCTTCCGATTCATTCACCCGCTTTCAAAAAAAACAGCTACCTTTCTGGTAGCTGTTTTTATTTGTACTAAAGTTAATTCTGAAATCTTGGGACGTTCAGCATTCCTAAATCGGCAAATGTGACCTGTAAGGATTAGACAATAGTTACAAGTTATTTCGTACTTTCGTCATTTTTGTTGAAAATTAACGACACCGAATTAACACAGAATCGTTCACCTGTGGTCTTCGGACCATCAGGAAAAACGTGACCTAAATGGCTATCACAGGCGTTACAACGGATCTCTACACGCTTCATTCCGTGACTTAGATCTTCTATATAGCGTACTGCTTCATCATTCACTGGGGCATCAAAACTTGGCCAACCACACCCAGAGTCGTATTTGTTATCCGACAGAAACAAAGGGCTTTCACAGCATGTGCAGCTATAGACGCCAGTCTTATGGTTGTGCAGTAGCTTACCGCTATATGGGGCTTCAGTACCACGTTCACGACACACTGCAAATTCGTCGTCTGTTAGGCGCTCACGCCAGTATTCATCAGGCTTTATCATATTTCCTCCCTTTTGAATCACGTTAATATTTCTCCACATTCTCAGTTATTATATTTACTTTTTTCTATAAAGGCTTGCATATCAGTCGTTTTGTAGCACATACTTTCTCACCAGGAAACATTGTACATATACACTCATAAGTGAATCATCATTTAGGGGTATTTTACCCAACTGGAAGGGTACAGAGCCACTTGCAATGGTCAATTTTCAACCACTTACACCCAATTGTTAAGAAAAGCGTCGCTTTTTTTTGACATTAAACAAGTTAAGTCGGATTATCTATTGCAGATGTATACTGGATTCTGTAATTTTACTACCAGTTATCTTTAATCAGAAATTAAGTTGTGGAGCAACTACAATGACTATCAAAGTAGGTATTAACGGTTTTGGCCGTATCGGCCGTTTCGTATTCCGCGCAGCTCAAGAGCGTGCAGACATCGAAGTAGTAGGTATTAACGATCTAATCGACGTAGAGTACATGGCATACATGCTTAAGTACGACTCAACTCACGGCCGTTTCAACGGTACTGTTGAAGTTGAAGGCGGTAACCTAATCGTTAACGGTAAAACTGTACGTGTTACAGCTGAGCGTAACCCAGAAGATCTTAAGTGGGATGCTATCGACGTAGACGTAGTTGCTGAAGCAACTGGTCTTTTCCTAACTGACGAGACTGCACGTAAGCACATCACTGCTGGCGCTAAGAAAGTAGTTCTTACTGGTCCTTCTAAAGATGCAACTCCAATGTTCGTAATGGGCGTTAACCAAGCATCTTACGCTGGTCAAGACATCGTTTCTAACGCTTCTTGTACTACTAACTGTCTTGCACCTATCGCTAAAGTACTTAACGATAAGTGGGGCATTGAGTCTGGTCTTATGACTACAGTTCACGCTACTACAGCAACTCAAAAAACTGTAGATGGCCCTTCTGCTAAAGACTGGCGCGGTGGCCGTGGTGCTTCTCAAAACATCATCCCATCTTCAACTGGTGCTGCTAAAGCTGTAGGCGTTGTTCTTCCAGAACTAAACGGCCTTCTAACTGGTATGGCTTTCCGTGTACCAACTGCTAACGTATCTGTAGTTGACCTAACAGTTAACCTAAAAGAAGCTGCATCTTACGAAGAAATTTGTGCTGCAATGAAAGAAGCTTCTGAAGGCGAAATGGCTGGCGTTCTTGGTTACACTGAAGACCAAGTAGTATCACAAGATTTCATCGGTGAAGTTCAAACTTCAGTATTCGATGCTAAAGCTGGTGTTGCTCTAACTGACAAATTCGTTAAAGTTGTATCTTGGTACGACAACGAAATCGGTTACTCAAACAAAGTTCTAGACCTAATCGCTCACATCTCTAAGTAATTTCTTTTTAGAAATAGCTTTAGATAAGCATTAGCGAAGACTGTTTTGAGCAGACTTTGAAAAAGGCGACCTTAGTGTCGCCTTTTTAATACCTGCTATCTTTTAAACCGCGTCTATCTAAGCTCATCAAGATAGCCCAAATGCAAAATTCAATTCTAATACTGGCTCTGCTTGTTACTTATGAAAACACAAGCATCACTCTAGTCAGCATTTGAATTCAATTTCCTTAGAAGGATCATGTAATGGATTTATCTACTCTACCTGCACTGGCGGTACTTTCTGACAACGTCACTATCGTTGAACACGAAGGTGTAAAACTGGTTCGCGTTATCCACGATAAAGCAAACGCAGCGATTTCACTGTTTGGCGGCCATGTGGTGTCATTCCAACCGCAAGGTCAAGAAGACCTGATTTGGATGAGCCAACAAGCTAAATTCGATGGTAAAACGGCTCTGCGTGGTGGTATTCCAGTATGCTGGCCTTGGTTTGGTCGCATTGCAGCACCTGCACATGGTTTTGCTCGTTCAAGTGAATGGCAGTTGGTTGAGCACCGTGAAAGCGAAGCTGGCGTGATTGTTAGCTTAGGTCTGAAGCCAAGCGAAGAGACGCTAGCAGTATGGCCTCATCAGTTCGATGCACGTTTGAATGTTGAGATCGGTGAGCAACTAAAAGTAACCCTGGACGTGAAGAACACAGATTCACAACCATGGACTTTCTCTGGTGCGCTGCACACTTACCTAAACGTTGCTGACATTCATAACACCACCACCACAGGTATGGGCGCTGAGTACATCGATAGCCTGCAAGGTGGCAAGATCTGCCAAGGCGGTGATGAACTGGTACTAACCGACACGATTGACCGTGTTTACACGCAACCAGAAACGCAAATTTTTGTTGCTGACAAGAAGCTGGATCGCACGCTAACAGTTGAAAACCACGGTCATAACTCTGCAGTACTGTGGAACCCGTGGGCCGAAGGTGCTGCTGGTATGGGTGATATGCAAGACGACGGTTACCTAACCATGTTATGTGTTGAATCAACGCTGCACGCACCAAGCCTAGAAGCAGGCAAAACATTGCAGCCTGGCGAAAACCACCAGCTGATTACAGTGATTTCCTCAAACTAGACCTCTAGCGAGTTTAATTAAAAACAAAAATGCAGCTCATTGAGCTGCATTTTTTATTGCCCCTAACCTCACACGCACCGCTTAGTAATCAATGCTTTAGCACAAGCCTATTAGTCCATCACCTCTTTGTTCAACCCCGCACCATTTAGCTCTCATCACTCAAATTTATAAATATAACCATCAATTCATTAATTATTATCAATTACTGCCGATAAATAAGTACCTATGATAGAAAGCTCAATAACAAACTTCCTTAAAACCACTTAACAACACCTCAATGAAGACAGGATAGTGAATTCATGTTCGAGAAATACAAAAATCAAAGTGTTGGCTTCCAACTTAAGTTGGTCATTTTGCTGTGCTTGCTTATCGCTTTTGGCTCCATTGCGACACTCGTGTATAGAAATGCCTCTCAGGTGTTATTAGACAACACGTTAAAAGAACACCAATCCAAAGTTGAAGCGATGGCCAAAACCATCTCTGGTCAGTTCGATGCCTACTTGCATACCGCCAAAGTTTTAGAGTCCACTTTTCGTAACGGTTACCTAGCAGGTGTTTATGTTGAAAGTTATGACGTTGAGTTCAACGGTCATTCTATTCCTAACATGACTCAATACGGTGAGAGCCTAATCAACGACACCAAACTGGTTGATAGCTTTACCCGTGACACCGGCGCCGTAGCAACCCTATTTGCTCCATTTGGCGATGACTTTATTCGTGTGTCTACCTCTCTTAAGAAACCTTCTGGTGAGCGAGTTGTTGCAACCACACTAGGGCAAAACCATCCGGGCTATAACAAGCTCAAAAATGGCCAACCCTACTACGCTCAAGTGAAGCTCTTCGGGCAACGCTACATTACCTACTATGCACCTTTAACGAATGCACAGGGTAAAGTAAACGGTGTTTCTTTCATCGGCTTACCGGTTGAGGAAGCAACACAAAGCCTATTTGAATCTTTACGCTCTGTATCATGGGGTGATACTGGCTATACCATCATTGTTGATAACGAGAAAGAACACCAAGGCCAATACTTATTGCACCCGACTAACGTTGGCGGTGGTAAATCGATTGTTGACGTGGCTGACTACGACGGTAACAAACCTTTCTATCAAATCTTTGAACAGCCATCGGGGCTAATTCGATACCCATATCAGTATCAAGAAACGGTTGGAGAGAAATACCTGGTATACACAGAAGTTCCAGGTTGGGATTGGAAACTGCTTGGCGGTACATTCATTAAAGAAGTGACCAAAGGCAGTGACGATCTACTAAAACTTATCGCGATCATCTCGGCCTTGATTGCCGCCGCGACAATCGTAGCGTTAACCTTCGTGTTAAACCGCACACTGACACCACTAACCACGTTAAACGAGTACATGCTGCGTTTAGGAAAAGGCGAAGTAAGCCTACATATTCCAAACAATGGTCAGCAGACTAAGAACGAAATCAGTAACCTAAATACCGGCGTTGCCAACATGGCAGCCCAGTTGAATACACTCGTGGGCGAGATTCGTGCGACCAGTGACCAAGTCCAGAATAGCTCGAGCAGTGTGTCACAAGATGCAAGCCACAACTTAAGCCAATCTGACCGCCAGCAAGCACAGGTTGAACAAGTCGTTACAGCCATAGAAGAGATGGCCACCTCTGCTGAATCAGTGGCGCAGCAAGTAAACAGCATTGCTGAAAATGTTCGCCTTGCCAATGAAGACAGCCAGAAAGGTTTAGAAGTCGTTGAAGGTGTGTGTATTGATGTTGCCCAACTCAACGATCAATTAGACAGATCGGCATCGGCCATTGAACAAGTGAGCTCTGATAGCGAAAGTATTCAAACCGTCACCAAGATGATTGATGACATCGCAGAGCAAACCAACTTGCTTGCATTAAACGCTGCAATAGAAGCGGCGCGTGCGGGCGAGCAAGGTCGTGGCTTTGCCGTGGTAGCTGATGAAGTAAGAACATTGGCTCATCGTACACAAACGTCAGTCCAAGACGTGGTAAGCATCATCGAAAAGCTGAAATCGTCAACCCACAATGCCGTAAACCTGATGACGCAAAGCCAATCGAATGCCAACCAAGTACTCGATAAAGCGCAAGAAGCAGGCACCGCACTAGAGTCGATTGCCTCTCAAGTTGAATCTATTGCTTCTCAAGCTGAAACCATTGCTGCGACATCCGAAGAGCAAGCTCAGGTTTCTCAAGAGATAGCAGCTAACGCGCATGCGATCAGTGATTTGAACCAGCAGAGCCGTGAAACCAGCGCTAAGACCTCTCACAGTGCTGATGAACTTCAAAAACAAGCGGAATCGTTGAAGAATCAAGTTAACTTCTTTAGTTAGAAGCTGAACTCTCTGTTTTATCAGTGACTCGCTAATACCAATAGAGCCAACCATGCGTTGGCTCTATCTATTCTCGGATGGCTCTATCGACTCTAGGATTGCCGTTAATCAACACAGCTGCGTTTATTCTAGCGCCCCACTATGCTTCCTGTTAAAATTTTGGACTTGAAATTTCTACCTCGAGTTCGCAATGACTTACCAATGCCCTTTGTGTCACCAACCTTTATCTCAAAACGATCGTACGTTTAAGTGTGAAAAGAACCATCAGTTCGACCTAGCGAAAGAAGGCTATGTCAATTTGATGCCTGCGCACCACAAACGCTCAAAAGATCCAGGTGACAACAAAGAGATGATGCAGGCACGTCGTCGCTTCCTTGAAGGTAACCACTATGACCCAATGCGCCAAGCGGTGGTGACGTTGTGTTCTCGCTACCTACCAGAAGAGGCGCCTAGCCTATTGGATATTGGTTGTGGCGAAGGGTATTACACCAACGAAATTGCTGTGAATCTTCAAGAAAAGAATGGTGCTACTTTTGGCCTAGACATTTCTAAAATTGCTATCAAATACGCCGCTAAGCGCTACCCTGCTGTCGACTTCTCAGTTGCATCAAGCCATCGTCTTCCCTTTGCGGAAAATAGCTTAGACGGCATTCTACGCATTTACGCACCTTGCAAGGCTGAAGAGTTACAACGCACCATCAAAGATAATGGTGTGGTGATCACCGTAACACCCGCTAGCCGACACCTTTATCAGCTGCGTGATGCGATTTATGATGGCGTTCGTTTGCACGATGAAGATCCAGAGATGATCGAAGGTTTTATGCTTGAGCATCAAGAGCAACTAAACTATATGATGGAACTATCGGGGTCAGATGCATTCGACCTACTACAGATGACGCCGTTTGCTTGGAAGGCGAGTGAAGAGTTTAAACAACAACTCACCGAAGCCGAGCAATTCAACTGTGAAGCTGACTTTATGCTGCGGGTGTATCGCAAACAAAATTAATTGATATTGATTATCGTTTGCATTGAATTCTTATCTTGCCTCCTTTAGTATGCGTGTTCTTCAAGGAGGCATTTCATGCAACGTATTATTCTTATCGGATTAGCGACTCTTCTCACGGCTTGTGCTAGTCAACCAGCAAAAGACACTTCTCAAAAAGTGACTCAAAAGGAATCTGTTTCCACATTCTATGACTACCAGTTCGCTTCTCCACAAGGCGAAACGCTTTCTCTCGATGCATTACCTAAACAGCTAATTGACGCTGATGTAATTCTTATTGGCGAATGGCACACTCATTCTGCTATTCACCGCTTCCAAACCGATTTTTTAAAAGCGCGCTTTAACGCGACATCAAACATTGCGCTTTCAATGGAACAATTCACTCGAGAGCACCAAGCCACACTCGACCAATACTTAAACGGTGAAATTGGCGAACAAATTCTCCTGTCTCAAGCGGCAGCGTGGCCAAACTACGAAAGTGATTACCGTGCGCTCGTTGAGTTCGCCAAAACCAACGACATCGATGTTATTGCAGCAAACGCACCAAAGCCTTTCGTTCAGTGTATTGGCCGTAAAGGGTTACCTTACTTAGATCAGTTATCGACCGAGCAACGCCAATGGATTGCCGCAGAAGTCGATACGGGTGATAGCCCTTACAAAGAAAAGTTTATGGCTTCCATGCATCACGGTACACCAGAACAAACGGAAAAGCAGTTTGCCGCTCAGGTCACATGGGACGAGACCATGGCCGAATCGATTGTGGATTACCTAGCATCAACCCCAGAGAAACAAGTGATTCATGTAGCCGGTAAATTCCACACAGAAGGTGGTTTAGGGACGGCGGCATCAATTCTACGTCGTAACCCTGATTTGAAAATCGCCATCATCAGCCCAGTTGAAGAGATCTCATCAGATAGCAGCGATTATCAGCTTGAAGTGCTTTCGCCACCGGCTCGCTTTGTTAAGAAAGAGAACCGAATGAAGGCATACAAGCACCTATCAAAACGCAGCGCTAGCCTAGAATGCGACTAAACCACTCTTCTAAGCTGAAAAGTCGGTGGGCTAATCCTAGATAATTAGTCCATCGTCACAACTTGATCACGTTCCCATCATTCATCCTAACTCTATCTAAAATCAAACATTCTTATCGGCACAAGATTTGCTTAGTAAATAGACGATTTAACCAAGCAGATGAAAATGTAATGTGCGCATAAAAAACATCACTACCGATGATTAATTGCACAAGTTTTTCACACCTCTGCCGATACTATATTTAAGGATAGGTAAGGAGAGCGATATGACGCCAGTAGGAACGAGTAATACTCAGCTGTATTCACCTTCGCAAATGAATGCACAAGCTAAAAGCACTGAAGCTGAAAAGCCTGCACCGCTAAAGGTTGAGCAAAATACCGTCAAGCTTTCTGATGAAGGCAAAGCCCTATTATCTGCCCTTAAAGAAATCGATAAAGAAGCCAAGAAAGTCGAAGCTGAAAACGCGACCGTTACCGATAAGGTTGAGTCATTTGCTCATGGCGCTTTAGGTATGGATCACCCAGATAAGATTGAAGAAGAGGACGATGGTTCTTATTCAGCTGGGCAATACTTATCCGCAGCGGCAACCGTGGGTGGCATTCTACTTGCCTTAATCTAACTTTCCCCTCTGTTACTGCACCTTCCTCTCTGCATTAAAGCGATTTGTCGTCACGACAACAGACCAGATTTGGTCTAAAAAACGAGTTCATTCCATAATTCCGCTCTCATTTTAATGGAATAATACTCGTGAAAAACACTTTTGAGCTTATTGATAAGCCTACCTTCTTTGGTGCGATTGCACTCCTACTCACGATAGTTTTCCCGCTCATTTTGTTCCCTGCACAGGGCGCAGACTGGATTGCGGTTGCGAAAACATTCATGACGGACCAACTTGGATTTTTATATCTTGCGCTAGGCCTCGCTGCCTGTGCATTTATGGTTTACGTTGTGTTCAGTGATATGGGACAAATTAAACTAGGCGAAGCTGATGAAGAGCCTGAATTCAAAACTGCATCATGGGCAGCAATGCTATTTTGTGGCGGTATCGGTGCAAGTATCCTGTACTGGGGCTGTATTGAGTGGGCTTACTACTACCAATCACCTCCTTTCCAACTAGAACCGGGCAGTGAAGAAGCGGTTCGTTGGGCAGCTACTTACGGTTTGTTCCACTGGGGGCCAATTGCTTGGTCTATCTACCTGATCCCTGCAATTCCTATTGCTTACTTTTTCTACGTACGTAAACAGCCTGTTCTAAAGATCTCTAGCGCGTTAATGCCAGTTCTTGGTGAGCACCGCAGTAAAGGCGTACCTGGAAAAATCGTCGATATCCTATTCATTTTCGGTCTACTTGGCGGTGCAGCAACAACATTAGGTTTAGCCGCTCCTCTTATTACTGAAGGTTTGAACCACCTATTCGGTCTACCTAAAAACAACCTAACGCAAGTGATGGTGCTTTTAGTTTGTACCGCGATTTTTGCTTACTCTTCTTATGCTGGATTGGAAAAAGGCATCAAGATTCTAAGTAATATCAATTTCTGGGGTGCGATGGGTCTGTTGGTTTTCGTACTGATTGCGGGTCCAACTATTTTCATGCTTGAAACCGGCCTAGATTCAATTGGTCGTCTACTGTCTAACTTCTTCGTGATGGCGACATGGGCTGAACCATTTGGTGGCTACGGTACATTTGAAAACACCCACTTCCCACAAGATTGGACGATTTTCTACTGGGCATGGTGGCTAGTATTTGCACCGAGTATGGGTCTGTTTGTTGCGCGTATTTCTCGCGGCAGAACCATTAAACAAATGGTGTCAGGTTCTATCTTCTTCGGTTCACTGGGTTGTTTCTTATTCTTCATGATTCTAGGTAACTACGGCTTATCACTACAGCTTTCTGGTGAGCTAGATGTGGTTGCTATCCTGAATGCAGAAGGCGCAACCAAAGCAATCTTCTCAATGCTAGCGCAGTTGCCAATGAGCACTCTAGTTATCGCAGTATTCACTTTGCTTTGTATTATTTTTACAGCAACGACGTTTGACTCTATCTCATACATCCTTGCGTCTGTGGTTCAAAACAATGTGACAGAAGAACCAATGCGTTGGAACCGTATGTTCTGGGCATTTACGCTGTCGTTCTTACCAACGATTCTGATGTTCTTAGGTGGCCTAAGTACGCTACAAACCGCAGCAATTGTTGGTGGTTTACCGCTATTGGCTATCTCTGTGATGCTGATGATCTCTGCAGTTCGTGCAACTAACCTCGACCTGCGCCATCAAGACGCATACATCGAACCAACGATTAACATCGAAGAACTGCCAGACATGGATCCATGGTCTGCAGAAGGTATGGCGTTGGCTCAGTTTGAGAAAGAGAGAGATGCAGCGCAAGAAGCTGCCGAACTTGAGCGTGTTGCTTACACAGAACTTGCCGCAGTGAAGAAAGAAATTCGCGCTTATGTGTTAGATCAAGGTTCACAAATGGAAACTCACGAGTTACCAGAGAACCTACAACAAGCACTTGAGCAGGCCGAGAATAATCTTAGTGCCGCACAAGCGAAAAAGATCGAGTTATCTGAGCAAGCTCAGAATGCTCGTATCACGTTCAATCAGGTGGTTGCAGACTTACCGCTTGCTTGACATTAGCCATGACGCTGTCCATTGATTTGGACCCTCCTAAATACGACAAAGGCTCACAGAAATGTGAGCCTTTTTTTATGCTTTTCTAAAAACTTGAGTTAATGCTCAATTTCATATTGATGAAATAAATATGAAACGACTTTGACACAAATCGGTGTTCTAATCATCCCGCTTATATAAAAAGGGATAACTAATGAAGCACTTTATCAAACCAATTGTTACCGCAGTGGTAACCTCTACACTCTCATTCAACGTACTTTCAGCAGAAATCAAAAATGTCATTCTGATGATTGGCGATGGTATGGGACCTCAGCAAGTTGGTTTATTGGAAACCTACGCAAACCAAGCGCCAAACTCCATCTATAAAGGGAAAAAAACGGCCCTTTATCAACTTGCTCAAGAAGGGGTTATTGGTTCATCCCTAACACATCCGGAAGACGCAATCGTAGTGGATTCAGCTTGCTCTGCGACCATGCTTGCAACGGGTATTTACAGCGGTTCAGAAGTAATCGGTATCGATTCCCAAGGTAACCATGTTGAGACAGTACTTGAGAAAGCGAAAAAAGCAGGCAAAGCGACTGGCTTAGTTTCCGACACGCGCTTAACTCACGCGACTCCAGCTTCTTTTGCCGCTCACCAACCTCACCGATCTTTAGAGAATCAAATCGCATCCGATATGCTAGCAACGGGCGCCGATGTGATGCTATCTGGAGGGCTACGTCATTGGATTCCTAAATCGACCAACGACAAAGGTGAAACTTATAAGCAACTTGAGCAACTGACTCAAGGTGACATTTACCTAAAATCAAAGCGTAAAGACGACCGTAACCTTCTTACCGAAGCAGAGAAAGACGGCTACCAATTAGCGTTTAACCGCAACATGCTAGACGACGCTAAAGACGAAAAGTTACTTGGTCTGTTTGCCTACTCAGGCATGGACGATGGCATCGCTTATAGCAATAAGAAAAAGAGTGGCGAACGAACTCAGCCAAGCTTGAAAGAGATGACACAAAAAGCGCTCAACATCCTATCCAAAGATGAAGATGGCTTTTTCCTAATGGTCGAAGGTGGCCAAATAGACTGGGCAGGCCACAGTAACGATGCAGGTACGATGCTGCATGAATTACTAAAGTTCGATGAAGCGATCCAAACTGTGTATGAATGGGCGAAAGATCGTGAAGACACGCTCGTGATTGTGACCGCAGACCACGAAACAGGATCTTTTGGCTTCAGCTACTCTTCTAACGACCTACCAAAACCACAGAAACGCTCTGGTGAAGCCTTCGCCGACCGCGACTATGCACCTAACTTTAACTTTGGCGCATTCAATATTCTTGATGGTTTATATAATCAGAAGCAAAGCTACTACGGCATGATCAGTGAATTTCAGAAGCTGGATAAAGCGCAGCAAACACCTGAAAAGCTCGCTGAAATCGTTAACAAAAGTAGTGAGTTCCCTATCACAGCGGAACAAGCGAAAAACGTGTTAGCAAGTAAGCCGAACCCATACCGATTGGCTCAACACAAATATTTATCAGCAGAAGAAGTGCCTGCTATCAACGATTTCGATGCTTTCTTCCCATATAACGACCGTGGCAACTTGCTTGCTCGCGAACAAGCAACAGGCCAAAACATCGTTTGGGGTACAGGTACACATACTCACACACCAGTGAACGTGTTTGCTTGGGGCCCTGCCGAGAAAATATTGCCAGTTTCAAAAATCATGCACCACTCAGAACTGGGTGAGTACATTAAACAACAAGTAAACTAGCCTGAATCTCTTTTGCTCGTTTCACTTAGCGCCCTTCGGGGCGTTTTTTGTTTTAATTTTTTAAGTCTTTAAACCTTTAAACCTTTAAACTAAGTAAGTTTAAATTTAGGTGACGCCAAATAGCAAAACAGCCGCTCAAGAGCGGCTGTTTTAAAATAATTAGCGATTCGGGTGATTCAGGAGTCGGTCTTCCCAATCGACAACATCAATTTCGTATACCACTTTATTACGAACGCTTTCACCTGCTGCATGCATCTCCGTTTTTGATCCGGTGATCAATGGATGCCACTCAGGGATCGGCTTAGATTCTGATAGAAGGCGGTAAGCACAAGTGTCTGGTAGCCAGTGAAACTCATCGATCTTGTCACGAGTCAGCTTTAAACACTCTTCACCTGAAGTGAAGCGGTTCGGGTAATCTTTACACGAACATGTTTTGTCGTTTAACCAGCTACACGCCACATTGGTGTAGTAAACTTCATCGCTATCTTCATCCATTAATTTATGTAGGCAACACTTACCACAACCGTCACACAGTGATTCCCACTCGTTCTCGGTCATCTGCTCTAGTGTCTTTTCTTGCCAAAATGGATTCGTCATAGGATTACTTCTTACTCTTTTACTGGGGTGCGTGTTATACCGCTAGCCCATAAAAAGTTCAAGGATAATAATTGTTCATTCTTTGATTCAATCAACAGCTGTCACTCTCATCATTTTTTGCTACTATCGCGCACCCTGTTATTTAGTGAGTTTAATTTGATGGAATGTCGCCTAGGTTGTGGAGCATGTTGTATCGCTCCAAGTATTACATCTGCAATTCCTGGAATGCCTAATGGTAAGCCTGCTGGCGTACGCTGCATCCAATTAAATGAGCAAGATCTGTGTAAGTTATTTGGTCAACCTTCACGCCCTAAGGTGTGTCACCAATTTAAAGCTTGCCCTGTCATCTGTGGTAAAACAGATCAAGAAGCGCTTGATAACCTGATTGAACTCGAAGCAATAACCTAACAATACTTTTCTTTTTATATATGCCCAAGATTTCACAACTTTGATAGATCTAAACTATCTTATTGATACTGGTAAAGATTAATAAGGATAGTTATGAATAGGTATATCGCAGAAATGTTCGGTACGTTTTGGTTGGTATTAGGGGGTTGTGGTAGTGCCGTGTTGGCCGCTGCTTTTCCAGATGTAGGTATCGGCTTACTCGGGGTCTCCCTCGCCTTCGGTTTAACCGTTCTCACCATGGCTTTCGCTATTGGCCATATATCCGGTTGCCACCTCAACCCTGCTGTTACTATCGGGCTGTGGAGTGGTGGTCGCTTTGATGCTAAAGATGTTGCACCCTACATTATTGCCCAAGTAATTGGCGGTATTATTGCGGGTGGCGTTTTATTCGTTATTGCTTCAGGCCAAGCTGGTTTTGATGCTGCTGCATCTGGCTTTGCTTCCAATGGTTATGGCGAACACTCACCGGGCGGCTACTCGCTCACAGCAGCTCTCGTTTGTGAAGTAGTCATGACCATGGTGTTCCTGTTCGTGATTATGGGCGCAACCGATTCAAAAGCACCTGCTGGATTCGCACCTATCGCTATCGGTCTATGTTTAACCCTAATTCACCTTATCAGCATTCCTGTAACCAACACCTCAGTGAACCCCGCTCGAAGTACTGGCGTAGCTGTGTTTGTCGGTGATTGGGCTGTATCGCAATTATGGCTATTCTGGGTTGCACCGATTATTGGTGCCGTGATTGGCGCAATGATCTACAAAGCAGTGAGAGGTTCAGATTAAGTCCTATAACTCAATAAAAACCTACGTTAAATAAATGCAAGGCCGTTAAATTAGCGGCTTTGTGTTTTATGTCGTTTAGTTACTTATAAAGCTCTACCTGTATCTTCCTATCACATCGGTCACCTCTAGCTTAATAACTTTTGGTTAACAGGGCTATTCCATTGAATCATTAGCCGCAGTTGTCAGTGCTGCGCATAATGCACCCCATTCCCTATACCGATGGACATAACAATGAAAAAAACACTACTTGTACTAGCTCTTTCTTCTTTAACGGCAACAACAGCTTTCGCTAACGAATCGGCACCAACCCCTGAATTAATGCCAGAACCAATTAAAACCGAGTTTTTTGTTGGTGGTGGTTTGGGTTACCACTCAGCTAAAGCTCAAATCTCTGGACCTGGCTTTAAAGAAAGTAAAACAGCCAAAGGCGCTGCTTTCCATATTCGTGGCGGTGCTTACATTCAAGAAAACCACAGAATTACTGGTACGATTAACTTTACTGGTGACAATGAACTATGGCATAGCCGTGGGGATCAGGACGAAATTAATCTAGATTTAGCTCAGACAGAGTTCCTTTTATCTTATGACTATATTCACGCCATTAACTCTCAGTTCTCCGTATTTGGTGGCGCGACGGTTGGTATGACACAAAACACTTTTAAAGGCGAGTATATTGATCTAATTGACTCTTCAGAGAATGGTTCAGCTAAATCTAAAGAAACTGACTTTGTGTACGGTTTACAAGCCGGTGTTCAATACAAGATCATGAAAAACGTTTCTGCCGATTTCCAATACCGTCATATGTTCGAATCATATTCTGAAGGCAATTTAATTGAACTATCTGTACCAAACAACAGCGAGTTTACTGTGTCTGTCGATTACCGCTTCTAATTAGATAGTGATATTCAGCTAAAGTGAATATAGGGAAGATATTCAGACTGCCTTAATAAAGAAAAAGCCGCTCAGTGATAATTCACCAAGCGGCTTTTTTAGATCTTATGACGACCGAGTAAGGAGTGCGAAAGCGTGGTGCCATCCACCAGCTCTAGCTCACCACCAACGGGAACACCATGAGCGATACGGCTTGCGTTCACTTCATGGGCATTACATAGCTCAGCAATGTAGTGCGCTGTCGCTTCCCCTTCAACTGTCGGGTTGGTCGCTAGGATTACTTCAGAGATATCACCACGTCGTAAGCGGTAGTCCAGCACATCGAGACCGATATCACTTGGACCAATACCATCAAGTGGTGAAAGGTGACCCATAAGAACAAAGTAACGACCAGAGTATTGGCCAGTTGCTTCGATAGCTGCAATGTCTGCAGGGCTCTCTACTACACAGATTTGACCATTTTCCTGACGTTTAGGATTGGTACAAATGTGGCAAGTATCTTCTTCAGTAAAAGTACGGCACTCATTACAGTGACCAATTTCGGTCATTGCTTGGCTAAGAGCTTCAGCCAACTGTAGGCCGCCTTTTCTATCGCGCTGTAACAAATGAAAGGCCATACGCTGCGCCGACTTGGGGCCAACCCCAGGTAGACAACGTAAGGCCTCCATCAAATGCTCCAGCATATGACTGGTACGCATATTTAACCGTTCTAATTTTCAAGTAACGATTTACTCAAGATAAACCGCAGCTTGAATAAACCTTTAGAAATAGTTTCTTAGAAAGGCATCTTCATACCTGGTGGAAGTTGCATTCCGCCAGTTACGCTAGCCATTTTCTCTTTTTGAGTTTCTTCAACGCGACGAGCCGCATCGTTGAAAGCAGCAGCGATAAGATCTTCAAGCATCTCTTTATCGTCTTCCATTAGGCTTTCATCGATATCAACACGGCGAACGCTGTGGCTACCAGTGATCGTTACTTTTACAAGGCCAGCACCTGACTCACCTGTAACTTCCATATTTGCGATTTCTTCTTGAAGCTTTTGCATGCGCTCTTGCATTTGCTGGGCTTGCTTCATCATGTTGCCCATACCGCCTTTACCAAACATGTTAATACTCTCTGGTCTAATTGGTTTATTAAAATTAATTAAGCTATACGTGCTTAAATGGGGGTTAAGCCAGTGCGATTCAACCCCTCGATGTTCAGTTCTCAGATTTGCTTATCTGGGATGATATGCAAGTCACTAAACGAGAAAATGTTCTAGATAGGACGAACGCTGTCTCTGTCGAGTTCTGCAGCAAAACGTCTTTCGATAAACTGTACGTTGGCATCGTTTTCCAAACTGGTAAACGCGTCTTTCAACTTGCCTTGGTACAACCTTTCTCGTAATTCTAGTGGTGTTTCTCCACCATCACCGATTTCAACACTCAAATGACACTCTTCTCCGAGCACTGTATTGAGAGACTGCAATAGCTCACTCTGTGCACGGTCCGTATTCAAGTGAGCTTGGCTCGCCCTTAACGTTAAAGTGATTGATGTGTCGTTTTTAGCAAACACTGAGTTCAATGCTAACTGTTCAACAAGCTTGGCTGTCTCTAGCTTTTGAATCGTAGCGGACCATTCATCTTGAGCAATCGACTCTTGAAGCAATTTATCGACCATTTCTGGTGTCTTAATATGCTCTAACGCACGCTTGATCTGAGTAGGTGTAAGCTCTTTGCTCACCTCTTTCACTACAGGTTTAGACGGTTTCCAGCGATAAGGTTCATTATCGTTGGTCACATTTTCTGTCGAAGAGGCTGATAAAGAAGCTGGCGACACCCGCTCAGAACCACCGTGTTGCTGAGCAACTCGATCAAGAACTGAAGTTTTAGCTGGTGTCGCTTTAGCCTTTTTTGGCGCCGAGCCTTTGTTTTCTGTTGCCGAACTGCCTCTACGTTGAGAACGTAATTGGTGGCGTAAACCACTCACAGGCGAAGTTGCACGCGCTGGCTGCTCTTGCGGAGCAGAAGGTGCAGCGCTTGACTGTTGAACCGGACTCTGGTTTTGATAATTCGTTTGTTGCTGCTGAGGCTGCTCTGCACCGTAACTTGGACGCTCATCATAAGCAGGAGGCGCGTCATACTGGCTATGCGGGTAATCCTGCTCTGGATAACCTTGGTTGCCTGAGTGATCAGCGTAACCTTGCGAATCTGAATACTGTGCTTGATTCTGCTGCGGAGCCTGTTGTACGGGTTGCTGCTGTTGAGGCGCCTGTTGTTGCATCTGAGGCTGTCTCGGAGCTGCCATTGGCGCAGATTGGCTAACAGGCTGAGCAACGCTCTGAGCTTGAGCTGCTGGCGCTGGACTTGTTGACTGAGTCGAGATTACCGTAGCAACCGCTTGTTCAGCCGGTCTAAATGCCAACATGCGTAAAACCACCATCTCAATACCAACGCGAGCGGTTGGCGATAATGGTAAGTCTTCACGACCCTTCAACACGATTTGGTAGTAAAGCTGAATGTCTTGAGGGCTTAGTGCCTTACTCAACAGTTCTAGCTTCTCAGCATCCGGCTGTGCTTTATCTAAGGTTGACGGCAGAGCTTGGAACATCGCCAAACGATGCAGTTGAGTCGCAAGCTGATTCAACAAACCATCCCACTCTACGCCATTCTCAGCAAGACTTTGGATACACGCCATCGCTTGTTGTGGCTGCTTACTGCTGATCGCTTCAAGCAAGTGGATAGCTTGGTCGGTATCTAGCGTGCCAAGCATGTGAGCCACGGTGTCTGTCACGACATTGCCATTACCCAATGCGATAGCTTGGTCCGTAAGGCTTAGCGCATCACGCATACTGCCGTCAGCAGCATGAGCAATCATCCCAAGCGCACGAGACTCAGACGTCACACTCTCTTGTTCAAGAATGTGGTCAAGCTGCTCGTGAATATTATCAACGCTGATCGGCTTAAGATGGAACTGCAGACAACGCGACAAGATAGTCACAGGAAGCTTTTGTGGATCGGTCGTTGCGAGCAAGAATTTCACATACTCAGGCGGCTCTTCTAACGTCTTTAGAAGCGCGTTGAAACTGTGCCTAGAAAGCATGTGTACTTCATCGATAAGGTAAACTTTGAAGCGACCACGCGCCGGCTTGTACTGAACATTGTCCAGAAGCTCGCGGGTATCTTCTACCTTTGTACGTGATGCCGCATCGATCTCTAGCAAGTCAACAAAACGACCTTCATCGATCTCTTTACAGGTTGCACATTCACCACAAGGTGTAGAGGTAATGCCTGTTTCACAGTTTAGACCCTTAGCAAATAAACGGCCGATAGTCGTTTTACCGACACCTCGAGTCCCGCTGAACAAGTATGCATGATGCAACCTGTTTTGGCTAAGTGCATTCTCTAATGCTGTTAAAACATGGGCTTGACCAACCACTTCTTTAAATTTGGTTGGTCGCCATTTTCGCGCTAACGCAAGATAGCTCATGAATAATTCCGAAAAGGATTAGTGACCGTCGAATTCGCAGATGCTAAACACTTCTAGACCTAAGCCTTGTAAGCGCTTGTCACCACCGATTTCTGGAAGGTTAATAACAAATGCAGCGTGTTCTACCACACCACCTAGCTGACGAATCAACTTTGTTGTTGCTTCAATCGTACCGCCCGTTGCTAGCAAATCATCAACCATCAACACTTTATCGCCTTCAACGATAGCGTCAGTGTGGATTTCTAGCGTATCAGTGCCGTACTCAAGCTCATAAGATTGTGCCACAGTTTCACGAGGCAGCTTGCCCGGTTTACGAACAGGGATAAAACCAACACCTAGCTCAAGTGCCAAAGGCGCACCAAATAGGAAACCACGAGCTTCAGTACCAACGATCTTAGTAAAGCCCATGTCCTTGTATGTTTCCGCTAGCAGATCGATAGTCGCTTTGTAAGCTGCTGGATCTTCCATCAAGCTTGTTACGTCACGGAACAAAATACCCGCTTTAGGGTAATCAGGAATGCTTTTGATGCTTGCTTTGATCAGAGAGATTTTTTCTGTGTTCATAATCTTATGCACTTCATTAGGCCGCTTTCCAAACTCTCGTTAACGAATTAAACATCAACGTTCGAAATTAAGGAAAGGTACGATTGGTATTCATTGCAACGAGAGTCATAACTCTGGTTGCTGAAATAATAAACGCCCGCTATACAAGCAGGCACACTGGCTTAATGGTAGTGATTTTCTTTGCTGTCAGCAACCAACTCATGAGTTGGAAGTCGCATAAACCATGTGAGAAGAATAACAAGTACGCAAATTAGGAAAGCCTTGACCCAAATGATAGGGGCAAAGTAGATCGATAACGCAAAACTCAACAAGATAAAGAATACGCCACGCGTTTTAACTTGTTTAGTCACAGCACCGTACTGATACCAATTGTTCAGTAACGGACCGAGCGTTTTATGCTCATGCATCCATTTGTGAACTTTAGGGTTACTTCGCATGAAGCATGCGCTAGCAAGAAGGAGGAAAGGTGTTGTGGGCAGAACGGGTAAAACTATCCCTAAAACTGCAAGAAATATACAAAGGCCACCAGCAATATTGAGGCTTAAAACTCGAACGCTAATTGTGGCCTCCTTGAGCTAGCTATCGCCAATTGGCGACGATAACGTCACTAAAATGTTGCGTAACCATTGAATACACGGATCAACGTAAGTGTTGCTGGTAGCAATGGAATCATTAAAAATGCGGCTAAAAATCCTAAAAAGTAGAATACATTAAACGGGTCTTGAAAGTCTTTGTTATCTGCCATGATTGCTTCTTTGTTTTTGTTAGTAAAGGTAAGTGTCTGGCGAACCAAACCCGCTTTGCTAAATCGACATTTAACAAAAAAGGCATAGCCACACCATTTGCGCAACTATACCTTAATCAATTATTCACAAAAACCGAGGAAATATAGGGTTAATCAGTAGACCCTTGATGTATGTCTAAGCTAAAACTCGCCGAACCAAGCAGGCTCAACGAAAGTTGGCAGCCCTGCTCAATCGGCAGATCCCGTGTAATGAAGTTCTTCTTACAATTCTCACCTAAGCGTTCGCCCGCGGCAATATGTTGATTCAATTCACCATTAGACCATTGTCCATCTAAACCCGCAGGCAAAATAGAGATAGTACCCTCGGCAAGATTGGCGACACCAAACAAAGCGTTAACGGGCGTTGCGCATTTCGAGCACTCAATCCCCTTCTCTAAAATCTCGGCAATATCTTTGAGATCAACATTAAAATCTTTTCGATTTCTTATGTAATCGTGGAATAAGGCTCTCACCAGAAGTGTTGACGCTGAACTGCCATTATCGGCAGAAGACGAATCAACGAGGTAAAAAGCAAATTGCCCATTCATCATCCAAGCATAATCAAAGACGAGTGGCATCATCTCTGTTGATTGCAGTAGTCGGTAACTGCAACGCCATGAGCCTTGTCGTGTGTCTTTCTCTGGTAGCAACGCGTGCAATAAGTCTCTTGCCGCACTAGGGTTCTCTTGCAGGTAATTCAGGTGCCAATGTAGCTCTTGGTCTTCAGGGATCTCTCCCCCGTCATCAACGCAGAACCATTGGCTTGAAAAATCTCGTTGGTCTGAAATGTTATCGAACGAATCTGTCAATGTATTCGCAATCGCACTTCCTAAGTGACCGTGATCCTCTAACGGTTTCGCTAAAAAATCTTTAATACCAAATCGCAATGCTTTCGCCACATCAGACATGTCATCTGTGCCGGACACAACGATCATAGGCAGTGACGGGTACTCTAAACTGAGCTCTTCCACAAGCTCGATGCCATCAAGTATCGGCATTGATAAGTCACACACAATTAAATCTGGCGCTGAGTCTCTGAGCTTTTGCAGAGCGTCCAGCCCATTTTCAGCCTCAACCACTTTATAACCAACCTTGTCTAGGTATGCGCTGGTTATCCGGCGAAAAATAGGATCATCATCAACCAACATCACGCATTTTTGGTTAATTACTTCCTGAGCCGAGGTCATTACTGGCTGACTGTGAGTTTTGTACATAATCTATAACCTCACAAAACTAAGTCGAATTATTATTGTTATCTGTTCTAAGAACTAATATAAAACTTAGTAATAAAATGCTAAATACACAAATTTGCACTCTTTGCTGGTAATTCGTGACGAGGGTTGGAATACTTGTAAATAGTGCAACGAGTTGACGTAACGCAAACATTGATCTCACTGTTACGTATAAATTAGATGAGATTGTAAACAAATGTGTCTGGATTTATGAAATTAGATGATTTAAACCTCTTTCGACTCGTCGTTGAAAATGGGAGCTACACCGCAACATCGCGCAAGACTATGATTCCGGTTGCGACCATCACACGACGCATCCAAGCCTTAGAAGACTCTTTGAACCTTAGGCTTCTCAATAGACACGCGCGTAAACTTTCTTTAACAGAGGCTGGCGAACGTTTCTACAATGAATGCTCTCCGTTATTGCAGCGTCTCTCTTCTACTGCTGAAGAGTTAACTGACGTGTGCAAAGGAGCTTCCGGTAAGATTCGTATTACGGCACCTTCCAACCTGACCAAGCGCATGATGATGCCAATGTTCAGCGATTTCATGACTCAATACCCTGATATCAATATTGAGCTGATGATGAACAACCAAGCGGATCAGCTGGACCCAACTGAGTGGGACGTGATTTTCCGTGTCGGCCCACAACGTGATTCAAGCCTAATCGCTCGAAAAATCAGTGAAGTAAAAGATATTCTTATCGCGAGCCCTGAGTATTTAGCGAAGAACCCAGCACCAAGCCATGCTGAAGAGCTAGCGAACCATTCGCTACTCAAAGGCTACCCGCTGATTAAGTGGCAGCTGAGTAATTCGAATGAAGAGACGGTGGTGAATAGCGAGAAAGGCCGTTTCAATGCGAATGCGCTTAATGTCGTGAGACAAGCCTGTTCAGAAGGCCTAGGTATAACCCTAATGCCTGACGTGATGATCCGTGAATACATTGAAGATGGCAGCTTAGTCCAAGTCTTAGAAGACTGGAGCGCTAACCCTCGTGATATTTACATGCTTTATAACCACAAAGACCATCTACCAGAGAAAGTTAGATTGTTTATTGATTTTGTGATCGCGTACCACATTCATTAAGGTCAATCCCCTTCTCCGTAAACAAAAAAACCAGAGCCGATGCTCTGGTTTTTTATATTCTTGCCACTAACGAAAACTAAGCACCTTCGTTGTGTAACTCTAGGTTCGCTAGATCTTGTTGAATCTCACGCTGAACCTTTGAGTCGTCATTACGCAAAGAGTCTAGGAAATCTAGGTACGCTTGGTCGATATCACCCGTTACATACTCGCCGTTAAATACAGAAGTATCGAAACGAGAAATGTCTTGATTGCCCATGCCCACTGCCGAAATCAGATCTGGTAGTGTTTGGAAAATCAAGGCATCTGCGCCAATCTGCTTACAAATCGTTTCGTTATCACGACCATGAGCAATCAGCTCTGTCGCGCTCGGCATATCAATACCGTAAACGTTAGGGAAGCGAACCTCTGGAGCTGCTGAAACCATGAACACTTTGTTTGCGCCAGAATCACGAGCCATTTCAATGATCTGCTCTGATGTTGTGCCGCGAACGATAGAGTCATCAACCAATAGAACGTTCTTACCTTTAAACTCAGAACGGATTGCGTTCAGCTTACGGCGAACCGACTTCTTACGCTGTTGCTGACCAGGCATAATGAACGTGCGGCCAACATAACGGTTTTTTACGAAACCTTGACGGTATGGCTTATTGATCGCTTGAGCGATTCGCAGCGCAATATCGTTTGATGTTTCAGGGATTGGGATAACCACATCAATATCTAAGTCTGCGTACTCTTCTTTAATACGCTTACCAAGCATCTCACCCATCTCAACGCGTGCGCTGTAAACCGAGATTTTATCGATGAATGAATCTGGGCGTGCAAAGTATACAAACTCAAAGATACATGGGTTTAGTTGTGGGTTGTCTGCACATTGCTTAGTGAAAAGCTCACCGTCGAATGTTGCGTAGATAGCTTCACCTGGCGCTACGTCGCGCATGAAGTCGAAGCCAACAGCATCGAGTGCTACCGATTCAGACGCAACCATGTACTCTGTTTTACCATTAACTTCACGCTTACCAAGACACAGTGGACGAATACCATGTGGGTCACGGAATGCGATCATACCGTGGCCGATGATCATCGCAGTTACGGCGTAAGCACCGCGAATTGTGCGGTGCACATTTGCCACAGCGCGGAAAACATCATCCGAAGTCACGTTACCTTTAACAGTATCGATCTCATGAGCCAATACGTTCAGTAGAACTTCAGAGTCAGAGGTTGTGTTTACATGGCGACGGTCTTTTTCGAACAACTTCTCACGAACTTCGTTTGCGTTCGTCAGGTTACCGTTGTGCGCCAACGTAATGCCAAAAGGAGAGTTTACGTAGAAAGGCTGAGCTTCAGACGCACTTGAACTACCCGCTGTAGGATAACGAACATGGCCAATACCAACTTCACCTTGTAGGCGCTGCATGTGTTTTGCTTCAAAAACATCTTTTACTAAACCGTTCGCCTTACGCAGACGGAAACGATTGCTTTCTATGGTACAAATACCAGCGGCATCTTGGCCACGATGCTGCAATACCGTTAAAGCGTCATAAATAGACTGGTTTACAGGTGTTGAACCCACGATTCCAACAATACCACACATGTCCTAATCCTCGATTTTTCGACATTAACTGGCGCTAGAGCGCGCCAGATAAGAAACTAGATGTTGCTTGTAAATGCTCGAAGAACGGCGCAATGATTCGACTAAATTCCGGAACCAATTGCGAATTCTTCCACCACTCAGAACTTGGGAATGCAGTAAACGCATCCATGAAAAACAACACTGCAGAAACAATCAAAACACCACGTAAGCCACCAAAGACGACACCGAGGATTCTGTCTGTACCTGACAGGCCTGTTTTCTGAACTAGCTGACCGATGACATAGTTAACTAAGGCACCAACAACTAACGTTGCAACAAACAATGCTGCTATCGCAGTTCCGTTTCGAAACATCTCATCTTCGATATTGGTGAAGTACATCGCTAATTTAGCGTAGTACTGGCTAGCAATAAAAAATGCTCCAAACCAAATTACGAGTGACAAGGCTTCTTTAGCGAAACCACGAACTAAACTGATCACGGCAGAGAAGCCGATCACGCCTAAAATGACAAAATCTAACCAATTCATGAATTCTTCATCTTAAGTTGGCGCGCATTTTAACAGAAAAAATGCTGACGCAAACGTTTTCTTATGGATTTAACGGTTTAAATTTGAGCAATTGGCCTTTTGAACCCGTAATTTTTTCTAATTCCTTAATTTGTCGCTCAAGTTTGGATTTAGAGACATCCGGGCCAATAATTACTCGCGTAAAAGTTTTTTCTTGCTTGGTGTGAGCCTGATAACCACGCTTTTGCAGATCCTCAACAACGTTTTTTGCGTTGTCAGCATTCTTCAAAGCCATCAATTGAATAATCCAAGCACTGTCTTGGTATTCATTTTTTTCCGGTACTGGCTTAACTACTACTGCCACTTTGTCAGCTTCTTTATTATTGGAAGAAGACGCGGTTTGCGTGTTTGAACTATCAGTACGACCACTTTCAACCACTTGCTCAACTGGAGAATCCGGTAGCGCTATCTGATCTTCAACGGGATCGAGTACTTCAAACACTTCAACATTACTATCAAGCTCTGGCTTAATCGGAATGCTTGCAAACTCTTCTTTATAGTGGAGCTTCTTACCATCTAGCACATCGGGCAATACAATCACGCCAATGGCCACTAAAATGATGGTGCCGACTAATCGGCTTTGGAATTTACTTGCCATTTAGTTTCCTTTTTTCTGCCAATGCTCCAAGACTTCGCCTACGGTATGGAAAGAACCGACCACCAACACAACATCATCACCTTTAACAGAAGCTAAAGCCGCTTCAAACGCTGCTACAGGGTTTAGATACTGCTCTACACCTTCAGGCAGGCTTTGACACAATTCAGCTGCTGTCGCTGCACGTGGCCCTTGCAATGAAGCTGGATACCAATGAGTTGCGATTGGCGCTAATACTTCCAATGTCGCGGGAATATCTTTGTCATGAAGCATGGCGACTACAACGTGTAAATTTTTACCCGCATACTTTTTCGTAACTTGCTGCGCAAAGTATTCAGCGGAATGCGGGTTGTGCGCCACATCAAGCACAATCACGGGTTGATCACTAATTTGCTGCATACGCCCAGGAAGCTTCGCATTCTTCATGCCGTTAACAACGTTCACGTCGCTAATATTAAGCTCTGATGTGCCCAATGCCATCAGCGCTGTTGCAGCGTTAGGTAACGGCAAGCTCGGAATAGGTAGCGATTCCAGCTGGAATGCACCACTGCGCCAGTTCCACGTATCACCGTCAACATCATAAGTGTATTGAATACCAACTTGATAGAACTCAGCCTTAATGTCATCAGCGTGCGCTGCAACCGTTGCCGGTGGTTTAGGTTGACCACAAATAGCGGGTTTACCACTACGATAAATGCCCGCTTTCTCAAAACCAATCACATTGATGTCATCACCTAGCCAGTCAACATGGTCGACAGCCAAACTAGTAATCACGGAAACATCATGCTCAACGATATTGGTCGCGTCTAGACGTCCGCCTAAACCAACTTCTAATAGCACAACATCAACCGCTTCAGTTTGAAATGCACGTAACGCCGCTAAAGTGCCATATTCGAAAAAGCTCAGGCTGATTTCGCCACGCTCTTTCTCAATAAAATCGAAAGACTGAACCATCTTTTCATCAGAGAGATCTTGGCCGTTGATACGAACACGTTCGTTATAGCGAATTAAGTGAGGAGAGCTGTAGACACCAACTGAGTAACCAGCGTCCAATAGAATCGCTTCCATCAGTGCACATGTTGAGCCTTTGCCATTGGTTCCGGCAACAGTAATAACATGTTGAGCAGGTTTGGTGAGGTTTGCCTTAGAGGCGACGGCCTGAACTCGGTCTAATCCAAGATCAATAGCGCTTGTGTGGATGTTTGATAAATAATCAAGCCACATCTCCAAAGAGGATGTGGCTTGAGGAATAGGTTGTTGACTCATCTAACTCATAACCATAATTAAGTTGGTTTGTTAGAAGGTACTTTACCCTTTTTCTGGCGCTTCTGGTACTTCATAAGTAGCTTCATTCGGTGAATCGTTCACAGAAACTACTAATGGTGAAGGCTGGTTGGTCATTTTAGCAACAAGGCTTGCAACGCGCTGACGCATCTCACGACGGTCAACAATCATGTCGATAGCACCGTGGTCTAGTAGGAACTCACTGCGTTGGAAACCTTCAGGAAGGTCTTCACGTACCGTTTGTTCAATTACACGACGTCCAGCGAAACCGATAAGTGCTTTTGGCTCACCAATGTTGATATCGCCAAGCATCGCCAAACTTGCAGAAACACCACCCATTGTTGGATCAGTCATTACTGAAACAAACGGTAGGCCTTTCGCAGATAAACGCTCTAGAGCAGCACTGGTTTTCGCCATTTGCATTAGAGACATCAATGCCTCTTGCATACGCGCACCACCACTTGCAGAGAAACAAACTAAACCACAGTTGTTTTCAATTGCAGCATCAACCGCTTTAACAAAACGAGCACCTACAACAGAACCCATTGAGCCGCCCATGAATGAGAATTCAAAAGCACACGCTACGATAGGTAAACCAAGCAGTTCGCCTTTCATTGCTACTAGTGCGTCTGTCTCACCACTGTTTTTCTGTGCAGCAGAGATACGTTCTTTGTAACGCTTAGAATCTTTAAATTTCAGCTTATCTTGTGGCTCAAGATCAGTACCTAGTTCAACACGCTCACCTTTGTCTAGGAATGTATCCAGACGACGACGTGCTTTCATGCGCATGTGATGGTCACATTTTGGACATACTTCTAGGTTACGCTCTAGTTCAGCATGGTACAGAACCTGCTCACAAGAAGTACATTTAGTCCAAACACCCTCAGGGATAGACGCTTTACGAGATGTTACGATGTTGCTTTTTTCTAAAATCTTTTCAAGCCAACTCATGGAAGACCTTTTTGTTTCGATTCTTCCGCTTGATTGCGAAAGAAATAAATTTGGGAATTATGCGTGGGAATTAAAGCACATAAAACAGCGACTGTAGATAAAAAACTGGTTGTACCTATTTTCTGGGACTATCTTACGCACTAAACCGTAATAATTTTTGAACCTAAGTCTCACATTTAGTTCAAATTATCCGGCAAAAATAGAGGACCAATTGGCTCTCGTGGTAGTTCAAAATGTTCGGGGTAATCAACATCCACCAGATACAAACCTTCCGCTTTTGCAGTTGCGCCGGCTACTTTTCGATCTTTAGCTTCTAAAAGCCACTGGATCCACTCTGGTTTCTGCTCACCCTTACCAACGGCAATAAGGCTACCAGTAATATTCCTCACCATGTGGTGAACAAACGCATTCGCTTTAATATCGATCACAATGTAGTGTCCATGGCGAGTCACATTCAAGTGAATCATGTTTCTCCATGGGCTACGGGATTGACAATGTGTTGCCCTGAACGAAGTGAAGTCATTCTCACCAAGTAAGTACTGACCCGCTTCGTGCATTTTTTTCTCATCAAGATGACCATGATAATGGCTCACGCCTGAATTCAAAATGCCTGGGCGAAGTGCATGGTTAAAGATAATGTAGCGATAACGGCGGGCAGTTGCTGAGAAACGAGCATGGAAATCCTCATTCACTTCTGTCGCCCAACGAACCGCAATATCTTTTGGCATGTTGGCATTCGCGCCCATTGTCCATGCCACCATTTTACGATCGACATTAGTTTCAAAGTGAACGACTTGTCCCGTACCGTGAACACCGGCATCTGTACGACCTGCGCACATAACTTCTACAGGGTGATTCGCGACAACTGAAAGAGCCTTTTCCAATTCTTCTTGGACACTTTTCACGTCTCGTTGGCGCTGCCAACCAAAGTAGTGGGTACCGTTATATTCAATACCTAAAGCAATTTTCATGTTCTTGTTCTCTTTGAAAATGGGCGAGAAGTATATACGGAAATCAGTGCTAGCCCAAATAGGATGGGGCTAAAACTTCAATAAACAATCAGCATCGACCGAGACGATACTTTTAAGAAACCAAATAATACAGTGGCGCTCTGTATCGCCTTAAAACAAAGGGTAGCCAACGCTACCCTTTATGATTTTTAATTTATCGACCGTTTAACGAATCGATCAGGTTTTTTGCCTCTCGACGAATATCATCGCTACCGTCAACGATTGCCTCTTCTAGAAGCTTAATTGCACCTTGCGAGTCACTCATCTCGATGTAAATTTTAGCCAAATCAAGCTTACCTGCAGCCTCTGCGTTGCTATCAACATCATAGTTGCCAATGTCGCCGATAACGTCTGGGAATTCATTTAGGCCAACATCCAGTTTAAGCTCTTCATCATCCGGATTAATGACCTCTTCACCTTCTTGCTCGACTTGAGCCATCAGTTCATCAATGGTCATGTATTGCTTATCACGGCTGCTGCCTGATTCGGTTAGGTTGTCTTGTTGAGCCCAGTTCTCTTCTTTGATCTTCGGTTCAGCTTGCTGTTCAGCCGACGCCCAAATCTCTTGTTGGTCATCAGGCACATCATTATGCATGCTCGATTGTTGCTCTGGCGCTAGGTTAAAGCCTTTCCAGTCTTCGCCGCCAACTTCTAGCATGGCATCAATATCTAGCCCTGCACTATCAATCGATGTTGCATCCAATGGCTTATCGAACATGTTGTCGACAGAGTCTTGAACATCTTCAGAAAGCAACTCAGCTAATGCTGTCTCATCAAAGTCATCAAAGCCTTCTAGTGGCTCGTCTTGAACCGCTGCAGGCGTTGAGTTTAGCTCTGACGCAGCGCTCAGTGATTCTTCTGGCTGTGCAAAACCAGCCAACTCAGAATCTTGTGCATTCGAGAAATCTTCAGCGTGACTGAAGCTCTGCGGGTTTGAGAACAAATCATGCAACGCATCCTGCTCTTCGCCTTGTGGACTGAAAGACGTTAGCGGTGTTGGCTTCTCAGCAAAAGCATCAGAGATGGCTTCATCTTCACCGTATTCTGGTAAATCAAGTTCATTGAACTCTACGCCTTCATCTTCTGCTACTGGCTCAGCACTGCTTTGCTCAATATCATCTAAGACAGAATCGGCTTTCGCACTCTCTTCATCGTATTCAGGCAGATCAAGGTCATCGAATTCGAACTTCTCAGTGCCATCAGATAGATCTTGTTCTAATTGAGCTTCGTCTGGTTCGCTAACAACTTCAGCTAATGCATCTTCTTCACCGAATTCTGGCAGCTCAAAATCATCAAACGAGAACTCTTCTTCGCTTTCTGGTTTCGCAGTTTCAGCCTGTGGTGCAGCCTCTAGCTGAGGCTCAGCGGTTAGTTGCGATTCAACACTTGGTTGAGAGTCGATATCAGGCGTTGCTGGCTCTGATGTTGATTCAGCATCAGCTTCCGCCAGTGCGTCTTCTTCACTAAACTCTGGCAACTCAAAGTCATCAAACGAAAACTCTTCGTCGTCTTGACTCTTAGCTTCAGCTTGAGTCTCAACAGCAGGTACTACTGATTCTGGTGTTGCTTCAGCATCAGCTTCCGCCAGTGCGTCTTCTTCACCAAACTCAGGTAATTCGAAGTCATCAAACGAGAATTCGTCTTCGCTTTCTTGTTCTGCTACTTCCGCTTGTGGAGTAGCTTCAACTTGCGATTCAGCGTCTAATTTAGGTTCAACAACAGGTGCTACAGGTTCTGGTGTTGCGTCAGTTTCTGCTAATGCTTGTGGTGCAGACGTCTCATCTTCAATCAGCCAATCGTCGTCTTGTGGTACGCCAAATTCATTTGGAATAATTTCTGGCATATTGGCAGCACGAACTGGCTCTGGCTCTGGCTCTGGCTCTGGCTCTGGCTCTGGCTCTGGCTCTGGCTCTGGCTCTGGCTCTGGCTCTGGCAAGGATTCAACGACATCTTCAAACTGATCGCTACCTTGGATCTTCGGTTCAAAGTCAAAATCAGAGGTAACGTTCGCAGGCGACTCTACATCGTCGATCGCTTCAGCTAACCAATCTTCAACCGTCTCTTCATCATCGTCAGAGATATCATTTAAAGAGGATGGTGAAGCTTGATCTTCAAAGCTAGCAGCGATGTCTTCACGTTGCTCTTGGACGTCGGCTTCTTTCGGCTCTGGTTCTTGTTGTGCGGTTTCTTCTTGAACTCGCTCTTCAAAATCTGGTTTGTCAAAATCAGAATTTTCAGATAACAGCGAGTCGATATCCAGTTCATCATCTTCAACCGATGATGCGCTTTCTTCCGATGATACTTGGTTGCTGTTTGAAAAATGCGCTTGCTCTGATTCAACCGTATTTTCAAGAGATGGTTCAGCAGGCTCTTCTGTCGCTGGCAGCGAATCGTTGTCATCAGAAGTCATTAACTCATCAATCAACGCTTCGTCTGTCGTTTCTAGCGAGTCATCAAGTAAAGCATCCGTTGCCGGTGCGACACCGAACAAATCATCGATAAAGTCATCACGATTAAAGTCTTCATCATTATCTGGCTTAACGTCAGCACTTTCTTGGATCAGTTTCGAATCTAACGACTCATCACTAACGGCTTCAGATTGTGGTGTTTCACTTATATCCGACGCTTGCTCAGGCTCAACTTCAGATGTTTCAGAGGTTAACGGAGTATGCTCAACGTCTGCGTTATTTGCAGACTCATCGTTAGCGTTGTCAAAACCAAAGGCCGCGTCTAGCTCTTTATCAAACGCCTTCTCTTCAGATTCAAGCTCGTCTTCAATGCCAGTTGTCAGTAAGTCATCAAACGGGTCTAAAGATTCCGCTTTTGGGGCATCTGCTTCGTCTACTGACAGCCCATCACCTGACAATTCACTATCAAGGAAGTCATCCAATAAGTCGGTACTTTCGGCATCAAGTTCGAAATCATCATCGTCAGAATCACCTATCAGTTCATCCAAGGTTTCCGTGCTGTCTTCTGCGATGTTTAGGTCATCATCGGTCGATAAACCAGAAAGCTCTTCAAGTTCAGATAATGAATCAAAACCTAAAGGCTCACTTTCAGACTCATCACCCGATTCGTCTTCCAACATTTCATCAAGAAGGTCGGTCGAGTGACTTAGATCAACGTCATCCCCAGCCAATTGCTCATCAAGCAGATCAACGCTGTCTTGAGGTTCTTCATCTACGATTGGCTTATCGAACTGAGACAAAATGTTTTCGATATCATCATCAGACGCTAAACCACTGTTTAGGTTAGTGGCAATCTCATCGTCGTTATCGAGGTTGAAAGGGTCATTCGCTTGATCGTTCTGAGCGGCAACCTGGGCAAAGATGTCATCAATATCGTCATTTGCTGTCGGTGACGCAGGCTCAGGGCTCTGTTGTTCAGAGATTAGAGCATCAATATCAAAATCGTCATTGCTCAAATCAGCAGGCTTGGTATCGCTTTGTTGTTCTGAGATAAGTGCATCAATGTCAAAATCATCGCTTGCTGGTGCTTCAGTGTTAGACGGCGAATTACTTTGCTCTTCCGAAATCAACGCATCAATATCAAAGCTGTCATCATCTTCGTCATCAAGAGCAAACAGATCATCTAATAAAGATTGGTCTAGCTCGTTAGAGCCTAAGTCCTCAGTTTCACCCTCTTGAGATAACAAGGCTTCAATGTCATCAGCAGACATTGCGTTATCATCAGAAAGGTCAAAATCGACTTCATCTGTATCAAGTGCGCTTTCCGCTGTTTTATCGAGTGCGCGCTCCATCTCTTCAAGACCAAGAGCCTTCTCTTCGCCATTAACACTAATGCCGTTGCTGCTGTCTAAATCAAGATCATCGAAGTTAGTGTCTAAATCACCGTTTTCGCCAATGCTGGCAAACGGGTCATCATCTTCACCGTCGAGGTTAAAATCGAGATCCGACTCATCTAAACCGGCAAAGACATCGTCTTCTTCAGCTAGCGCTTGATCGTCAAACAACTTGTTGGCGTCATCTTCCGTACCAAACAAATCATCGTCTAACGACAGCTCGTTAAGGTCATCCATCTCGTCGCCCAATGCAATAGGCGCGACGACGCTTGGTTCTGGCTGAATCGGTTGCTCTTGAGTAGTTTGCTGTTGCTCATCATTTTTAGAACGACGGCCTAACAACATCACAATGATCAAACCAAGTAGCAGACCTGGAATAATCGCAAGAGCCGCCACTAACCAACCATTCGATAACAATTCGTCCATGGCACTTGGTGCCATCTTTTCAATTTCGGCGTTCTTTCTGCGCTCTTCATCAAGCAGCTTTTCCACTTCGCTACGAATGCGGTCTTCATCACTGAGCTCAGTTTTTAGTTCATCAACTTCCGATTGAACATTCGACAACATCAAACGAAGTTGGTGGTTTTTCTCTTCAAGTGACAAGAGTTCAGTTTCTGAAAGCTCTAGCTGCTTCTCTAACTTGTTCATCTCTTGGGTTGGAGCGGATTGTTCTAGAGAAGACTGAGTTAGAGACAATGGTTTTTTTGCAGTTTCAGCAGAGCTTACTTGCTTGGCAGGAGTAGTATTTTTTGCATCAGAACTCGAGTTTTTTGGTTTTGAAGCGACAGGCTTGCTCGCAGGAGCATCAAGCTTAGCAAGATGTGAGTTCATGATGTTGATAGCTTGCTGCGTCGAACTTGCACGTGTTTGCTCTAAAGAAGGCACACGTAAATTGCTGGCAGGCAGCAGACTATGGATATTCTGGTTTTCAAACGCTTGTGGGTTTAAGCGATAAATAGCCAACAGGGTTTGTTGGACTGAAACGGAGTTATCAGGGCGTAACTTTGAAGCAATAGACCACAATGTCTCTGAGCTGCGAGTTGGACCATAGAAACGTGAAGGCTCAGCGCTATTCGATTGCGCTCTTTGAAGAGGTTCTGAAAACGTAGGCGCTGATTGTATCTGACCATTAGGCCCTACAACTCGAATGGAATCTGCACGAACAACGGAAATCTGAGTCGCAATGATAAAGGCAAAAGGCATTAACCACGGCTTGAAAATTTGAAACATAAAAGGCTCAGCTAGGTGCTTAAATTCGGAAAAGTGATGATCTATTAAATATATCGGATAAATGACGTAAAACTATAGAGATGAAAACAAAAAATGTGTTGCAGCAACAATATTCGCAGCAATTTCACACAATTTGACTAACAATATTTTTAATCGATTAAAAAAGCCCCACTAAAGAGTGAGGCTTGTTTATCAAAGCAATAAAGCTTAGAAGTAATCGCGAATCAGAACTTCAGCGATTTGAACTGCGTTTGTTGCCGCGCCTTTACGAACGTTATCAGCTACAACCCACATGTTCACGCCGCTGTGATGGCTGATGTCGTTACGAATACGACCAACCATTACGTGGTCTTTACCACCGGCATCACGAACTTGAGTTGGGAAGTCTAGCGCTTGGAATACTTCAACACCTTCTGTGTTCTCTAGAAGCTGAACCACTTGCTCTGCACCGATAGGCGCGCGAGTTTCAATGTGTAGAGATTCTGCGTGACCGTAGAATACTGGTACGCGAACACAAGTCGGGTTCACTGTGATTGAAGAATCAGCAAAGATTTTTTGAGTTTCCCAAACCATCTTCATCTCTTCACGCGTGTAGCCGTTCTCTGTAAATTCATCGATTTGAGGAATACAGTTGAAAGCGATCTGTTGTGAGAACGCTGAATTTTCAGCTGGCATACCGTTAAGAAGCTTAGCTGTTTGACCCGCTAGCTCATCGATACCTGGCTTACCTGCACCAGACACAGATTGGTAAGTTGAGACGTTAATACGCTCAAGACCCACTTCATCGTGAATTGGTTTTAGCGCTACTACCATTTGGATAGTCGAGCAGTTAGGGTTCGCGATGATGTTACGGTTACGGAACTCAGCAATTGCTTCAGGGTTCACTTCAGGCACAACCAGAGGAACATCGTATTCGTAACGGAAACGTGATGTGTTATCGATAACAACAACACCTTCATCAGCAGCAATTGGAGCCCAACGCTCTGAAAGTTCGCTACCTGCAGAGAAAAACGCAATATGTACTTGAGACCAATCGAAGTCTTCTACGTTTTGTACTTGTATTGTTTTGCCGTTAAAACGGGAAGTTTTGCCTTCACTACGTTCACTTGCTAGTAAGTGCAGTTCACCGACAGGGAATTTACGCTCTTTAAGTACTTCAAGAATGGTTTCACCAACCGCACCAGTCGCACCTAAAATAGCAATATTAAATTCTTGGCTCATTGTTTCTCTCTTTTATAAAGTTGGCTTTACCATAAAACCGAGTTTAGATAACGGCGTTAAATTACAAGATTCGTCGCCCGTTAACTCGACTGCACTGTATTCTCTACGGTCCCAATATTCTTTACGCATCTTGTCAAAAGAACCCGGCGTAGCGATATTGCGACGGAATAAGGCGTCGTCTTTGCGCACATCATAGATCAACTGAGTCAAATTGTGCAGTGTTGCTTCATCCCAAGCTCTATCTAATTTCATTTGAGGTACAGGCGCTGTCGGCAATAAGTCACTTGCATACGCACGCTGTTCAGTACCTAAAAACTCACAATAACTGTTGAAGATCATCGTGGTACCACGCGCTTTACCCTCTAAACCGTAGCCCGCTACGTGAGGAGTTGCAAAAGCGAGTAACGGAAGAAGTTCAAAGTCGACTTCAGGTTCAAACTCAAATACATCAAGAACCGCAGTAAATCCATCAGCTTTTTGTAAACGAGCTTTTAGCGCTTGGTTATCCACCACAGGGCCACGAGCGGCATTAATCAGAATTTGATCAGCACGTAAGTTGTTCAGCACTTGATCATTGATCAAGTGATGCGTTGGAAACTCACCCGTCTTAGTGATTGGCGTGTGCAATGTAATAACGTCTGATTGCTCAAGCAGAGTCTCTAGCTCAGTAAATTCGCGAGAATCACCCTCTTGTTGTTTTAGAGGATCGTTCAGCAGAACTTTAATACCTATGCCTTCTAAGCACTTCGCTAAGTAGCTGCCCACTTGACCACAGCCGATAATACCAACCGTTTTATCAAAAACAGAGAAGCCTTGCTGCTGCGCAAGAACCATCATCGCACTGAACGCGTACTCAGCAACACCCACCTTGTTACAGCCAGGAGCCGCAGTAAAGAAAATGCCACGCTCTTTCATCAATTCTTGGTCAACGTGATCCATACCAGCCGTCGCAGTCCCGACAAACTTCAGCTTATTGGCTTTGCTGATTAATGACTCGTTTACTTTGGTAACAGAGCGAATCATCAATGCGTCTACGTCAACTAGGTCGTCAGCTGTTAATGTGCGACCAGACTTCATTGTCACTTCCCCTAGCTGGCTAAATAGCGCTTCAGCGTAAGGCATATTTTCGTCGATTAAGATTTTCATTTGGCGAGTACTTTCGTTGGGGTCTATCGACCTAAATGTGAATTGAAATGATTGTGCAAAATTCCACACACGGTGTCGAGTAGCAATTGGAATACATTATAAATAAAGGGCTGAATCGGCTAGCCTTGACAGACAAGAACCGAAACCAAAGTGAACACCCAAGATCAAACGGCTAAAACGAAAAATGCCCGATTGAATAAACAATCGGGCAAACATCCAGAACAAAAGGATCCTATCTCGCTCTCCAGGAGACAGAGTCTTGCGTCTGTTCAACCAGTACTAACTAAGTCACTACTGATCAAGCTCTGGAAACCTTTCAACTTTTAAACCTAGATTTAAAACCCATGTTTATAAAGCTTTGTTCTGTGGTTCATAATTAATGAGTTACCTGTGCGTGTTGGATCTACACTCGCGTAACCCTTTAACGATTAACCTTTGTATATCTGACTCAAGCCTAAATTAAGCTTGGTACTTTTTGATTACTAGCGTTGCGTTCGTACCGCCGAAACCAAAGCTGTTAGACATAACCGTTGTTAGCTCTTGTTCACGAGCTTCAGTTACGATATCTAGGCCAGCAGCTGCTTCGTCTAGGTTAGAAACGTTAATGCTTGGAGCGATGAAGCCGTTGTCTAGCATTAGCGTTGAGTAAATCGCTTCGTGTACGCCAGCTGCACCTAGAGCGTGACCTGTCATCGCTTTAGTTGCAGAAATTGCTGGGCTGTTACCGCCAAATACTTCTTGGATAGCGCCTAGCTCTTTCACGTCACCAACTGGAGTTGAAGTACCGTGAGTGTTCACGTAGTCAACGCCATCGACGTTTTGCATAGCCATCTTCATACAACGAACCGCGCCTTCACCAGAAGGAGCAACCATGTCGTAGCCATCTGAAGTTGCGCCGTAACCTACGATCTCACCGTAGATTTTTGCGCCACGAGCAACTGCGTGCTCAAGCTCTTCAATTACTAGCATGCCGCCACCACCAGAGATAACGAAACCGTCACGGTCTGCATCGTAAGTACGAGAAGCCAGCTCAGGAGTGTCGTTGTACTTAGTAGAAAGTGCGCCCATTGCGTCGAACATCATAGTCAGAGACCAATCCAGTTCTTCACCGCCACCAGCGAATACAACGTCTTGCTTACCAAGTTGGATAAGCTCCATTGCGTGACCAATACAGTGTGCAGATGTCGCACATGCAGAGCTCATAGAGTAGTTCACACCACGGATTTTGAAAGGAGTTGCTAGACAAGCAGAAACCGTAGAAGCCATTGTACGTGGAACCATATATGGACCAACGCGCTTCACGCCTTTCTCACGAATGATGTCTACCGCGTTTACTTGGTTTAGAGATGAAGCACCACCTGAACCCGCAACGATACCCGTGCGGTCATTAGATACTTGATCTTCAGTTAAACCAGAATCAGCAATTGCTTGCTCCATTGAAAGATAAGCGAATGCCGCTGCATCACCCATAAAGCGCATTTTTTTGCGATCGATATGGTCAGCAGGGTTCATTTTTAGGTTACCCCATACTTGAGAGCGCAAGCCATTTTCCTTGAACTGCTCTGAAGCGGTAATACCAGATTTACCCTCTTTCAGTGATGCTAAAACTTCTTCGACGTTGTTACCGATACTTGAAACAATACCCATACCGGTGATTACGACTCGTTTCATGTGACATTCCTATAATTCTAAATTCAGCTAGATGATAACTAAGAAGCCTAACAAAAGTGGTCAGCTTTCCTAGAAATTCGTACAATCCCTACCAACATATCGCTTCAAATCACAAAATGATAGATTTTATGACTTCAATTACTAATGCAGAACTGGAATGGAATGAGTCTGGCACGCCAGTTTCAGACCAATTTGACGACGTTTACTTCTCCAATGTTAACGGTTTAGAAGAAACTCGCTACGTCTTTTTAAAGCAAAACCACCTTCCAGAGCGTTGGCTTGAACATGAACAACGCCGTTTTGTGATTGCAGAAACCGGCTTTGGCACAGGTTTGAACTTTCTTGCAGTTTGGCAATGGTTCGATACTTTCCTTAAAGATAACCCTCAAGCTATTACCAAAGAGTTACATTTCATCAGTTTTGAAAAATATCCTTTAAATAAAGAGGATCTCATCAAAGCACACCAATCGTGGCCAGAATTAGCCGAGTATGCGACGCAACTCCAAGAACACTACCCTATCGCCCTGCCGGAATGTCACCGCATTGTGCTGGGTGATGGCGCTATCACGCTGGATTTATGGTTTGGTGATATCAAAGATTGTATGCCTAACGTCCCTACACCAAAACAAGGCTTAGTGGATGCTTGGTTCTTAGATGGCTTTGCACCGAGCAAAAACCCAGAGATGTGGAATCAAAACCTGTTCAACGGTATGGCCAAGCTGGCTAAACAAGATTGTAGCTGCGCAACCTTCACCGCGGCTGGTTTTGTTCGCCGTGGTTTAATCGAAGCTGGCTTTGAGATGAAGAAGGTTAAAGGCTTTGGTACTAAGCGCGAAATGATTGCTGGCCGACTGGGCGAAAAGCACGCTCACACCAACATCAAACCTTGGTATGGCCTATCAGAGCATAGTGACTCGCAAGACATCGCGATCATTGGTGGTGGTGTTGCTAGTGCTGCACTCGCTAAAACGCTGAGCCGCCGCGGTAAAGACATCACCCTTTATTGCGAGCACCCACAAGCAGCGGGCAATGCTTCAGGCAACAACCAAGGTGCAATTTACCCATTGTTAAGCGAAGCGACATCGAACGTTTCTCGCGTGTTTGGTCCAGGCTTACTGTTTGCTCGCCAGTTCATCAATCAGGCGGCGCAATCTATTCAGTTTGACCACAGTTGGTGTGGCGTGAACATTCTGATGTGGGATGAAGGCTCAACCAAAAAGCTCAATCGCATGTTGGAAGGCAATTTCCATACAGATTTGATTCAGCGTTTATCGCCAGAACAAGCAAATGAAAAGATTGGCCTACAGGTTGATAAAGAGAGTGTTTACTTCCCACTGGGTGGTTGGTTAAGTCCTCTACAACTGACACAAGGCTTGATCGGAAAGTTAGAAGAGGCCAACCAAGTTAGCACTCACTATCAACATCAAGTGACTCAACTAGAGTGGCTCGAAGCTGAACAACAATGGTTGCTCATCATTGAGACACCACAAGGTGAGATTCAAACCAAGCATGACCAAGTGGTGGTTGCGAACGGCCACAAGTTCACTCAGTTTGAGCAGACTCAGCCAGTACCACTGACACCGGTTAAAGGTCAAGTGAGCCACATTCCGACCACGGATAACCTCAGTAAACTAAAAACCGTGTTGTGCTTTGATGGTTACTTAACACCACAAAACCCAAACAATGGACACCATTGTATTGGCGCAAACTACGACAAAACCAACATCGACCAAGAGTTTGATATTGAGGTTCAGCAACATAATGGCGAGCGTCTGCATGGGTCACTGCCAGACCAAGCATGGACAAAAGATGTCGATACCAGTAGCAACCTAGCGCGCCAAGGTATCCGTAGCGTGAGCCGTGACCACTTGCCATTTGTTGGCAATGTGGGTGATTTCGAAGCCATTAAAGATCAGTACCAAGATCTACACAACTTTAACCCACAGCGTGACTCGGTTGATGATGTTGAAACGGTGACAAGCTTCCCTAACCTATACTGTTTTATCGGATTAGGCTCACGTGGCTTGAGCTCTGCGCCATTATTGGCTGAAGTGTTAGCATCACAAATTTGTGGCGATCCGCTTCCCTTACCTGTCGATGTGCTTGAAGCGATTCACCCAAGCAGAATGTGGGTACGCAGGCTGCGTAAAGGTAAAGCATTAACCGCTGGCTGGGTTGCAGATAAGCACTCAAAAACAAATCAGTAGTTTCTAGTTCAACTATTCTGAATATCTAAATATTGGAAATACCTGAAACTAAAAGCTAAAAAGCCCGAGCGACATTATGTCCCTCGGGCTTTTTGTTGTTCGTGTTGATCTAACTTGTATTTACAGCTTAGCAACCGCGTCTTTGATCTGCTGAGCAATCTCTTCGTTGCTGATAGAACCAGACTCAAAATCAAAGTTATCGTAGAAGCTTGGTACTGAAACTGACGCTTTTACGTTTCCGCCAAAGTATGGCGCTGAACCTGTTGCTGCGCCAAGTACCGTTTGTGCACCGCCTGGGCCAGGTGAAGTCGCTAGGTAAACCGCCGGCTTCTCGCCAAACACAGAGCGCTCAATGCGTGTCGCCCAATCAAATAGGTTTTTGTACGCAGCTGGGTAGTGGCCGTTGTGCTCAGCAAAAGAGATAACAAACGCATCTGCTTCAGCTAAATCACGTAAGAATGCTTGTGCGCCTTCCGCTTGGCCAATCTCTTTTTCAGTGTCTTCACTGAACATAGGAACGTTGTAATCGTTGATGTTTAGAACTTTAACTTCAGCACCTTCAATCAAGTTAGCTGCGTAAGTTGCTAGAGTTTTGTTGATAGAAGTAGAGCTTGTGCTTGCGCCGAATGCGATAACTTTCATGATGTGACCTTTTCTGTAAATCCGTTAAGTGGGATTAGAATAACGTAGTCAGAAAATGGAACCATCACAAGGATTGAACGGACTCATTCAAAAATTTCGAATGAGTCTCAAATAATTAACAGCTCAGCAAAATGGAAAGGAAGGGACTGAGCGGATAGTGATAAATTGTTAGCTATTAAGCTTGGTTTTGCAGTTCAACCCAAAGGTCATTAACGATGGTGCGATCTGCTGGCGTTAGTTCAGAGCGAGCGTCATCTAGGCTCTTCTCGATGCGTGCTTTTACTTCAGCTACGTCTTCAATGCCTTCTTCTTCACATGAAGCCACTGACAGAGAAATATGACCACGTAAGTAACCACCAGCAAACAGTTCATCGTCTGATGCGTTTTCAATGCGAGCATCAATTACTTCAAGTAGTTTTTCTTCAAATTCGATAATCATAATATTCTCTTATTTCACAATAAATTGGCTAGTACATAAAGGTTCTACATCGTAGAAGCTGCGTAATGCTTCAGAGAGCATTTTTACGCGAGGCGGAAGACCAGCTTCAAAGATACCCATGACTTCGCTGTGTACTTTATTCATAAAGGCCAAACGATCTGGCTCAAAATCGCCGTGTAGATTGTCACAGCTGACATTAAAAGGAAAGCCTGCACTCATCGCAATGATCCATTCATACGCTTGTGGGCGAATTTCTACTTTTTCAAACTCAGCTTGAACCGACTCAGTTCGACCATCAGGCTCATACCAATAGCCAAAATCTTCCAACAAACGACGCTCAGGACCAGCGACACACCAGTGCGCTATCTCGTGAAGTGCAGACGCATAAAATCCGCGAGCAAATACGATACGGTGATGAGGAACCTCCCCATCGGCTGGCAGGTAAATAGGCTCGTCTGCACCCAGTTCGAGTTTGGTATTGTAACTCTCGAAAAAGGTTTGATTGAAAATATCGATGATGTCTGGGTATTGGTGCGTCATAAAATCAAATTTAAGTAAAAAGAACCGGGGCATTTTGCGTTTTTTTAAGCGCTCGGTAAAGCCCTATCACGAGCAATGGCATTAGGTTGCCCCCAATACTTTACTGTGACAATCGATTGCTGATCCCAGATTACACTACTTTGAGGCGAATGATTAGTTTAGCTAATCTGAAACACACATTCACGGTACAAATATTCATTCGTCAATCAGCGTTTTTACTACTACACTCGCGCTTCATTTTTATATCCCTAAGGCCTATAAGACTCCAATTTATAGACCTATATTATAGAGCTACAGCAATGCTACTAAGTGTTTTGTATATCATTGGCATCACGGCAGAAGCCATGACCGGCGCTCTCAGTGCTGGCAAACAAAAAATGGATTGGTTTGGTGTAATGTTGGTTGCCAGTGCAACGGCAATTGGCGGCGGTACAGTACGAGATATCTTACTCGGCCATTACCCTTTAGGTTGGGTTGAAAACCCACAGTATCTGGCAATCACCTGTATCGCAGGTGTTATTACAACCGGACTGGCTAAATGGGTTATCAAGCTCAAAGGGCTATTCATTCGTTTAGATGCACTAGGGCTTATCGTGTTCAGTATCATTGGTACTAAGGTAGCGATCACCATGGGTCTACATCCAATGATCTGCATGGTGTCTGCGCTAGTCACGGGTGTCTTTGGTGGTTTACTACGCGACCTCATCTGTCGTCAAACACCATTGGTGTTGCATGAAGAGCTATATGCCTCTGTCGCACTTGTCGCTTCAGGTTTATACCTAGGTTTGCTTGAACTTGGCATTAACGACGTAACCGCGACGATTGTGACGCTTGTGGTTGGTTACTTGCTGCGTATGGCGGCTGTACGATTCAAGTGGCGTTTACCTTCGTTCCAGCTTGATCCTGAAAGCTCGGTACATTAGATAATATATTCTCAATTACGCAGAATATAAAAAAGGGTTGCTTCATTACGAAGCAACCCTTTTTGTTTTTATCAAATCAGTTTCAAATCTGTTCCGATTACAACGAAGCAGAACTAGATTTTTGGCGTTTCAGTTGTCACACCAAAGTTTTGACCACGGTGACGTAGCAAGTGATCAAGCAATACAATCGCTAACATCGCTTCTGCGATCGGCACGGCACGGATACCTACACATGGGTCATGACGACCTTTAGTGATTAGTTGCGTTGCTTCACCGTCTTTAGTGATCGTGTCACCAGGAACGGTAATGCTTGATGTTGGTTTAAGCGCAATGCTTGCAACAATATCTTGGCCAGTAGAAATACCACCTAAGATACCGCCAGCATGGTTGCTGCTGAAACCTTCTGGCGTTAATGGATCACGGTGTTCACTACCGCGTTGATTAACGACGTCAAAACCATCACCAATCTCAACACCTTTCACCGCATTGATGCTCATTAGAGCGTGAGCAATGTCAGCATCTAGACGATCAAAGATTGGCTCACCAAGGCCTACAGGCACTTTAGTCGCAACCACTTGAATCTTCGCACCAATCGAGTTGCCTTCTTTTAGCAAGTCACGAATCAGTTGATCAAATTCTGGTACTTTGTCGGCATCTGGACAGAAGAAAGCGTTGTTTTCAATCTCGTTCCAATCCACTTTATCAATTGAGATATCACCCATTTGAGAAAGGTAAGCTTGGATTTCAACACCAAATTCTTGTTTTAGGTATTTCTTCGCAATCGCACCAGCCGCAACACGCATTGCAGTTTCACGAGCTGAAGAACGACCACCACCTCGGTAATCACGCACACCGTACTTTTGATGGTACGTATAATCAGCGTGTCCGGGGCGGAATTTGTCTTTAATTTCGGAATAGTCTTTAGAGCGTTGGTCTGTATTTTCAATCAATAGACCAATAGAAGTGCCCGTAGTTTGGCCTTCAAATACACCTGATAAGATTTTCACTTCATCCGCTTCACGGCGAGCCGTTGTATAACGAGAAGTACCAGGGCGACGACGGTCCAAATCTCTTTGAAGGTCTGCTTCGGTAATTTCTAATCCTGGTGGGCACCCATCTACGATACATCCTAGTGCGATACCGTGACTTTCTCCGAACGTGGTCACGCGGAAATGTTGTCCGATACTGTTTCCTGCCATTACTTCCTCTAAATCAGCTATTGAGCAGAAGGTTTGATTCCTAAACCCACTGGCGAACAGCTTTACTTGTCTATTCTTCGTAAATTCATAGTGGCTTTATTACCAAATGATGTAAACCCCAAAAAACGAACAATTTTAACTTTCTATTACATGAGCCGAATGAAATGAATAACGCGGGGGAAATGAGTGGCGCTTTGAGAAGAGTATTTTTATTATGGTAGGAAAGCAAAAAACCCGACAACTCGGAGAGTTATCGGGTTTCTTTAAATAATGGCACGCCCTGAAGGATTCGAACCTTCGACCACCTCCTTAGAAGGGAGGTGCTCTATCCAGCTGAGCTAAGGGCGCGCTACAGGAACGAATTATACGAATTCGAATCAGTAAAGCAACGGCTTTATGTAACATTCTGATCTAAGTGGGTAAAAAAAGGGCAACAAACATATAAGTGTTGGAAAATAGAACAAAGCAAACGTTTGCTTGATGGTAATCAAAAAGATTTTCTGGAATAATGCGCCAAAAACATCAGCCACTAACTTGAATATCAATACTAAGGAAATTCATGACTGCTCAAAATATTGATGGAAAGCTAATTTCTCAAACGGTTCGCTCCGAAGTTGCTGCACGTGTAAAAGCTCGTACTGAAGCTGGATTACGCGCTCCGGGCCTAGCGGTTGTTTTAGTGGGTGAAGACCCTGCTTCTCAGGTTTACGTTGGAAGTAAGCGTAAAGCGTGTGAAGAAGTTGGCTTCGTGTCTAAATCTTACGACTTGCCAGCCACTGCGACAGAAGACGAATTGTTAACACTGGTAGACCAACTGAACCAAGACCCAGAGATCGACGGTATTCTGGTTCAACTGCCTCTACCTGCTGGTATTGATAGCACTCACGTTCTTGAGCGTATCACGCCAGAAAAAGACGTTGATGGCTTCCACCCATACAATGTCGGCCGTTTGGCTCAGCGTATGCCTAAGCTTCGCTCTTGTACGCCAAAAGGCATCATCACGCTGCTTGACCGTTACAACATCGATTTACGTGGTAAGCACGCGGTTGTCGTTGGCGCATCAAACATCGTAGGTCGCCCAATGACGCTAGAGCTTCTTCTAGCAGGTTGTACAACGACAACATGTCACCGCTTCACCAAAGACCTTGAAGGCCACGTGCGTCAAGCAGACGTTGTTGTAGTTGCCGTAGGTAAGCCAAACTTCATTCCAGGTGCTTGGATCAAGAAAGGCGCTGTTGTGGTCGATGTGGGTATCAACCGTTTGGAATCTGGCAAACTAGTGGGTGACGTTGAATACGACGTAGCGAAAGAAAGCGCAAGCTTCATCACGCCTGTACCGGGTGGTGTTGGTCCAATGACAGTTGCGAGCCTAATCGAGAACACCATGATCGCTTGTGAGCAATTTCACTCGAAATAATCCGCAGCGCATATAAATAAAATTAGAAAGCCGCAATGAAGTGACCCCGTAAAGTTGGACATTTCTGTTAAGCGGCTTTCAAGGCCTGAGTTCGATATTCTATCGGAGTCAGGCCTTTTAGTTTCACTTTTATACGTTTGGTATTGTAGTACTCGATGTATTCTTTAATTTGCTCTATCAGAGCATCTGCATCTTCAAAGCTTTGGTTGTGATACATCTCTGTTTTGAGTAAAGCAAAAAAGTTTTCAGCAACCGCATTATCCAAGCAGTTACCTTTTCTCGACATGCTTTGCGTTAACCCACTCTCCGCTACCTTTTTCTGATACTGTCGATGGCGATATTGCCAACCTTGATCGCTGTGTATAATTGGCTTTGAGTTGGGTTTCAGCTTTGATATAGCCTCCGTCAGCATATCCGTGACAAGCGGCAAGCAGGCATTTTGGGCCACTCTATAAGCAACCACTTCCTGAGTAAACAAGTCGACAATGGGAGACAAGTATACTTTCTGCTCTTTGACTTTGAACTCCGTGACATCAGTTACCCACTTTTCGTCGGGTTGAGTCGCACTAAAATCTCTTTCAAGCACGTTGGGAGCTGCTGTTCCAGACTCTCCTCGGTATGAACGATACTTTTTAATCCTGACTGTCGATTTAAGGTTCAGCTGAGCCATAAGTCTTTGAACCGTTTTGTGATTAAGCACGACCCCCTGATTTTTTAGTTCCAAGTGAATACGGCGGTAGCCGTATCGACCCTTATGTTCATGATAAATTGACTTTATCAACCGCAGCTCACGTTCGTAGCTATTTGGGCGCTTGCTCGTTTGAGCCTGATAATAAAAGACACTTTTTGCCAGCTGTAGAGTGTGCAGTAAGTGCTTTAGTGGGTACTTGCCTTTAAGAGTTAGAGCTATGACCGCTTTTTCTTTGTTCGACGGTTTTTTTCCTGCTCCAACTCTTCCAACTTTTTTAGAACGGCATTCTCGGTTCGTAAGTAGACCAACTCCTCTTTTAGCTCCTCAAGCGTCATTTCATTATCAGGCTTAGTGGTACGTTGAGGTTGCTGTTTCATTGAGGGTCTTCCTTTCTGGCGCATTTTGAGCCCTTTGATACCCAGCTCATTAAATCGTTTGAGCCAGACAGAGAGTATCCCAGGGGATGAGAGGTTTAATACAGCGCTAGTGTGCGTGAGAGACCATTCATTCGTCCACATTAAATTCAATGCTTTTCGTTTTGTCTGAGCAGTAGCAGCATGCTTAGTTGGTAAAAATGAAGCAGTGCCGTGGATGGCAAACACTTGAGCCCAATACCGAATCTGTCTTGACGAAATTGAATATTGTTTGGCTAAGTAGAGAGATGACGTGCCATCTAAGTATTGCTTAGCAATGATACATTTTAGCTCTCGGCTATATTTGGACATAAAAAGACCCCCAATAATTGGTGTCCAACTATTGGGGGTCAGTTCACAACGTGATGAACGCTGCGGCTTTTTTGATACTTAGACATTCGTTTTGAAACAGGGCGACTCGCTTTTGATACGCTGCTATTCACTACTTATCTGGATTCTCGACTTTTTCCGTCTGTTCAGAAGGCGGTAATAAACTAATAAGCTCACACTCCGTTGATATGAGTTTTTCCAACTCAGATCCTTGTGTAATCAAACGGAAATCACCGCCAGTAATCACCCCAAGAGGAATGGCTTTAGGGTACAGCGCGTTAAACTCGTTTAAATCAAATGCCTCGGTCAAACCTGTACTTTTAATTTGGCTACCCTGAGCCATTAACGAGTTGAGCTTGGAGTAGGTAATTCCTTCAGAAAACAAACTTCGATTACCATCGCGACTCACTTGATGCCTTTCATGCTTAGTCTCTGACGATTCAAGCTCAAACACCTTATTGGCACCAAATTCATCTTGGTAATGCATGCTGACTAACGGGTTGGTTTGACGATAAGGCGAGACGATCATCGCACGCCCTATCCCATCCAATTCCAGATTGTTTTCCGCGTGGCTTGAAGCTGGGTTACCAAAGTAGACATTCAAATTATCCATCCTCGCCAAACGAATGCTCTCCCAGTTGGTATCGGCAAGCACACTGTTGATATTGTGTGTGGCTAGAACCTTGGCAAACTGTCTTGCGAAATGAGTTGCGCCAAAGAAAATCACCCCTTGTGCTTTCTCTTGAGTCACACCTAACCTTCTCGCCCACCAGCTTGCGGTAAAACTCTGAATAACAACCGTACCAATAATGACTAAGAACACCATTGGCACCAGTAGATCTGCGCCTTCAATCAATTGCTTCTCTTGCAGTTTGATAGCAAACAGAGAAGAAACCGCGGCTGCTACGATCCCGCGAGGTGCCATCCAACTCAAAAACCATTTATCCGCCGAAGTAAGATCCGTACCGATCCCGCTGATCCACACGCTTAACGGACGAGCCACCAGCATAACCACCGCTAACAACCCTATACCGCCCCAACCTATCGAAAGGAAAGTCCCCGAATCGAGTCGACTGGCTAGCAAAATAAACAACGCAGAAATGAGTAACACGGTCAGGGTTTCTTTGAATTCGATGATGTCTTCGATATCCAAGCCTTTCACGTTGGCAAGCCAGATCCCCATGATGGTCACGGTTAATAAACCCGATTCTTCACTCAAGTCATTCGAGAAAGAGAACGCAGCGAGCATTAGCGTCAATACGGCCACATTACGTAAATAGTGCGGTACCCAATGCCCTTGCAGCATCTTGGCAATCAAATAGCCACCGATGATCCCTAAACCTAAACCAATGGCTAAGGTTAGTCCCAGAGCTGAAAGTACATGTCCTGTAGGATCGGCCGAAGAGACTATGTATTCATAAACCAGAACAGCAAACAGAGCGCCAATGGGATCAATCACTATCCCTTCCCATCGCAAGATACTGCCTAAGGAGGATTTAGGCTGAATACTGCGAAGCATGGGTACGATCACCGTTGGGCCAGTTACCACGACTAATGCACCAAACAGTGCGGCTAACGGCCAACTAAAGTCCACAAAGTAGTAAGCACCGACCACGATACACGCCCAGGTAATCAACATGCCGAAACTCACGAGGTGAGTCACCATCCGGCCATGGCCTCTGATTTCTTTGAAATTTAGGGTTAATGCCCCTTCAAACAGGATGATGGCAACCCCTAATGAAATCATAGGAAACAGCACATCACCAAAAATGGCATCGGGATTTAAGATATTCAAGCCAGGACCTAACAATAGGCCGACGATAAGGAGAGGAAGAATAGCGGGAAGACGTAAACGCCAACCGAGCAGCTGACAAGCTAAAGACAAGAGTCCAATTAACGCCAAAGAAGAAGTAATCGACAAATCCATTTGTGCCCCTAAAAGGTTTGCACCACACCCTGTGGTACAAACTATTCAATGAAATAAGAAAGCCTACGTTCTTACACTATAGGCTCTCTTTTTCACGCTAACCGAATATTATTGTGATTAATCAGTCACTTTACTATAGGGAGAGTAAAGTCATGATCAGTTAGCTACAGAGAAAGTACAACACCAGCAATCGCTGCACTCATTAGGTTAGCAAACACACCCGCACAAATTGCTTTGAAGCCATATTGTGAGATGAAAGAGCGACGCTCTGGAACTAAGCTACCCAAACCACCAATCAGAATTGCCATAGTAGAGATGTTAGCAAAGCCACATAGAGCAAAAGTTACGATCGCTTGTGAGTGCTCACTCAGTGCCTCTTTAGCATCCATTAGCTGGATGAAAGCCACGAACTCGTTCACGACAATCTTGTTACCGATCAATGAACCTGCAACCACAGCCTCAGACCACGGTACACCGATTAGCCATGCAACGGGTGCAAACACATAACCTAGGATAAGTTCGAAGCTTAAGTTTACGCCAAACCAGCCACCAACAATACCTAGCAAGCCATTCAGCATTGCAATCACACTGATAAAGGCAAGAAGTGTTGCACCCACTGCAACGGCAATACGAAGTCCAGACATAGCCCCATCTGCCATTGCCTCAACTACGTTTGTTGCTCGTGGAATTTCTACATCAGACTCAATATTTTCTTGAGCGTCATCTGGGCTGCCAGGTACTAAGATTTTAGCCATCAATAGACCGGCAGGTGCAGACATAAATGCCGCAGCGATCAGGAAGTTTAGGTCAACGCCAAGCGATGCATAACCCACTAACGTACCACCAGCTACAGAAGCCAAACCACACACCATCACAGCAAACAGTTGTGAATCCGTCATGTGCTTTAGGTAAGGTTTAACCACCAATGGCGCTTCAATCATGCCGACAAAGATGTTGGCAGTCGCAGACAGTGATTCTGCACGACCTGTACCCAAGAACTTCTGTAGCGCACCACCAATAAGGTTGATCACCTTTGGCATAAAGCCAATGTGGTACAAACCTGAAATCAATGCAGAGAAAAAGATAATGATGCCAAGAACATTAATCGCGAAAACAAATCCGTTATTCGTTAGGCCACCAAATAGAAAGTTAATCCCCTCTTGACCGTAGTTGATCAAGCTAGATACCGCACCCGTGGCTGCATTCAACGCTTCTTTACCCATTGGTACATACAAAACCAACAGCGCGAATGAGATTTGTAATAAGAAAGCCAAAGAGACTGTTCTTAGTGGAATATTTTTTCTGTCCGTAGATAGTAACCAAGCGGCAACTAAAATAGTGATAATTCCAAGTAGGGAAGCCATGTGCGTCAACCTAAAAGTTGTAGATAGGAAAGGCGACGCATTCTATAGAGGAAATCGTTTGCGGCAAGCTGAGGTTGTTAACGTGATGTTGGGGTAATCAAGATTTAACTATGAGTATAATTAAGTTATTGAATTTTAATAATTAACTTTGATTAAAAAGCGTACTTTTTCCATATGGAAATTATATTTATAGATTAGGAAACAGTTAGCGATGCAGTTCAACACAAGTTTTGAGGTTTTTGTCCCAATACGTCGGCGACCCTATATGATCTTTAATGAACTCAATCACCGCTGAAAGCTTCTTCGGCATGTTCTTTCTGCTTGGGTAAACAGCATAGAATGGCATCAGCTGACTGGCTCTCCACTCTGGTAATACTTGAATCAACTTGCCCGTTCTAAACTCTTCTTTCACTAAGTAAGTCGCCAAATAAGCAACACCCCACCCTGATACTGCTGCGTCTCGTACAGCCTCAGCCAAATCGACTGAATAATCGCCCGCGACTTTAACACTAAGGTTTTCTTGCCCGTTATCAAACGCCCACGATGTGTAATCTCGCTCTCGGCTGCGATAGATAAGGCAATTGTGGTCAATCAGATCAGAAGGCACATGCGGCGTCCCGGCCTTAATCAGATAATCCGGTGATGCAGCCACCACAAACTGGCTGTCGGCTAATCGCTGCGCAATGTAACCTTCAGGCAAGTCTTCATTGTTGGTGATCCAGAGATCCAAACGCTCTTCAATCATATCCACCTTATAATCGAACAAGTGGACCTCGATTCTCAGCTGTGGGTAAAGCTGTCTGAGTTGGTCGATCGCGGGAATGATATGCAGCGTGCCAAATGACTGCGACAAACCGACGCGCAGTATTCCAGAGATATCATCGCGCTGGCTGTCCATATCCATCTGAGCTGATTTCACCGTGTTAAACAGCTGCTCACAGTGTTGATAGAACACGTCTCCCGCTTCGGTAAGCGTGAGGCTTCGTGTTGTCCTTTGCACCAGCTTGATTCCTATCGAGTCTTCAAGCAAAGCGACTTGCTTGCTGATATGAGACACTGAAACATTTAAGCTCTTTGCAGCACTGGTAAAGCCTTCATGCTTAATTAACGCATGGAATATCACCATCTGTGCAGCTCTATCTGTTAGCACAAGGCCACCTTCTCAAATCTCTAAAATATAAAATCAAAAAGGACTCCGAAGAGTCCTTTAGTTCGTTCTGCCTATGGTAGGCCAAATGCTATTCAAAGCGACCTAAATCAATTAACCAAATTAAGTCTACTAATCAAATCAGGCCGATTAATCAAACTTAATTCTGTCGGCTAGGTGGCTTACTGCCAAAGCAAAGTAGTAAGAACGATTCCACTTCATTAACACATTGTAGTTGTTATAAATGAGGTACGAACGTCCGGTTTCATCATCCGGCATGATTAACCAAGCTTTAATGTCTTCATCAAGTGTTGGCAGTGGGCGATCGTCATAACGCTTAATACCGAGTTCAGACCACTCTTTTAAGTATTTCGCTTTGTCTTCAGTTCGACCTTGTAAATCGATCGACACAGATGACGGAACATGAACCTGACGACCCCAAGTATATTTGTCATCCCATCCTGATTGGCTGAGATAATTTGCCGCTGAAGCAAATACGTCTTCTTCAGTGCCCCAAATGTCTTTCTTACCGTCGCCATTACCATCAGCCGCATATGCTAAGAATGAGCTTGGCATAAATTGAGGCTGACCCATTGCGCCCGCCCAAGAGCCTTTCATCTCTTTTGGTGCAATATGGCCTTGGTCAAGAATGGTTAACGCCGCAATCGCTTCGCTGCGGAAAAACGCCTCTCTGCGCCCTTCGTAAGCCATGGTCGTTAAAGCGTCGATTACGCTGTAATTACCGGTGAACTTACCGAAGTTACTCTCAACACCCCATAGCGCGACAATGAATCGCGGCTGAACGCCATATTCATCACCAATACGTTTTAACGCTGTATAATGCTTCTTATAAAGTGACCTTGCTTGCTTCACTTTCCAATCTGGTACCGCTCGTGGGATGTATTCATCCAGAGTCAGCTTTTTCTCCGGTTGGTTTTTATCCGCTTTGACCGCTCTTGGTTTAAACGTCACACCATCAAAGGCTTCATCAATGATCGCTTCAGAGATGCCTTCTTCACGGCCTTGTTGCTTTAGTTTTTCTACATATTGCTCGAAACTCAGTTCTTGAGCGTGTACTGAGCCAATGGCCAAGCTATTACCTAAAAGTAATGCCGACACCGCCAATATGCTTTTCGAAAATTTACTCAACGATCACTCCTCCTTGAATTGAGGTGGCTATCACTCTTCGTCTTGAGATTTCTGTTGAGCTTTACGCTCTTTATGAAGTTCAAGTTCGTTAACTGGTGGTGGCGGAACTTGCAAAAAGAAACCATCGGTATTCAGTGATTCTTTCACTTTTTCGATGTTCACTTGAGCCAGTTTACGGCCATCCATTTTAATTACCATTACAAAACTAGGTTTACCAAACATTTGCATCAATGCGTCAGGAACTTGTGAAAAATCATCCTTCTTAGGAATATAAAGGTATGTTCCTTCTTTCTTTGAGCTTTTATATATAGAACACAGCATGACAAACCTTTTTTAAATGTTTATGACTACAAAACTCTCACTTGCGAGATCAATAGTTTATGTTAGGGAAATATTGGGAACAAAACGTTCATTTGACAACAAGATTACTTGCTGTGCTTGGTCTGGGAATATAACATGATAAACCTAGTTTCAGGCAATGCCCTTTATTTTATTAATAAAGAAATTGTACCAATTCGCTATTGAGGTCCTGTAGTTTTTCGATGTCTAGTAACCCAGATCTAAAAGGTAGCAGCTTTACGCTATCTGTTTTGCACTTATCCGATGATCAAGTCGAAAATGCAGTCTCTTTTCTTCAAGAGAAAGTAGACCAAGCACCCACATTTTTCGCCGCCGCGCCTGTTGTTATCAACATCAGCAAAGTCGCAGGCGATATCGATTTTGTGCAACTGAAAAATGGTATCTCTCAAGCGGGTATGATTCCGGTTGGCGTGGCTGGCTGTTCAGATAAGCGTATGCAAAATCTAGCGAAAGAAGCCGGTTTTGCTGTCATGACGGCAAGTAAATCTCCGTCACAAGCACCCGCTAAGATGGCGCCGATTAAAGTGATTAGAACCCCTATTCGTTCTGGTCAGCAGGTTTATGCGAAAGATGGCGATCTATTGATTCTCAGCCATGTAAGTGCAGGCGCGGAAGTGATTGCCGATGGCAGCATCCATATTCATGGCACACTACGCGGCCGCGCAATTGCCGGTGCAAGTGGTCAAACTGAAGCAAAAATAATTTGTAATGATTTACAAGCCGAGCTGGTATCCATTGCGGGAAATTACTGGCTCAGCGATCAAATTGAAAGCGAGTACTGGCAGAAGAAAACCATGTTCAGTATGGCAAACGATGTATTACACGTTGACGTCCTCGCAATATAAGAGAAATAAAAGGAAAACAGAATGGCACGCATTATCGTTGTAACGTCAGGTAAAGGCGGGGTAGGCAAAACGACCTCTAGTGCAGCTATTGCCTCGGGTCTGGCTTTAAAAGGGAAAAAAACCGCAGTTATCGACTTTGATATCGGTCTGCGTAACCTAGATTTAATCATGGGTTGTGAGCGTCGTGTCGTTTACGATTTCGTTAACGTTATCAATGGTGAAGCTACGCTGAACCAAGCGATGATCAAAGACAAGCGCACAGAGAACCTGTTCATTCTTCCTGCTTCTCAAACTCGTGATAAAGATGCACTAACCAAAGACGGTGTTCGTCGCGTATTTGATGAGCTAGATGAAATGGGCTTTGATTTCATCATCTGTGATTCTCCTGCGGGTATCGAACAAGGCGCTCTAATGGCGTTGTACTTTGCTGATGAAGCGATTGTAACGACTAACCCTGAAGTCTCTTCTGTACGCGACTCAGACCGTATTCTAGGTATTCTTGACTCTAAATCTCGTCGTTCAGAAGACGGCTTGGAGCCTGTGAAAACTCACCTTCTACTGACTCGCTACAACCCAGCACGCGTAACTCAAGGTGAGATGCTAAGTGTTGAAGACGTTGAAGAGATCCTACACATCTCTCTACTGGGCGTGATTCCAGAGAGCCAAGCGGTACTGAATGCATCGAACAAGGGTGTTCCAGTTATCTTTGACGAAGCAACCGACGCAGGTATGGCTTACAATGATACTGTAGAGCGACTACTAGGTAGCCAAGTGGACTTCCGTTTCTTAACGGAACAGAAGAAAGGCATCTTCAAAAGACTGTTCGGGGGCTAATACGCAATGTCATTACTAGAGTTTTTCAGACCACAGAAAAAGACGACCGCAAACCTAGCCAAAGAGCGTTTGCAGATCATTGTTGCTGAGCGCCGCAGTCATGACGACCCTGCTCCATCGTACTTACCGCAACTGAAAGAAGACATCTTGAAGTGTATTGCAAAGTACGTTGAGGTAGATCCATCAATGGTTGATCTGACGTTCGAACACAAAGATGACGACATCTCAGTATTAGAGCTGAATGTTAAGCTACCAGAAGACGATAAGTGATCTTCGTTATCTTGTAAGTAGTCAGCAGATTAAATAAAAAAGAGAGCCTAGGCTCTCTTTTTTGTGTCTGCATTTTATATCTGTAACTGGCTAACTCTTAGAACAAGAACAGGTTACTTAATCGCTTTATTCAGCTTTTCGCCAACCAGATCTAAACGCCAGCCTTGCATAACATCAGGCAGTTTTTCTGGGTTACGATCGTGCTTCCACACCCAGCTTAACACTTGGTTAAGTTGCTTCTTAGATGCTAAGAATTCCGTAGCCAAACCGCTGTGCTGTGATGCTGTTTTCACTTCATCTTTCAGCACTTTGAAAAGTTGCTTGTAGCCAGGGAAGTCCATTAAACGTTCTACTGGTGCTGGGTACTCTTCTTCAGGCGTGTGTTCCGCCAACTTAACGATTGAGCTGATCTTCGCACCATGGCGGCGTACAGAGCGGTAATCAAAACCTTCTTGCTCCATGTGCTTAGGATCTTTCATCGCGAAACGAGCCACAGCCCATAGGTCTTGTTCTTTGAAGACAAAGTTCAGCGCTAAATCGCGCTTGATTGCTTCTTTTAGACGCCAAGTTGCTAGAGGTCGTAAGATCGCTAGCTGCTTAGGTTTAAGCTGCCATGCCCCTTTAATATCAAGGTAGGCAGTATCTGGGTTTACTTTACGGATGCGCTTGGCAACTTGTAAATCAGACTCTTGTTGAGCCGCTTCCCACCAGCCAGCTTCCATCACTTTTTCAAGAAGCTTGTTGTACATTGGCATCAGGTAATGCACATCTGCCGCCGCGTAGTCCAATTGCTTTTGAGAAAGCGGACGCGCTAGCCAGTCAGTGCGAGATTCACTCTTATCGAGCTCGACACCGACAAACTCTGAAACCAGAGCAGCAAAGCCTGTTGATAAACCATGACCCAAGAAAGCCGCCATGATCTGTGTGTCGACCATTGGAGTTGGCGTACAACCGAATGCGTTCTGGAACACTTCCAAATCTTCACCGCAAGCGTGCAGTACTTTCAGAACAGAAGCATCTTTCAACAATCCAACAAATGGTGTCATTTCACCAAGAGCAATAGGGTCAATCAGTGACAGCGTTTCACCATCAAATAACTGAATCAAGCCTAATTGAGGGTAATAGGTTCTTGTACGAACGAACTCCGTATCAAGCATAACGACATCGGCTTCACGTGCTTGTTGGCAAACTCGCTCAAGGTCTTTCAATTGGGTAATGATTTGATAATCCACAAAAACTCTCACTGGTTTCTATTTGATCGCCGGATACAAAAATGCCGACATTAACTGTCGGCATTCTAACACCATTTTTCAGCGCTCGCTTAGATTAAGCGCCTCAATGGTTATGGTGCAGTACTTTCGCGTAAACGGGCTAATTATTTGCTAGCGCGTTTCGCAAGTTCTGCATCGTTTTCTTCACGCAGTACGCGGCGTAAGATCTTACCTACGTTAGTCTTTGGAAGATCATCTCTGAACTCGACTAATTTAGGGATCTTGTAACCCGTTAGGTGCTCACGACAGTGCGCGATAATGTCTTCTTTGGTTAGGCTAGGGTCACGCTTAACCACGTAGATCTTAACTAACTCACCAGACACTTCATGAGGCTGGCCGATAGCTGCTACTTCTAACACTTTGCCATGCAGAGCCACTACGTCTTCAATCTCGTTCGGGTAAACGTTGAATCCAGACACAAGAATCATGTCTTTCTTACGGTCTACGATGTACAACAAGCCTTCGTCATCAAACTTAACGATGTCACCTGTAGATAGCCAACCGTCTTGATCGATCACTTCTTTAGTCGCTTCAGGGCGCTGCCAGTAACCTTGCATCACTTGAGGGCCACGAACCTGCAACTCACCCACTTGGTCATTGCCTACTACTTTCCCTTCATCATCAACAATACGAACTTCTGTCGATGGTACAGGTAGGCCGATTGCACCTGTGTAGTCTTTTAGATCGTATGGGTTACCCGTTACCAGTGGTGAACACTCGGTTAACCCATAGCCTTCCAATAGGTGAACGCCTGTTGCTTTCTTCCATTGCTCAGCAACAGCGCGTTGAACCGCCATGCCGCCGCCAACAGATAAACGCATGTTACTGAAATCCAATTCATGGAAATCTTCGTTATTTACCAACGCATTGAACAGGGTATTTACGCCAGTAATCGCGGTAAACGGAACCTTTTGTAGCTCTTTAATGAAACCTGGAATATCACGAGGGTTAGTAATTAGAAGGTTACGACCACCCATCTCAACAAACAGTAAGCAGTTCACGGTCAGTGCAAATACGTGGTAAAGCGGCAGTGCTGTTACAACCAACTCGCGGCCTTCTTGCAGAACAGGACCGTAAGCCCCTTTCGCTTGAAGTACATTCGCAATCATATTGCGGTGCGTTAGGATTGCGCCCTTAGCTACACCCGTTGTACCACCCGTGTACTGTAGGAATGCAATGTCATCACCCGCCATAAACGGCTTCACATACTGAAGACGGCGACCTTTGTGCAGTGCTTTTCTGAATGAGATAGCACCCGGCAGGTCATACTTAGGCACCATGCCTTTTACGTACTTCACTACGAAATCGACAATTGTACCTTTCGCGCGTGGCAGCATTTGCCCTAGGCTGGTGAGTACAACGTGTTTAACCGGCGTGTTATCAACCACTTTCTCTAGCGTGCTCGCAAAGTTAGATACGATAACAATCGCCTTTGCACCAGAATCGTTCAGTTGATGCTCAAGCTCACGAGGTGTGTACAGTGGGTTGACGTTCACTGCAATCATACCTGCACGCAATACACCAAATAGTGCAATTGGGTATTGCAGTAGGTTTGGCATCATTAGCGCGACGCGATCGCCCTTCTTCAGTTTCAAGTCATTCTGCAGGTAAGCGGCAAAAGCACGGCTGCGCTCTTCTAGCTTACGGAATGTCATAATCGAGCCCATGTTCTCGAATGCAGGTTGGTCTGCGTACTTCTGTACCGACTGTTCAAACATTTCTACAAGAGATGGGTACTGATCTGGGTTGATCGTTTCTGGTACGTCACTTGGATAACGTGAAAGCCAAGGTTTATCCACGATGTTACTCCTCGTTTATCAGCTGACGACTGCTTCGCCGCTTTTTATCATTGCGGTATTACAGCACAGCTTTAGTGCATGAGCACTAAAAGGCTCAAACACTTGTTTAAATTTTGTTAACTACACCAAGAATTAGCTCTGAAACTAGCTCTGGGCTCTCTAAATGACAATGATGTCCGCCAGGAACAGTCTCTATATGCAGAGGACTATGCACTGATTTGTAGCGATTATGCTGCAAATGTCGGAATCCACCATTCCCTAGGATTATTAATTGAGGGCATTCAATAGCCGCCATAATCGCTTCAGCGTGCGCCTGTGACATTCGATATAACGAGTCACATTTTAGATTAGGGTCGCATCGCCATTGCCAAGAGTTCTCGAACTCGACAATACCTCGCTCAACAATAGGAGCGATTAATTCAGCATTAATTTGGTTGGCGTGAGCTCTCAGCTTAATAGCATCCTCAAGGCTTGCCAGAGGACGTGAAGGCTTTCTTCGCTGTCGAAGACGACTGAGTACCCCATCCCTCAAGCGAGAGACTGTTTCGTGGGGAGCTTCAGAAAGAGGTCCGTGACCTTCAATTTGAATTAATCCTGACACCTTTTCAGGAAAGGCGGCACTATAGCAACTTGCTATCAATGCACCAAGTGAATGTCCTACCAGTACCAGTCTGTTTGGCGATAATTTAGTCACCAACTGATGCAAGTCATCAATATAATCATGAAATGGGTAATAACTTCCCGATTTATGCGACGAGAAGCCGTGTCCGAAGAGATCGATAGCAACAAGGTGAGCATTGGGCGCAAACTTAGCGACTTGCTGTATAACCTGATTAAAGCTGGACGAATTATCCAACCACCCATGAATAAAAACGACCGTCGTTGCGGTCGTTTGTGGGTTGCCTATCTGTTGTGTGGCAAGCGTCCCGCTCGCAAGGGAGTATGACTTTTCAATCATTGATTTTAAGTTGTCCCTGTCGTTAAGTGTGTCGGGGTAAGGTTCGACTATTCCACATCTTGAATCACACGCCCTGACTTAGGCATGGTTTGAAAACTGCGACAATGCAAACTGCGGCAAGAGTAATAGTTCGGCGAAAAATCGTTGATAACCACTCGCTCAGTGATCTGCCATAAACGTTGATTGTAGACATTCATGACTGGGAAGGTGTAAGGGTAATCACCAATGGTGCCATCTTCAGTGCCATTTGATGTGCCAACTAAAGTGACTAAGCGGCCTTCAGCAAAGCTCAATGGTTCAACGTAGCCATCAATGTAACCAACAAAACGTCCTTTTGGCTCGGCGTCAATATCTGGCTTACCATTGCTTGAAATAGGTAAATTAACCACTTCAACTCGAGTCTTATCTTTCAAGTTGGTTACTTTAGCAATCACGCCACCCAAGCGAACGTCACCCGCATCAGGCACTGTGTTAACCCACTCTTGGTAATCGGTGACCACTTGTTCAGAGTTTGCATTAAGTTCTTGAGGTAGCGAGGAGCACCCCATCACCATCGAAGAGAAAGCGATAAGGAAGAATAAGCGAGATTTAGAAATGAGAGAAAACATAATGCTGGTCCTTAGAACAGGATAAATAAAAGCACAAAGCTAGATGTAAATATCGACTCCAATAAGCTTCGCAAGTTCCTCTTTTTTAGCTTGATTCATCACATCCATATACTCTTCCATCGCACGTCGACCACGCCCTTCTGGAAGATCATACTGAACCTGAGCTTTGTGAATCTCAGATTCTTTGACTTGGCGAATGGAATGCGAGACAGCATTCGCGACCTTAGTTGGCTGACCAACTGAGGTTTTTGCATCGCCTTTTTTTACCTCATTCTTTTTATTGGTTCGATTGGTTTTGGATGTATTGCCTATCGAAGAAGGAGGTAAGCCGTTTATTGAAACCATGCTTAAGAAATTTTGTACCTAATTTAATGACTTTGTGTCTGGCTTTAATAGCGGCTCCGCAAAGTAAATGCAGAGCCAAAATAATATGTATTTACTCGCGGCCAGGCAGTTTTTTCCAAGTCACTTTATCACGAAGATAAACAGGCTCAGACTCTTCTGCTGCAACCGCCTTGCCTTCTGCATAAGCGAATTGAGCAAGGAAAGCCATATCTTGAGCTTCTGGGAATAGCACTTCACATGCTTTGGTGTTGATCGCTAGAGTATCCATATGTTCTGCGTACGCTTCCCAACCTGTACCGACTTTTGCCCATGTTTCAGAGTCCGCTTCAAGCTGCGCTGCCAACTCACTCGGTGGTGTAACACACTCTGCATCAACCGCAGTCCAACGACCATCTTCTTCACGGCTGTAGCGAGCCCAGTACACTTCACTCATACGCGCATCAATCGCTGTCGCAACATGAGTTTCACCAAATTTACGGTAGCTGCCTTGCGCCATCGCAGCCAGTGTAGAGACACCGATCATCGGTAAATCCGCACCAAAAGCCAAGCCTTGAGCAATACCAATACCAATACGTACACCCGTGAAACTGCCTGGACCTTGGCCAAACGCGATAGCATCAATATCGGTTAAAGCGACATTCGCTTCTTTCAGTACTTCATCAACCATAGGTAGAATTTTTTTTGTATGGTCTCGAGGAGCCTCTTCGCTACGTGCGAACACCTGGTCACCCATTACTAATGCAACTGAACAGTTTTCAGTTGCGGTATCTACTGCAAGAATTTTCGCGCTCATTTGTGTCTCAAATATCTGTTATCTAATCTAAAAATAATGGCTAAGCTCAACAATGCCAATTACTCAGCAGCGATTGAATGGTCTTTAGCTAAGAATTCTTTAATGACCCCTAAATCACGGGTACGTGGGATAGGCGGTAAACTCGCCAAAAATATGCCACCGTAATCGCGAGTCACCAATCGGTTATCGCAAATAATCAAAGCGCCATTATCGCGCTTGTCACGTATCAATCGGCCTACACCTTGTTTCAAGGTAATCACGGCGTCTGGCAACTGTACCTGTGCAAAAGGATCACCCCCTTTTAACTTACAGTCCTCGATTCGAGCCTTAAGTAAAGGGTCATCAGGGGCGGTAAAGGGCAATTTATCGATGATAACACAGCTTAATGCGTCGCCCCTAACATCTATCCCTTCCCAGAAAGCACCTGTAGCTACGAGCAATGCGTTACCTAATTCCATGAACTCGGCTAAGGTTTTTTGCTTGCTTGTCTCACCTTGTAATAGGACTGGTACAGTGAGGGTTTCTCGGAATCGCTCACCCAACTCTTTCATCATGCTGTGTGAAGTACACAAGAAAAAACAGCGGCCTTGGTTTTGCTCAATCACCGGAGTCAGCATTCGAACTAACTTATCCGCCAAACCCGGACTATTGGGTTCTGGAAGATAACGAGGCACACATAAACGTGCCTGATTCGGATAATCAAATGGACTCGGCAGTGAAAACTGAGCCGACGGCTTTAAGCCAAGTCGAGAGGTAAAGTGATCGAAATCATCTGACACCGCCAAGGTTGCTGAGGTAAATACCCAAGCGCCCGGTTTAAGTTCGATTTGCTCATGGAATTTATCCGCAACCGACAGTGGTGTGATGTGCAAAGCGAATTGCCTTGGTGTTGTGTCATACCAATAGGAGTAACCCGTAATCGACACATCGCACACACGTTCAATGCGTGACTTAATCATGTTCGCACGTTCAAAAGCGGTGTCTAACAGTTGGCTTCGACCCAATGCTAGCTTCAATACATCGACGGCCAGTTGCAACGCATCTTGTAGACGAACAAGTTCTCGTGCAATTGACTCAGACTTTAGTGCTTCACGCCAGTTACCACGAAAGCCGGTATCGCCCAACACAATGCGTAGGTCGGCAGCTGACTGAACAAGCCTGTCCCCCACCTTTTGTAACTGACGCATGTCTTTCGCTTCGGTTCGGTAGGCGATCTCGATGTCTTTAGCGAGCTCATTAATCTGTCGGCTCGACACGGACTGACCAAAGTATTGGCTGGCAATATCGGGAAGCTGATGGGCTTCATCGAAGATAAACACGTCTGCTTCTGGGATTAACTCACCGAACCCGGTTTCTTTAATCGCTAAATCGGCTAAGAACAGATGGTGGTTTACGACGACCACATCGGAATCCATCGCTTTTTTACGCGCTTTAAGCACAAAGCAATCGGTATAGCTTGGACACTCTTTACCTAAGCAGTTGTCGTTAGTCGAAGTAATCGTCGGAATGATTAGGCTGTCTTCTGCAATATCATCACAATCACCTAAATCCCCCGTTTGAGTGGATGACGACCAACTACGAACTTTGACTAACTGAGCCAGCAGTGTTGGATCGGTGTGAGTGCCATGACTCTCGATCATTTGACGGCTCAGCCTATCCAAACACAAATAGTTGGAACGTCCTTTAAGTAACGCAACTTGACCATAAAAGCCAAGCGCATCGACCATTAATGGTAAATCGCGATGAAACAGCTGTTCTTGAAGGTTTTTAGACCCCGTACTAATGATGGTTTTCTTGCCACTAAGCAGCGCAGGCACTAAGTAAGCAAACGTCTTACCGGTACCTGTTCCCGCTTCAACAACCAATTGGCTTTGTTTTTCAATCGCTTGTGAAACCGCTTCAGCCATGTCTAACTGAGCTTGTCTTGGTTGAAACCCAGGGATTGCTTTGCCCAGAGCGCCATCAGCAGAAAACGTTTTAGATATCATAGAGTACGAAGTTTAGAAAAATAGAAGGCGAATTATGGCAGGTTTAGTGAGCCGGCGCGAATCAAGAATGACTTCGCACCGGAGGTGTTTGGTTTAGTCTGAGCGTCCTGAAAAGAGAAAGGAACAGAAATCAAAGAAAGGGTTTTATTTGCGGCTGAGGTAACGCGACAACCAAGGGGCGCCTTCAAATTGGTTCTCGCAAGGCTGCATGGCTTTCGCAGCATCGGTTGGTGAGGTTTTGCTTTCCCACATTTCATCTAAAACATTACCATCTAACTCCGTACCACCCGCCAATGAATTCACTCGCTTGCAGTACAGTTTTTTTGCTAGTAACTCTTTATCCATAAGTATCACCTCTATTTTTGGCCAAGGCGTAAATGCCTCGGTTGAAGTTCAAATGCGTACTACGGTCAAAACTTTAAAAATGAAGCTTCTGCCTGTTTTTCTGTCTAAAAACTGATATTTCCACATCAAGCAATTTATCAAAGCGATAAATGAGCAGCAGAATTTGTTGAAACCAACTTGATAATAGATTAATTATAACGGTGATATTGCGGCTCAGTTCACCGTTCGACGGCCTGCATTAAATTTGAAGAATCCCGATTTCATATAATAAGTGCAACATTTCATGGAAGTAAGATGCAAATGGAAAGAAAAACTTTACTAACACATTGTACTGATGCCCCAGGCCTCATCTCGAAGATCACCAACATTTGTTACAAACACCAACTCAATATTGTGCACAACAATGAGTTCGTAGATAACACCAGCGGCCACTTCTTTATGCGCACCGAGCTAGAGGGTTACTTCAATGACGAAACCTTGTTAGCCGATTTAGACCAAGCGCTACCAGAGAACGCAAAACGCAAGCTAATGAGCTCTTCTCGCAAGCGTGTTGTGATTCTTGTAACCAAAGAAGCGCACTGCCTAGGCGACATTCTAATGAAGAACTTCGATGGCAGTTTAGACGTAGAAATCGCAGCCGTTGTTGGCAACTATGACATTCTACAAAGCCTAACCGAGCGTTTTGACATTCCTTACCACCATGTTTCTCACGAAGGTCTGAACCGTGAAGAGCATGAGCAAAAAATGCTGGAAGTGATTGACCAATACGATGCTGATTACCTTGTTTTGGCTAAATACATGCGAGTGCTGACTCCAGGGTTTGTTGAAAAGTACAACCACAAGATCATCAATATCCACCACAGTTTCTTGCCAGCGTTTATTGGCGCTAAACCATACCAACAAGCGTATGAGCGCGGCGTAAAAATCATCGGTGCAACGGCACACTTCGTGACTAATGATTTAGATGAAGGTCCAATCATTAAGCAAGACGTTATCCCAGTGGATCACAACTTCAGCGCGAAAGACATGGCGCAAGCGGGTCGTGACGTAGAGAAGAACGTATTAAGTAAGGCGCTCAACAAGGTGATCAACGATCACGTGTTTGTTTACGGCAACAAGACTGTGATTCTGTAAGTCGCTTATTTAAGGTCGACTTCCAGTTAGCACCCAATAAAAAAACGCGCAATAGGGTTAACCCATTGCGCGTTTTTTGTATTTGATCTTCAGGGTAACTTTAAGGGATTCCCGACTACACTCCTTCGTCGCTATCGGGAATGACGGTGTTTTCTAACCTAGCAAAAGCTACAACTCGAAAAACGTCGGCCAAACCAAGTGACAGCATGGCACAAGTCCAATTCGTATCCGTCTTTCCGACGAGCCTAAGCGAGATCAGGAATCTCTTCTTTGAACAACCTTAAGCTAAGCCTGCTCTGACTCCACAATCTTCTTCAAAGAGTGTGGGTGCAGCTTGATACAAATTCCTTGATACTTGAATGCAACCGTTGGGTTATTCAAACGTTCACCCTCGCCCTTCGGGCTAGAAAGTTTGATCTTAACGCCTTGCTCAGCCAGCGTTTCAAAGTTAGCTGCGAATTGCGGGTAAGTGTCTTTCAGATCCGCTAAGTACTCATCAGCCGTTTGAGCGTGAGAAGGAATCACGAACTCAACGTGTTCCCAATCTTGGCTCGGGTAAATCTTGCCTTCTGCTGGGTATGGCAACTCTAAGCATTCAATCTTCCAACCAAGGCTTTGCAGTGGTTCATCGAAAGCCAACACCACAATTGGGCGACCGTTGATCATCGCCTCTGAAATGGTAGAGCCGTACTCAGACCATGCTTGATGCGCAGATTTGGCTAACTCAGTGTCATTGACTCGCAGCGCAATATGATCCGCTTGAGCAAAGCTTAAATCCAAACCCAGTGTATTTCCTAGGTTCTCAATTTTCGCCATAAACGTATCAAGGCGGGCAATCATTTGTTGTGGTTCGAGTTCGGCTTGCTTGAGGCTCATCGTCATTGTCTGTGTTCTCCAATTAATGGCAGCATGTTATCAGTTTTGCTTTCTTCAACAAGCGTTGCTTTTGCAAAATAGACTCAATAAGTATGCTCATTCGACTCCTTAAACATTCAAACTCGGCTTGGCAAAAGTTGTTTGTCAAAAACCCCTGAGGAAATGTTAATTTTCTATCAATTCGACCTATAAGAAACCGCACAAAATTGGTATGATTACCGCCATTTCTGTGAACTTAAACAGAGTCTGCTGCTGATTTTGGCATTAAATCGTTAACTAGAAGCATAATTAACCAATTTAATGACCAAGAATTAACGGCCACTCTTATCATCCTTGAATTGAAGGAAACGCGTGTGAATATCCAAGCACTTATTAATGACAAAGTATCTCAGGCTCTAGAAGCCGCTGGCGCACCTGCAGGCTCTCCTGCTGCTGTTCGTCAATCTGCAAAACCACAGTTTGGTGACTACCAAGCAAACGGCGTTATGGGCGTTGCTAAACGACTAGGCACTAACCCACGAGAATTTGCTCAAAAAGTATTGGACGTTCTAAACCTAGACGGTATCGCGTCTAAAGTTGAAATCGCAGGTCCGGGTTTTCTAAACATCTTCCTAGATGAAGCTTTCCTAGCAAAACAAGCAGACGCAGCATTGGCTGACTCTCGCCTTGGTGTTGCAGTTGCTGAAACGCAAACTATTGTTGCGGATTACTCTGCGCCAAACGTTGCTAAAGAAATGCACGTTGGCCACCTACGTTCAACGATCATCGGTGATGCCGTTGTTCGTACTCTAGAATTCCTAGGCCACAATGTTATCCGCGCTAACCACATCGGTGACTGGGGTACTCAATTCGGTATGCTTATCGCAAACCTTGAGCGCGTTCAAGCTGAGTCTGGTGAAGTTTCAATGGAACTTGCTGACCTTGAAGGCTTCTACCGTGAATCTAAAAAGCTTTACGATGAAGACGAAGAGTTCGCAGTTAAAGCACGTGGCTACGTTGTGAAACTGCAAAGCGGCGACGAGTTCTGCGCAGAGATGTGGAAGAAGCTTGTTGACGTTACAATGATTCAAAACCAACGCAACTACGATCGTCTAAACGTGTCTCTAACGCGTGATGACGTAATGGGCGAAAGCATGTACAACCACATGCTACCAACTATCGTTGCTGACCTAAAAGAGCAAGGTCTTGCTAAAGAAGATGACGGCGCACAGGTTGTATTCCTAGAAGAATACAAAAACAAAGATGGCGACCCAATGGGCGTTATCATTCAGAAACGTGACGGCGGCTTCCTTTACACAACCACTGATATCGCTTGTGCAAAATACCGTTTTGAAGAACTAGGCGCAGACCGCGTTCTTTACTTCATCGACTCACGTCAACACCAGCACCTAATGCAAGCTTGGACTATCGTTCGTAAAGCAGGTTACATCCCAGAATCTGTTTCTCTTGAGCACCACGCGTTCGGCATGATGCTAGGTAAAGACGGCAAGCCATTCAAGACTCGTGCAGGCGGTACTGTTCGTCTTGCTGATCTTCTTGATGAAGCAGAAGTTCGTGCAGCACAACTGATCGAATCTAAGAACCCAGAACTAGCAGAAGACGAGAAGAAAGTGATCGCTAACACGGTTGCTATGGCAGCGGTTAAGTACGCAGACCTTTCTAAGCACCGTACTACTGACTACGTGTTCGATTGGGACAACATGCTTGCGTTCGAAGGTAACACAGCACCGTACATGCAATACGCATACACTCGTGTTGCTTCAATCTTTGCTAAAGCTGGCATTTCTATGGACTCTCTTGAGGGTGAAATTAAAATCACTGAAGAGAAAGAGAAAGCTCTTATCGCGAAACTTCTACAATTCGAAGAAGCGGTACAGTCTGTTGCTCGTGAAGGTCAACCACACATCATGTGTAGCTACCTGTTCGAACTAGCGGGTCAATTCTCTAGCTTCTACGAAGCATGCCCTATCCTAGTTGCTGAAGACGAAACTGTTAAGCAGAGCCGTCTGAAGCTTGCTGCACTAACAGCGAAGACTATCAAGCAAGGTCTATCGCTTCTAGGTATCGATACTCTAGAGCGTATGTAATTCCCTTAGGGTTACAAAGAATAAATACAAAGGTTGATGTGAGAGCATCAACCTTTTGTTTTATCTAACGTATACTGAATTCAAGAAATCGAAATGGATAATAATAATGAGCTTTGAACTTCACCCACAGTTAGCGAAAGACACCACGCTTATCGGCGAGTTTCCTCTGAGCCTAGCACTACTAAGCAAAGATAACGCAGTGCCTTGGGTTATCTTGGTACCAAAACGTGCCAACCTGAAAGAGCTGCACCACCTACCAATGAAAGAGCAACAGCAATTCTTACATGAATCTCAAGCGGTAAGCCAAGCACTAGAAGCAACGTTCCAACCGGATAAGCTCAACCTAGGCGCGCTGGGTAATATGGTGCCACAACTGCACATTCACCATATTGCGCGTTTCAAAGATGACATTGCTTGGCCTGGTCCAGTATGGGGCAACACCAAAGGTGAACAACGTAGTGAAGAAGAGCAAGCTGCTATTCTGACTCGTATTCAGAACGTTCTGTCACTAAGCTCTATCTTTAAGAAAGCTTAATTCGAGTATCTTGTTAAGCTTTAAAACCAGACCGTTTAGAAAAGACACATAACAAAAGGCCGCTTATCTAAAATAGATAAGCGGCCTTTTAATTTTCTAACATCGCCATTCTCAACGAGTGTATACAGCTCTGAACTACATCATCACATTCAGCGACAGGCCATCTTGTTTGCTGATGGTGTAGCGAACACGTGTTGTATGACCATGCTTGTTGGTGTCGACCAAGCGAGATACTTTCCCTTTCTTAACCCACACACTCAGCATCGCATCGACGCCATCTTCACTCATGCCAAACTTTGCAGCGAGTTCTTTACGAGCCGCAACACCTTGGCTATCAATGTATTGATGAAGTTCAGTTAAAATCATACGACTTGCACCTCTAGCGCTTTCTGCTTACTGCCGACTTTCTTGAACACGCGATACGTCACCACAAAACCACCAGCAATTGCCACCATCCACACTGCACTTGTCACCGGATGTGCAGCAAAGTTTGCTGCTTGGTAGTAGAAGGTCGCACCAAAGTAACCAAGCGCCATTGTCCAAACCGCAATAAAGCGTGCAAACATTTGACCAAATTCACGAACGTAAGCACCCATCGCTGCCACACAAGGCGTGTAAAGCAAGATAAGGATTAAGTAAGCAAATGCAGCATGACCAGAAACAAATTTGTCTTTTAGGTTACCGAAGATTGATGAGTCTACCTCTTGCTCTTCAGCAACTGCGCCTGAATCGCTTAAATCGCCAACCTCAATACCTAGCGGATCTGAGTAACTCAAGCCTGATAGGTTTTCAGGGATCGTCATTACCGCTTCTTGCAAGCTTGCTGCCAAATCGAATTCAGCTGCTTCTTCGTCTGATGGTGTTGTGTAAAGGCTATTCAACGTGCCGACTACCGCTTCTTTCGCGAAGATACCAGTGATGATACCTACTGTTGCTGGCCAGTTTTCTTCTGTGATACCAATTGGTTGGAATACAGGGGTCACTACTTGAGCTGCCTTAGAAAGTACTGAATTTTCGCTGTCTTCGTTACCAAAGCTACCGTCCATACCTAGTGAATTTAGGAAGCTAAGAATAGCCACAACCATCACGATGGTTTTACCTGCGCCCAGTACGAAACGCTTTAGCTTCTGCCAAGTTTTCAGCATTACGTTTTGCACTGTCGGCAGTTCGTAATCTGGCATTTCCATCACTAAGCTATCACTGCTACCCGGGTAGATCGTATTTTTCAGGAACAGCCCCGTAAATACAGAAGCAACGATACCCATGATGTACAGAGCGAATACTACGTTTTGGCCAGCACCAGGGAAGAATGCCGCTGCGAACAATGCGTATACCGGTAAACGAGCACCACATGACATAAACGGCGCCATTGATGCTGCCAATTTACGTTCGCGCTCTTGGTCAAGAGTACGAGTTGCCATGATTGAAGGCACGTTACAACCAAACCCTAGTACAAGTGGGACAAATGCTTTGCCCGGCAGACCAATCTTTTGCATCACTTTATCAAGTACAAACGCAGCACGCGCCATGTAACCTGAACTTTCAAGCACAGCTAAGAACAAGTAAAGCGCCGCGATAACCGGAATAAAGGTCGCAACGGTTTGAATACCGCCGCCAATACCATCAGCAAGTATAGTAACTAACCAAACAGGCAAATGACCATCCAATAAGTGGTATCCACCATCAACTAATATTGCCCCAACACCAATATCGAAGAAGTCGATAAACGCGCTACCGATATTGATAGAGAACATGAACATTAAGTACATGATGACGAAGAAGAAAGGAATACCGACCCATTTGTTCAAAATGAATTGGTCTGCTTTCTCTGTAAAATTACGGCTTAGTTTGCCTTCGCTGCGACGAACACGTTTACAAAGGTCATGTAAGAAAGTGTACTTAGCGTCAGCAACAGCAAGGTCAATATCGAAATCGGCACCTAGACGCACATTGTCAATTTGAGTGCGAGTTTGTGGAGCCAGTCCATTCAATACCAAGTAGTCATTTTCTAAAGCACGAATCGCGAGCGCTCGGTGAGATACGTCAGCATCATCAAATTGTGACTCAACAGAAGGGATGAGAGCTTCTAACGCGACATCGTAATCAATAGAGATAGGGTCAAGACTCACACCCTGAACAAGCAGTTTATGAAGGCGTTCTTTAAAGCGAACTACTTGACCTTTGTCGTTTGCGGACAAGCTCAGAACTGGGCAACCTAGCTCTTTCTCTAGCGCTTTAAGGTTAATCACCTGACGCTCGCGCTTTAATACATCCATTTTGTTCAATACAACGATCATTGGGCGACCCAACTCACGTAGTTGTAATGTCATGTATAAGCTTCGTTCTAGACAGCTAGCATCAACAACATTGATGATCACATCTGCAGGGTGAGTCAGAACAGCGCGAGACGCGATAGATTCATCGATGCTGTTCGCGTCATTACCACTGTCTAGCGCGTAAATACCGGGTAAGTCGGTAAGCTGGAACTGATCACCTGCGTGTGAGTATAAACCCGTCTTCTTTTCTACGGTGACACCAACCCAGTTACCAACGTGCTGCTTGGCACCAGTTAGTGCATTGAACAGTGTTGTTTTACCACTATTCGGGTTACCAACGGTAAGAACTTGATAATCCATTTAGATAACCTCGATTTGTTCTGCAATGCTTTCACGAATGGCGATCGAAACACCTCTCACTTCAACTTGAAGCGGATCCCCCATAGGTGCACGGCGGATAAGCGTCACCTTGGTTTTTGGCAACATACCCATGACCATAAGTTTTTTTCTTACGTCTGGAGTTAAACCTGTTAGTGCAACAATAGAAGCCGCCTTTCCTTGCTCTAGTTGTGAGAGTTTCATAAATACCCAATTCGTGACTGATAATGAGAAAGATTGTTATTACCGCCATGATACACATACATGTCCACAATTCCATTGTGTGAAATCAATGTTTTCGAAAATACATACTCGTAAATTTCGTTAAAAACGTTTACGTCAAAAACGTTACTTTCAACAATTAGCGAGAACTACCTCACTAGTACAAATCGCCCTCACAAACAACAAACTCAAAATTATCAAACACTTAGAATAATGTCGCTTTTCTCATAGCCTTCTGTCGTTAATTTTATAAGTAAAATAAGTACCTGAACGTATAGTTACTCCATCGAAGAGAAACTCCTTCTCTTTAATTTTATTCCAGAGGTGATATAGCTTTGCTATATCACTCCGGCAGCAAGCGAAGGTGTCATTGGCACCCGTGGTATAGTCCCCCCGGCTATACCACGATATTTTTTTTCTTCTCTTTTGTTTTATCCCAACAACCTTTTTGCACTCCATATTAATCTCGTATCTCGTATCTCGTATCTCGTATCTCGTATCTCGTATCTCGTATCTCGTATCTCGTATCTCGTATCTCGTATCTCGTATCTCGTATCTCGTATCTCGTATCTCGTATCTCGTATCTCGTATCTCGTATCTCGTATCTCGTATCTCGTATCTCGTATCTCGTATCTCGTAAGAGCATAAAAAAGCCCCAACACGAATGTCGAGGCTAAAGTATCTTTATCTACGTTCTATTATCTGCAACTCACTACTCTTCGTTGTTTTCCGCAAACTTAGATGGTGACATACCAAAGTGGTGCTTAAACCTTTGACTGAAATAGGAAGGGTCATTGAAGCCCGAATCAAACGCCACATCAGAGATCTTCTCTCCAGCGAGTAAGCGCTCACACGCATGCTCTAGACGTACTTCATTCAAGTGCTCTTTGAAGGTCTTGTTGTAAGCCAATTTAAAGCGTCTCTGCAAGCTTCTCTCAGACATGAACAAATACTTGGCAGCAGTTGCAGTGCTGAACTCAGCATCAGCGTAGTTTTCACTCACAAGCTGAGACACTCTGTTCTTCCACTCTTGTTCCGCTGTCAGTTTTTGCTGCTCTGGCGTTGAAGCGGTAAGTTTAATGGTTTCAATCTGTTCAATTGTGCTGGCTTCAAGATTATCGAGTACTTGATATTCAATTGGCCACGAAAGCTGAACCTTATTTTGAGATTCCGAAACAAAGGCGTTAAGCTCGCCACCGCTTTGATTCATCAATAGAGGCAGCTTTTCGATGTTAAGATCGGTCGACTTTCCGGTATTGTCACTCATACTTGATGCCAGTTTAGGGAAAGGCATCCCATGATCTCGAATGGTAACAACAAGATGCTCCTTAACCTCTTCAACCAGAACCACCATACTCTGAGACTTAAAGTTTCTCTTGATGATGCTCGCAACCAAGCTATTGAAGATAATATCGAGATTAAAATACAGCAAAGAGACATATCGTTGCTTTGTTTCGACTTTAATATCCAGTTCAATACCGGCTTTGGCTAAGTCATCTTGCCAAGCTTTGAGTACCGCCTCTAAGATTAAAATTATATCGTAACAAACTTGCCCTTCCCCTTGAGGGGTATTACTCAATTGAGCTAAGCCATTTTTCAAGGTTAGAATTGGCGACTTCCCGTGCTCGTCATTCCAATTAGGGATCATCGCAGCAATATGATTCACTTCAGAAGAGAGTTCATTGGCAGTGTGAGCTACAAGCGCATTCTTAACCGATAGCTGCTTTTTAAGCTGTTGATTGGTCGTAAGTAGTATACGGCTTTGGTGTCTCAATTGATCCGTCTTCAATGCAACTTGCGCTTTTAAGTGCCTGTTGGCAAAAGTGACATAACGCGAACGCCAAAACACCAAGATAGTTACAACGCCAATCAGTAACATCAGAGAGCTTGCTGCAGCCCAATTCGTCAGATACCAAGGCTCCGCAATCGAAAAACTTTGGTTCGTTGACACAAAGCGGTAATGGGAGTCCTTAACCGGCTTCACTTCAAGTGTGTAATCTCCAGGAAGAAGATGGTCGAGCGTTAACAATCCCCCTTCAAACTCACTCCAAGGTTCATCATCGCTCAGTCGATACTCCATCGCAGGCGCGAACGTTGCTGGTAAGATGCCTAGCTTAAAACCCATCGAGGAACCATAAGGGATCTCATCCAGTTCAGCCGTTCTTCCGCCAAGAGATACCGTTTGTTGATCGACACTTATCTTACTCAATAAGGCACGGCTATGAGGTGTTGTGGATACCAGTAATTCGTTGGATAATGCGCTGACTACGCCATACTTTGAGCCGAAAACCAACCTCGAAGATTGGCTCTCTTCGCTGTAAAACAGAGCACATGCTCCCGCCGCCAATTCATTGGTGATCAAACCAAATGGTGAACCGATGTGTTTATGCAACTGTCCATCCAACCCGTAATAACTGATGCCTTTCGAAGAGCCTAACCACACACCATTATCATCGCTTATCAAGCAGTTAGGGCTAATATTATCTTCAACAAGCGTGATTTCTTGAATAATAGAGCTGTCATCAGGGATTCGATACACGCCATAACTGCTTGCAAACCACTGAGCCCCGTCCTTCGCTTTTTCAATATCGACGACTTTGCCAAAACGCTCGCTGGAACGACTAAAACTAATTCGTTTATCAATGAACGAGTAGAAGCCATGGTCAGTGCCTATATAGATACGACCGAGCAAGCCTATATTGAGATCAGTGATCTTCGCAGGCAAAAACTTGTCGACTAACCAGTCAGTACCATAGCTCGTTAGTTTCATGGTTTCGATAGATAACGAATAAAGGTTTTGCCCAGAAGTCATCCAAAGTACGTTGTCTGCCTGAAGCGCAAAGTTTTCAACGTGTACTCCCTTAATCGGCCTTGGTAAATCAAGGGCTTCAGGTTGTAGCGTTTCCGTATTTAGACTAATGATGCCTTCTTCGGTCGCCAACCAAATTGACGAGCCAAAAATCTCAAAATCATTAACGGAATTAGAGTAAACACGAATTGGATTCTCTTCACTTTCAGAATCAACCAAGTAGAGCCCCATTGAAGACGCGACCCAAGATAACTGGTCACTGACAGGCAGTACTTTGTTGATCACCACACTACTCGAATGCATGCCCATACCAGTTAGGGGCGTTCTCGAAAAAGTTTTGCTGAACAGTGAGAAATATCGGATACCGTTGTTTGTCGCAATCCACATGCCACCAGCATGGTCATTGATCAATGAATATATTTTCTCACCCGGTAACGAGAAGTCTTGATTGGCGGCTTGTTTGAATCGAGTAATTTGTCCCGTAATAAAATTGTAGCTAATAAGGCCGTGCTCTGTACCAATCCAATACTGGTCCGAAGTTTCGGCCAACGAGAGAACATGCGACCCTTTAACGATGGTCTCTTTATCTGGGTTCGCGAGATCAACAATCACAGCACCATTTAAGGTACCAATCACTAACTCACGTCGAGCATTCGAAAAATAAACCGTCTCAATATGGCTCTTGTTTGATGCGGTGACATGGGTAAACTCTTGATTCTCTGAAAGGTAAACGCCTGAACTGGTCGCCAGTACCCACTTTGACAGCACCCACTCCGCATCGTTAATCGCAATGTCACTACTGTTATTGTATCGGTACAATTTCAGTAAAGAGTACGTGTTGAATTCTAAAGATTGAGTGTTGTAGGTATAAAAATTGCTGCCGTCAGTGACCCAAATATAATCGCCTGATGCACCGATATTCGTTATTTCAGCGCCGGGACTTAGGCTAAACGCCAATTCATTGCCAATTCCTGGGCTATGTCGATACACCTCGTTGTCGAAAAATGTCCAAAACTCATCATTAAGAAACGCGACTCTTTCTGAAGAAAATTGCAGCAAGCTACCTTTGCGAGGAAATAAGGTTCGGCCATCGTAAAAAAGTATTTTTCCATGCACATCATGAACCCAAAGCCCACCTCCAGCACCTAGGTACAAGTTTTTAGCCGCAAGAAAATTCCCTTGCGCTTGAACGGGCAAAGGATAGAAAACGGAGGGTGATGTATTTACCGCTAGAACGCTAAATGAAATGCTCATAAACATGAACATTTTAAAGATAATTCGATACAACTCTTAATCCTGAACAGCAACAACGCATGAAATTTTGGGCACCACAACGTCTTATCGTTGCTGAACCAAAAACTGAGTTTTTTTGTGATTATTATTATCTTTCTATTTTAGCGGAAATTAGAAAAGGAGAAAGGAGGTTTGCTATTTGTTAGGAGGTTTTATCTTAACGGTCACGAAAATGCCGCAAAAAGCGGCATCATTCATAAATTAACGAGAGCAAAGTAGAGTAAAGAATACTCGTTATGAATTACTTCCCACTTAAGCAGCTTGTGTAGCTATCTGTAAGTTGCTGAAGAAAATCGAAATAACTTCCACTCTTCACTTCAACCGTTGAACCGATCGGATCAAGCTGGCCTTGTTTAGCGTTACTTCCACGAGTCACCGATTCGATCACAGCCGGAGTAAATTGAGGCTCTGCGAATACACATTGAACATTGTCACGCACCAAGGTTTTCTTGATAGCAATCAGGCTTTTTGCGCCCGGTTTACGCTCTGGGCTCACCGTAAAGTGGCCTAAGTTATTTAGTTCAAACTCTTGCTCAAAGTAGCCATACGCATCGTGAAATACGTAGTAACCTTTGTCTTTCACTGGCGCAAGTTGTTCATGAATAGACTGCTGCTTTTCTTTTAAAACAATCAGGAATGAATCTAGGTTTTCTTGATACGCCATTGCGTTATCAGGGTCAGATTCAATCAACTTTGCTGAGATGTATTTTGCGGCCACTTCAACTTGATCGATGCCTAACCAAAAATGCGGGTCATGGCTACCATGATTATGTCCTTCATGAGCATCGTGGTCATCGTGTCCGAACTCTCGCAAGTTAATTCCTGGAATCTCGCTGATCTTGATAACGTTTTCTTTTGAACCAATCACCTTAGTCAAAAAGGCTTCTAGGTCAGGGCCAAACCAGATAACCATATCGGCACTGTGAACTTTTTTGACATCAGATGGCTTAAGCGCATAATCGTGCGGCGAAGCATTGCTGTTCATCAACACATCCGGTTCACTAACGTCCTGCGTTAATTCCGTCACAATCATTTGAATTGGTTTAAAGCTTGTTAGAATAGTATTGGCACTTGCGACACTTGGCGCTAAAAGCAAAGTAGCAAGTATAAAAGATGAACGTGACATAATCCCTCGATAATTGAAAAGTAGCTTAGGCTTGAGGTAAATGTTACATTATAACATCAGCGAATTGCAAATGAGTTCTATTCATGGATAACTTAATCCAACTAGATTCTGTGAGCGTCGAATTTGACGGTCGAAAAGTTCTAGACAACATCTCTCTAAATTTAGAGCGCGGCAGAATCACCACCCTGATTGGGCCAAACGGTGCAGGAAAGTCGACATTAGTAAAAGTGGTACTGGGTTTACAGACCAAATTTTCAGGCACAATAACAAAAGCCAAAAAACTGAAAATTGGCTATGTACCACAAAAATTAAAGCTCAATGACTCACTACCGCTCAACGTAGAGCGTTTTCTAAAGCTCACTGGCAAGTTCAGTCAGCAAGAAATCCTTGAAGCATTGAAGCTCGTTGGTGCTGAACATCTGCAAAAGAGCAACATGCACCAGTTATCAGGCGGTGAAAACCAACGTGTGCTCATTGCTCGTTCATTACTAAGAAGACCAGACCTACTGGTTCTTGATGAACCGGCTCAAGGAGTCGACGTTCAAGGGCAAATTGACCTGTATGACTTGATTGACACCATTCGTCACCGCTTTGGTTGTGCCGTATTTATGGTTTCGCACGACCTGCATTTAGTGATGGCAAAAACAGACGATGTTATCTGTTTGCACCACCACATTTGCTGTTCAGGTGCACCTGCAGACATCAAACACCATCCTTCGTATATTGCGCTCTTTGGCACCGCGACCCAAGAGACGCTAGCGTTTTATCACCACCAACACGAACATCACCACCATGATCTTGCAGGCCAACCAGTAACGGGCGGTGCACATGAATGTTCAAACCATAAACACGGACACCACTAATGCTTGAGTTTCTTCTTCCCTCTATTTTGGCGGGTTTGGGTATTGCACTGATTGCAGGCCCACTAGGTTCATTCGTGGTTTGGCGCAAGATGGCTTACTTTGGTGACACGCTTGCTCACGCTTCTTTGATGGGATTAGCACTTGGCTTCCTGTTCAACATTAACTTGTACTTCGCGCTGCTGATCTGTTGTTTGATGCTGGCTGTGTTGCTCGTAACATTGCAAAAACAAAAACTGGTCGCGACCGATACCCTACTCGGTATTTTGGCGCACAGTGCACTATCACTTGGTTTGGTTGCTGTCAGCTTCTTAGATAATGTTCGCGTTGATCTGATGAGCTACCTATTTGGTGACTTGCTGGCGGTATCTCCGACTGATTTAGTGTTTATCTATGCGGGTGCAGCCGTGATTGGATTGGTACTTGCTATCTTTTGGCGCCCACTACTATCCACAACGGTTAACGAAGACCTAGCGGCGGTTGATGGCATCAACATTGATTTAATGCGTCTGATTTTGATGTTGCTTGTTGGTATCGTGATTGCTGTCGGTATGAAGTTTGTTGGTGCGTTAATCATGACATCGCTGCTGATCATCCCTGCGGCTACAGCAAGGAAATTCGCGAATACACCCGAGCAAATGGCCTTCATCGCATCGATTATTGGCTCTATCTCTGTATTCGGTGGATTAAGCCTGTCTTGGTTCTATGACACGCCTGCAGGCCCGTCTGTGGTTATCAGTGCGGCTGCGATGTTTATGCTATCTCAAATGGTGAAGACCCGAGCGTAATCATACGATTCGTATCTCGTATCTCGTATCTCGTATCTCGTATCTCGTATCATTGAAGACATACAAAAAAGGCTTGGTCAGTGACCAAGCCTTTTTAATATCGTTCAGTTAGCTTCTATCTCACTCGATAAAAGTGAACTGATTACCAACCTGTGATTTCACGTAGGCCTTTACCGATGTCAGCAAGAGACTTAACTGTCTTAACGCCTGCTGCTTCTAGTGCCGCGAATTTATCTTCAGCAGTACCTTTACCGCCAGAGATGATTGCGCCTGCGTGGCCCATACGTTTACCCGGAGGAGCAGTAACACCAGCGATGTAAGAAACAACTGGCTTAGTTACGTTTGCTTTGATGAACTCAGCTGCTTCTTCTTCCGCAGTACCACCGATCTCACCAATCATTACGATTGCTTCAGTCTCTGGGTCTTCTTGGAAAAGTTTTAGGATATCAATGAAGTTTGAACCTGGGATAGGGTCACCACCGATACCAACACATGTAGACTGACCAAAGCCTTCATCTGTTGTTTGCTTAACTGCTTCGTACGTCAGAGTACCTGAACGAGATACGATACCTACTTTACCCTTCTTGTGGATATGACCAGGCATGATACCAATCTTACACTCGTCTGGAGTGATAAGACCTGGACAGTTAGGACCGATCATGCGAACGCCAGTTTCTTCTAGCTTCACCTTAACGTCGATCATATCTGTTGTAGGGATACCTTCAGTGATCGTTACGATCAGTTCGATACCTGCATCAATCGCTTCTAGGATTGCATCTTTACAAAAAGGTGCTGGTACGTAGATAACGGTTGCTGTTGCGCCAGTTACTTCTACTGCTTCGCGTACTGTGTTGAATACTGGAAGGCCTAGGTGAGTTTGACCACCTTTACCAGGTGAAACACCACCAACCATTTGCGTACCGTATGCGATAGCTTGGTCTGAGTGGAATGTACCTTGACCGCCAGTGAAACCCTGACAGATTACTTTAGTGTCTTTGTTAATTAATACAGACATTATTTAGCCTCCGCAGCAGCAACAACTTTCTGAGCAGCATCTGTTAGAGATTCAGCTGCAATGATATCAACATCAGAATTAGCAAGTACTTCGCGACCTAGATCTGCGTTAGTACCTTCTAGACGAACAACTACAGGAACTGTTACGCCAACTTCTTTAACCGCACCGATAATACCTTCAGCGATCATGTCACAACGAACGATGCCACCGAAGATGTTTACTAGTACTGCTTTAACATTGTCATCAGAAAGGATGATCTTGAATGCTTCAGCTACACGTTCTTTTGTCGCGCCGCCGCCTACATCAAGGAAGTTTGCTGGCTTGCCGCCGTGTAGGTTTACGATATCCATCGTACCCATCGCAAGGCCTGCACCGTTAACCATACAGCCAACGTTGCCATCTAGTGCTACGTAGTTTAGTTCCCACTGTGCTGCGTGTGCTTCGCGCTCATCTTCTTGAGATGGATCGTGCATTTCACGTAGTTTAGGCTGACGGTACATCGCGTTTGAGTCGATGTTGATTTTGCCGTCTAGACAAAGTAGGTTGCCTTCGCCAGTAATTACAAGCGGGTTGATTTCTAGTAGAGCTAGGTCGTACTGAGAGAACATTTGGCCAAGACCCATGAAGATCTTAACGAACTGTTTAATTTGATCGCCAACTAGACCAAGTTTGAACGCAAGTTCACGGCCTTGGTAAGCTTGAGGGCCCACTAGAGGATCGATCGCTGATTGGTGAATCAACTCTGGAGTTTCTTCAGCGATTTTCTCAATGTCCACACCGCCTTCAGTTGACGCCATGAATACAATTTTGCGCGTTGCACGGTCAACAACAGCACCTAGGTAAAGTTCGTTAGCAATGTTCGATGCTTCTTCAACTAGGATCTTTGTTACAGGCTGACCATTAGCGTCTGTTTGGTAAGTTACTAGGTTTTTACCTAGCCACTTTTGTGCAAACTCTTTAACGCCTTCTTTCGTGTCATGTAGCTCTACGCCGCCCGCTTTACCGCGGCCACCAGCGTGTACTTGACACTTAACGACTTTCTTGGCTGTACTGATACGACCTGCAGCTTCGAAAGCTTCTTGTGCAGTATCACATGCGAAACCTTCTGGTACAGGCAAACCGAATTCTGCAAACAGCTGTTTGGCTTGGTATTCATGCAAATTCATTTTGATATTCCGTTTATTTTCCCTTAAGGGATTATTATTTCCATAACGACACAGTTTCCTGTGTTACGTCTGTAGGGTCTTCTCAAATAAACTGCTGTCCATTTTCTAATGGCTTTACAGTTCAAGTGAAGGCCAGACGTTGAGCAGCCTAGCCTTTGAAACTTTTTACGTCTAGCTAACTGGGTTAACTAGACGTTTTAGCGATACTAAACGTCTAACAGCAGACGTGCAGGATCTTCTAGTAGCTCTTTGATGGTCACTAGGAAGCCAACTGATTCACGGCCATCGATTAGACGGTGGTCGTAAGAAAGCGCTAGGTACATCATTGGTAGAATCTCTACCTTGCCGTCAACAGCCATTGGACGATCTTGGATTTTGTGCATACCCAGGATTGCCGCTTGAGGCGGGTTGATGATTGGCGTAGACATTAGAGAACCAAATACACCACCGTTTGTGATAGTGAAGTTACCGCCCATCAGCTCATCAACAGTTAGCTTGCCGTCACGGCCTTTGATTGCTAGCTCTTTGATGCCTTTTTCGATGTCAGCGAAACCTAGTGTGTCACAGTCTTTCAGTACTGGAGTTACTAGACCACGTGGCGTTGATACTGCCATGCTGATGTCGAAGTAGTTGTGGTAAACAATATCTGTACCATCGATAGAAGCGTTCACTTCTGGGAAACGTTTTAGCGCTTCTGTTACTGCTTTCACGTAGAAAGACATGAAGCCAAGACGCGTGTCGTGACGCTTCTCGAATTGGTCCTTGTACTGCTTACGAAGGTCCATGATTGGCTTCATGTTCACTTCGTTGAAAGTAGTCAGCATTGCTGTGCTGTTCTTCGCTTCTAGAAGACGGTTAGCCACTGTCTTACGTAGGCGAGTCATAGGCACGCGTTTTTGGCTACGAGCCGCTGCTGGCGCTTCAACTGCTGGTGCAGATGCTGCTGCCGGAGCCGCTTTCGCTGCTGCTAGGTGTGCGTCGATGTCTTCACGAGTAATACGACCACCAACACCAGTGCCTTTAACGTCAGCTGGTTGTAGGTTGTGCTCTGCAAGCAAGCGACGAACAGCTGGGCTTAGTGCGTCGTTGCTCTCTTCTGTAAGAGCCGCTTTGTGGCGCTTATCAGGAGAAGCTTCTGTATCTTCAGTTGTATCTTTCGTTGGTTCACCAGCGACAGCACCCGGCTTGATTTTAGCCAGAAGCTGTTTAGAAAGTACCGTAGCACCCTCTTCTTCGATGATAGCTTCCAGAACACCCGCTTCAGGAGCCGGTACTTCTAGAACTACTTTATCTGTTTCGATATCTACAATGACTTCATCACGTGCAACCGCTTCGCCCGGTTTTTTGTGCCAAGTAGCAACTGTTGCATCAGCCACAGATTCAGGTAAATCTGGAACCAGAATTTCAATTGTCATGTGCGTATTTTCCTTTTACTTCTAGTTCTTAAGTAGGGTCAAAGCGTCGTCAACTAACGCTTTTTGTTGTTTCAAGTGTACCGACATATAGCCAACAGCTGGTGATGCTGATGCAGGACGACCTGCGTATTGAATATCAGCACCCACTGGGATAGCAGCTCGGAAATTATGTTGGCTACTGTACCAAGCACCTTGGTTTTGAGGCTCTTCTTGACACCAAACGTAATCGACTACATTCGTGTACTGTGCGATTGCAGCTCTCACGTCCTCGTAAGGGAACGGGTAAAGTTGCTCAATACGCACAATAGCGACATCGTCTTGCTCGTTCTTACGTCTTTGGTCAAGTAGGTCAAAGTAAACCTTACCTGAACAGAACACGACGCGTTTTACGTTCTCAGGAGCCAGATCATCAATTTCTGCGATAGCTGGTTGGAACGTACCTTCTGCCAAATCTTCCAGAGAAGAAGTACACAGAGGGTGACGAAGCAATGACTTAGGCGACATTACAATCAGAGGACGACGCATTGGTCGAACAACCTGACGACGAATCATGTGGTAAACCTGAGCCGGTGTTGAAGGAACAACAACCTGCATGTTTTGTTCAGCACATAACTGAAGGTAACGCTCAAGACGTGCAGAAGAGTGCTCTGGGCCTTGACCTTCATAACCGTGAGGAAGCAGCATAGTTAAACCACATAGACGTGCCCACTTTTGCTCACCTGATGAAATGAATTGGTCGATAACAACTTGTGCACCGTTTGCGAAGTCACCAAATTGTGCTTCCCAAAGGGTTAGACCGCTTGGTTCTGCTGTTGCATAACCATACTCAAATGCGAGTACCGCTTCTTCAGATAACACAGAGTCAAACACTTGGAATGGCCCTTGTTTATCATGAATGTTCGCAAGAGGAACATACGTGCTTGCATCTGATTGATTGTGCAGTACTGAGTGACGGTGGAAGAACGTACCACGACCAGAATCTTGGCCAGAGATACGAATACGCTTACCGTCATCAACCAGTGTTGCGTATGCCAGGGTTTCAGCCATGCCCCAATCGACTTGTTTCTCACCATTCACCATGGCAGTACGATCGTTGTACAGTTTATTGACTCGGCTTTGCAGCTTATGGCTGTCTGGGTATTGGCAAAGTTTGGTACCAAGCTCTTTCAGGCGCTCGATATCAATCTTGTTATCCCATTCGATGTTCCAGTCGTGACCTAGGTAAGGAGACCAGTCCACAGAGTGAAGTGCCATTGGGCGCCACTCTTTAACCACAACTTCACCGTGATCAAGTGCATCACGATATTCGTTAACTAGTTGAGTTGCTGTATCAATACCAAACTCACCGCGCTCCATTAGCACGTCAGCGTAAAGCTTACGTGGCGTTGGATGCTTCTTGATTTTTTGGTACATCAAAGGCTGTGTTGCATTCGGCTCATCGGCTTCGTTGTGACCGTGGCGACGGTAACAAACCAAATCAATAACAACATCACGCTTAAACGTATTACGGTAATCCAATGCCAAACGAGCGACGAACGCAACCGCTTCTGGATCATCAGAGTTAACGTGGAAAATCGGAGCCTGAACCATCTTCGCGATATCAGTACAGTACATCGTAGAACGAGTATCGCGTGGGTTAGACGTTGTAAAACCAACTTGGTTGTTTACAACGATACGAACCGTACCACCCACACAGAAACCACGAGCTTGAGACATGTTAAACGTCTCTTGTACTACACCCTGACCAGCGATAGCTGAGTCACCGTGGATAGTAATTGGAAGTACACGGCTGCCGTCACTATCACCAAGGCGATCTTGACGTGCACGTACTGAACCGATAACTACCGGGTTTACGATTTCTAAGTGAGATGGGTTAAATGCAAGTGCTAAGTGAACGTTGCCGCCTGGCGTTGCGAAGTCCGCAGAGAAGCCTTGGTGGTATTTCACATCACCAGTACCCCACGTGTCATCGTGCTTGCCCGCAAATTCGTCAAACAGGTCTTGTGGCTTTTTACCAAGCACGTTGACCAACATGTTTAGACGACCACGGTGAGCCATACCAACAACAACTTCACGCATGCCTTGTCCGCCAGCATGACGAATAATTTCTTTCGTCATTGGGATAAGCGCATCACCACCTTCCAACGAGAAGCGTTTCGCGCCTGGGAATTTCGCACCAAGATAGCGCTCAAGACCTTCAGCTGCAGTTAGCTCTTCTAGGAAAGCTTGCTTTTCTTCTTTATTGAAAGAGGGTTGACCAGATACAGACTCTAAACGTTGTTGAATCCAACGTTTTTGCTCTGTATTTGTCATGTGCATGTATTCAGCACCAATAGAACCACAATAAGTCTGCTTTAGAGATTTGTATAAATCTTTAAGCACCATCGTCTCTTGGCCAATCGCGTAAGAGCCGACGTTAAACGTCTCATTGAGGTCATCTTCGGTAAGAGTGTGGAAAGAAGGATCCAGCTCTTCAACTGTATCTCTTTTCCATAAACCTAGGGGGTCTAGATTTGCTGATTGATGCCCTCGGAATCGATAGGCATTAATAAGTTGCAGAACCTTTACTTGTTTCGCATCGACATCTGGATCACTAACTTGGACACTGTAATGCTTTGTTTCTTGAGCGAGTCGACGGAAGTATTCACGAACACGAGAGTGTGGTTGTTCCACTGTCTCTGAAGCTTGCACAGGCAGTTCTTCAAAAACACTTCTCCATTCGTCACTTACCGAATCTGGGTCACTTAGATACAGTTCATAGAGTTCTTCTACGTACGTTGCATTGGCGCCAGCCAAGTGTGAAGACTCGAGCCATGCCTTCATCACGCCGTTGTGCATATTTTCCCTTAACCAGTAGTTTTCACGTTTGCTGCGGTCTATGCCGAGCTATTAAAAGGCCGCCCCAAAACTTCTAGGGCGGCAATTTTTATATAACTTAAACCGAACGATTCACCAACATGGTCTTGATGTGACCAATAGCTTTCGTCGGATTTAATCCCTTAGGACAAACACTTACACAATTCATGATGCCATGGCAACGAAAAACGCTAAATGCATCATCAAGATCGGACAAACGTTCGTCTGTCGCTGTATCTCGGCTATCAATTAGCCAACGGTACGCTGCAAGTAGGCCTGCTGGTCCGATGAATTTGTCAGGGTTCCACCAGAACGATGGGCAAGATGTCGTACAACATGCACACATGATACATTCGTACAATCCATCTAAGTGCGCGCGCTCATCAGGGCTTTGTAAGTTTTCACGTGCCGGCGGTACATTGCCATCAGACACTAAGAATGGCTTCACTTTCTCGTAGTTATCGTAGAACTGAGTCATGTCTACAATCAGGTCACGAACAACAGGTAGACCAGGCAGCGGACGAATCACAATCTTGTCTTGGCCAGAAAGCGCAGACAATGGAGTGATACAAGCCAGACCGTTTTTACCATTCATGTTCAAACCATCCGAACCACATACACCTTCACGGCATGAGCGACGGAATGAGATAGTTGGATCTTGCTCTTTCAACAGAATAAGCGCGTCCAAAAGCATCATGTCTGAACCTTCATCCACCTCTAGGGTGTATTCCTTCATATAAGGCTTCTGGTCGACATCTGGATTGTAACGGTATAAAGAGAAATTCAGTTTCATGGTCATATCTCCTTAGTACGTACGTGCTTTTGGTGGGAACGCTTCACGATGGATAGGTTCCATGTTTACACCACGCTTAGTCATGCTCTCTGACTCTGGGTTGTAAAGAGAGTGGCATAGCCATTGCTCATCATCACGGTCAGGGAAATCGAATCGAGCGTGTGCACCACGGCTCTCTGTACGGAAGTTTGCAGCAACCGCGGTTGCGAATGCAGTTTCCATCAGGTTTTCAAGCTCTAGACACTCGATACGTTGAGTGTTGAACTCTGTCGACTTGTCAGATAGGTGTGCATTCTTCAGACGCTCGCGAATCGCCTTAAGCTCTTCTAGGCCTTCAGCCATTGCTTTACCTTCACGGAATACCGAGAAGTTGTTCTGCATACATTGCTGAAGATCTTTACGAATTTGCGCTGGATCTTCACCGTCTGTGCTGTTTTCCCAACGGTTGTAACGCTCTAGTGAACGTTCAATGTCAGCTTCAGTTGCAGGCTTAGCTTCGTCTTGCTTCTTCAGTGTCTCACCTAGGTGTAGACCTGTCGCACGACCAAATACCACTAAATCAAGCAGTGAGTTACCACCTAGACGGTTAGCACCGTGTACAGATACTGATGCAATTTCACCACAAGCAAATAGGCCTTGGATTTCAACATCAGTGCCATCTTCAGTTTGCTTAATAGCTTGACCAGAAACTTGTGTTGGAACACCACCCATCATGTAGTGACATGTTGGGATTACTGGGATTGGCTCTTTTACTGGATCAACGTGAGCAAAGGTACGAGACAGTTCACATACACCAGGAAGACGAGATTCAAGTGTCTCTTTACCTAGGTGATCAAGTTTCAGCTTGATGTGTGGACCCCAAGGACCATCGCAGCCGCGACCTTCACGGATTTCAACCATCATTGAACGAGCAACAACATCACGACCTGCTAAGTCTTTAGCATTTGGTGCGTAACGTTCCATGAAGCGTTCGCCGTCTTTATTGAGAAGGTAACCACCTTCACCACGACAACCTTCCGTTACCAATACACCTGCACCAGCGATACCCGTTGGGTGGAACTGCCACATTTCGATGTCTTGCATTGGAACGCCAGCACGAATCGCCATACCAACACCGTCACCAGTGTTGATGTGTGCGTTAGTTGTCGAAGCGTAGATACGACCAGCACCGCCAGTAGCAAGGATTGTTGCCTTCGCTTTGAAGTAGCAAACTTCGCCCGTTTCCATACAAAGCGCGGTTGTACCTAAGATTGCACCGTCTTCGTTCTTAACAAGATCCAGTGCATACCACTCAGAGAAAACCGTCGTTTTGTGCTTAATGTTTTGTTGGTAAAGCGTGTGAAGCAGTGCGTGACCAGTACGGTCGGCTGCAGCTGCGGTACGAGCCGCTTGCTCACCACCAAAGTTTTTAGATTGACCGCCAAAAGGACGTTGATAAATAGTGCCGTTCTCAAAACGAGAGAAAGGTAGGCCCATTTTTTCTAATTCGATAACCGACTCAGGACCGTTTTTACACATGTATTCGATCGCGTCTTGGTCACCGATGTAATCAGAACCTTTTACTGTGTCATACATGTGTTGTTCCCAATGGTCTTCGTGCGCGTTACCAAGAGCAACAGTGATGCCGCCTTGTGCAGAAACCGTATGAGAACGAGTAGGGAAAACTTTAGAAAGCAATGCACAAGATAGGCCTTGCTCAGAAATTTGCAGTGCGGCACGCATACCTGCACCACCAGCGCCGATAACTACGGCATCAAACTCACGAACAGGAATAGTCACTTACGCACCCCACAAAATAAACAGACCAGAGAAGAAATATCCAAGAAGAACTGCAACAACACCAACTTGAAGACCAACACGCAGTTTTGCGCATTTGATGTAGTCAGTTAGTACTTGCCATAGGCCGATCCACGCGTGAACCAAAACAGAAGTAAGCGCTAACATGGTGAAGACTTTAGTGAATGTTCCACCAAAGAATTGCGTCCAAGATGCGTAAGAGATATCACCAGAGAAAGCACAGAAGCTTACTAGGTAGATAGTGTAAAGAGTCATAATGATGGCAGTTGCACGAATCAGTAGATAATCATGAACACCATTACGACCAAAAGTAGAAACGTTGTTTACCATACTAAGATCCCCGCTAGTAGAGACAATACCGCTGTTGCTGCGAATGCAACCTTAGCGCTCTTAGCGCCAGATTCCAGCTCTTCAAAGTGACCTAGGTCCATAAGAAGGTGACGAATACCACCAGCAATGTGGTAAGCCAAAGCGGTTAAAATGCCCCACAGAATAAACTTCACGAAGAAACCATCGACAATGTCGCTAGCTTCCATAAAGCCTACTGGGGATGAGAGGGAAATGGATAGTAACCAAAGCAAAATTCCAATCGCGACAAAAGTTATCACCCCAGACACACGGTGTAGGATGGAAGCTATTGCTGTGATTGGAAAGTGGATGGTCTGTAAATCTAAATTAACAGGTCTTGTCTTTCTTTCTTTCACGGGCTTGCTCACTCAGCTCCATTGAGCATTATGGTCATTAAATAACCTTATGATATTGTTATGGACAAAATTTGATTGCTAACCTTCAAAATTTAACATTAACTTAACAAATAACTGAAGTTGAGCCTTAGATAATTGTAAAATAATTGTTAACCGCTCGATTAAGAAAGACACCTCACATTTCTTCTTAGCCTTGCATTTATAAGGTTTTAACCAAACTTTTCAGCGCCACTATACGGCTGGCAACATTCTAATACAATTGATGTAACAAATAATGCTACACAGACCAGATTTTTAACGAATTTAATGTAAAAAACACTAACAAGTGCACACAAAGCTGCAGAAAAATTGACTTTCCCACGTAAGACCAGTAAAAAAATGGCACATAAACATCCTGGACGGATTAAATAATAAACAAAGGAGATTGTTATGGCGGATAAGAAAGCTACCCTTCACATTGAAGGTCAAGCGCCAATCGAGCTGCCGATTACAGAAGGTGTACTTGGTACTCCAGTGATCGATGTTCGTACACTAGGTTCTAATGGTTTTTTCACTTTTGACCCTGGTTTTCTTGCCACTGCATCCTGTGAGTCTCAAATCACTTTTATTGACGGTGGAAAAGGTATTCTTTTACATCGTGGTTACCCAATTGACCAACTTGCCAATAACGCTGATTACTTAGAAGTATGTTACATACTTCTTTACGGTGAAGCCCCATCTCGAGCTGAGTACGAAAAGTTCAAGACTACCGTGACACGTCACACTATGGTGCATGAGCAAATTGCTAGTTTCTTCCACGGCTTCCGCCGTGACGCTCACCCTATGGCTGTAATGTGTGGTGTTGTAGGTGCTCTAGCGGCGTTCTACCACGACTCACTTGATGTAAACAACGATACACACCGTGAAATTGCGGCATACCGCCTGATTTCAAAAATGCCGACACTGGCAGCAATGTGTTACAAATATTCAATCGGTCAGCCGTTTATCTACCCACGTAACGATCTTGGCTACGCAGAAAACTTCTTACACATGATGTTTGCAAACCCATGTGAAGAGTATGAAGTGAACCCTATCGTCGCTCGTGCAATGGATAAAATCTTTACTCTACACGCTGATCACGAACAGAATGCTTCTACGTCTACAGTACGTCTTGCTGGTTCATCTGGTGCTAACCCGTTTGCATGTATCGCTGCAGGTATCGCATCACTTTGGGGCCCTGCTCACGGCGGTGCAAACGAAGCTTGTCTGCGTATGCTTGAAGAGATCGGTAGCGTAGATAATATTGAAGAATACGTTGCGAAAGCAAAAGACAAAGATGACCCATTCCGTTTGATGGGCTTCGGTCACCGTGTTTACAAGAACTACGATCCACGTGCAACAGTAATGCGCGAAGCGTGTCACGAAGTACTTAAAGAGCTAAACATCCAAGATCCACTACTAGACGTAGCAATGGAACTTGAGCGTATCGCTCTATCTGATGAGTACTTTGTTTCTAAGAAGCTATACCCGAACGTAGATTTCTATTCAGGTATCATTCTGAAAGCAATCGGCATTCCAGTGTCTATGTTCACAGTAATCTTCGCGATGTCTCGTACTATCGGTTGGATTGCACACTGGAACGAGATGCACAGCGATCCGACGAACCGTATCGGTCGCCCTCGTCAGCTATATACTGGTGAAGAACAACGTGACTTTAAAGCACTTTACGAACGTGAATAGTCGCTATAAAGCATAATGTAAAAAGGGGTTGATGTAAGAACATCAACCCCTTTTCTTTTCTACGAGATACAATCGACTCGTATCCCTCATCTCGCATCTGTTCTTAAACCGGATTATCGATATCGATAAACTCAACATCCAATCCATGCTCTTTTGCTAACCACTCGCCCAATGCTTTAACACCGTAGCGTTCTGTTGCATGGTGACCTGCGGCAAAGTAATGGATGTCTTGCTCACGAGCCGAGTAAGTTGTGCGCTCTGAAATTTCACCTGAGATAAATGCATCAATACCTTGAGAAGCCGCCAGCTCAATGTAATCTTGACCACCACCAGTACACCAACCTACCGTTTCAATCATTTTATCGGCGTTTTCAGGAGCAATATGCAGTGGTTTACGATTTAGAACATGATCAATTTTTTCTGAAAACTCAGCACCTGTCATTGGTTTTTTTAATTTACCAAACATTGCAACCGATTGTGGGTGCCCTTCCAAGCCACCTTCTACCTCAATATCAAGCAGCTCAGCGAGCTTGGCGTTGTTACCAAGTTCAGGGTGGATATCGAGAGGTAAGTGATAACCTAGAAGATTAATGTCATTCTTAATCAGAGTACGAATGCGCTTGCCCTTCATGCCACGAATCGCTTCTGACTCACCTTTCCAAAAGAAACCGTGATGAACCAACAAAGCATCGGCATTCAATTCTACCGCTTTATCAATCAGAGCTTGAGAGGCTGTTACACCAGTAACGATGCGCTTCACTTCAGATGCACCCTCGACTTGAAGACCGTTCGGGCAGTAATCTTTAATCTGTTGTGGCTGCAGTTTTTCGTTAAGTAGCTTTTCTAATTGTAAGTTATTCATTTTAATTTCCAGCTTACCTTTATAATAACGTCGTTATATCAATTTACGGGTAGAATGTCGAAAGCCCCAGGGCTATGTTTATAAAGAGCTATGTTTATGAGGAAGAGATGACAGCACTGCAACGTTTTTACCAATGGGTCATCGACTCACCACCATTACTAGAAATCAAGCCACCGATTTCTGATCTCACTGCATTCTCAAGCCACCAAGAGCTCGACGACGCACATACTTATGATGGTAATCCTAGATTAGGCTTTCTCTACCAACACTTATGTGAACAAGTCATCACTGCTTCGGATAATTATTCAATCAAGCACGATGAGATCCAGATTAATGTTGAGGGTAGAACACTCGGCGCAATCGACTTTATTCTCGAAAAAGCGAACAACCAAAAGTTAGAACACTGGGAAGTGGCGATTAAGTTTTACCTGCTCCACGAACAAACTTGGTTTGGCCCCAACTCTCACGATCAATTGGATAAGAAGCTCAAAAGGATGCTCAGCCACCAGCTTGGTATGTCATCTTCATCCGCTTTTATTGAGCAGTATCCAGAGATCGATGTCGACTCAAAACATCTCCTCATGCAAGGTCGTCTATACACCAACCCATTCTTAGAGCAAAACGTACCTACTGAATGTTTGGGCTACGACATTAACCCGAGCCAAGTAAACGGCTTTTGGTGCTATCAAAACCAAGCTCATCTAATCACTGAAGCGCTCTACCCTCTCACCAAAGAACAATGGGCGGCAGGTACGGATGATTTCAGCAGTCAGCCTATCACCGAGTTTGGTGATCGCTTCGTCCATGGGCAAACCAAGTCCGGGCAATTCTGGTTTGTGATGCCACAAAGTTGGCCACACGGTTAGTCGTCTAAGCTAACTCACTTACCTTTTCCCGCTTATTACACGCAACCAGCACAAATAAAAAGGGCTGATGTTTTCACATCAACCCTTCTATCTATTTAGCTTTTATATCCAGTAATCAAATTTCGATTACAGACCAGCCGCTGCAAATACTTGGTTCACAATCTCTTGAGCTTCTGCTTCGATTGCTTTCAGGTGCTCTTCACCCTTAAAGCTTTCACAGTAGATCTTGTAGATGTCTTCAGTGCCTGATGGACGAGCAGCAAACCAGCCGTTCTCAGTTGTCACTTTTAGGCCACCAATCGCAGCACCGTTACCTGGAGCGTGTGTTAAGCGTGCAGTAATTGCATCACCAGCCAGCGTCTCAGCAGCAACCATCTCTGGAGATAGCTTTTTAAGCACGTCTTTTTGTGCGCCATTTGCTACCGCTTGAATACGGTTGTACTTAGATTCACCGTGTTTAGCGGCAAGTTCTTCGTAGTATTCTTGTGGGTTCTTACCTGTCACAGCTGTGATCTCAGCCGCAAGTAAGCAAAGAATCAGTCCATCTTTATCTGTTGACCAAGGCGTACCATCTTTACGTAGGAAAGAAGCACCTGCACTCTCTTCACCACCAAAACCAAACTGGCCGTTGTAAAGACCATCAACGAACCATTTGAAACCAACTGGCACTTCACAAAGTTCGCGACCTAAGTCAGCAACAACACGGTCAATCAATGCGCTTGATACTAGTGTCTTACCAACAGCAACGTCTTTACCCCAACCTTCACGGTTACGGTATAGGTAATCAATACAAACCGCTAAGAAGTGGTTTGGATTCATCAAGCCTTTAGGCGTCACGATGCCGTGGCGATCGTAATCTGGGTCGTTACCAAACGCTAGAGCGTACTCGTCTTTAAGAGCCAGTAAGCCTGCCATTGCGTATGGAGAAGAACAGTCCATACGAACCACGCCATCTTTATCTAGAGACATAAATTGGAATGAAGGGTCAACCGCTTCACTTACCAAAGTAAGATCTAGATTGTACGCTTTACCAATTTGACGCCAGTAATCAATACCGCTGCCACCCAGTGGATCAACACCAATCTTGATGTTTGCTTTCTGGATCGCTTCCATATCAACGACGTTAACCAAATCAGCGACGTATGGCGCCACTAGGTCGACTTCTTTTACTAGCTCAGACTGTTTAGCCTGTGCGATAGGCGTACGCTTAACACCTTGCATTTGCTCAGCAATGATCACGTTCGCACGGTCTTCAATCGCTTGAGTCAATTCAGCTTCAGCTGGGCCACCGTGTGTCGGGTTGTATTTAATACCGCCGTCTTGAGGTGGGTTATGTGAAGGCGTGATAACAATGCCGTCGGCTTTTTTGTCATTCACTAGGTTGTGCGTAAGAATCGCGTGCGAGATACCCGGTGTTGGAGTAAAGCCGTTGTTTTCTTGAATAATAACTTCAACACCGTTCGCTACAAGCACTTCGATAACCGTAGAGAACGCAGGCTCAGATAGCGCGTGAGTATCTTTACCTAAGAAAAGAGGGCCAGTTGTACCTTGCTCGGCACGAACTTCAGCAACCGCTTGTGCAATTGCTAGAATGTGATTTTCGTTAAATGTTGATTTGTCTGCTGTACCGCGGTGACCTGAAGTACCGAAAAGTACTTTATGATCTGGGTTCGTAGCATCCGGTTGCTGTAAGAAATAGTTAGCAACTAAAGCCGGGATATTATGAAGATCTTCCTGCTGAGCTTTCTGCCCAGCACGAGGGTGCATAGCCATTTTTCGACATCCTTATATATAAAATTTAAAAACAAAAAAACCTCATAATATCTTCTTATCCATGGATATTATGAGGTTTAAATCAGATTTCGTTAAATTGAACCTGTTACTTTTTCTATCAATTCTGCTTGGAAACTCATGCGGCTCATAAGCTGCTCAACCATCTGTCTTTTGCGGCTTGTATTGTTATTAGTAATAACCCAAAAAGGACTTTGTGGAATAGCTTTAGGCTTAGTGGTGTTACCGTTTGCTAGCAACGTCGCTTCGTTGTCTGCAAAGTAAACACGCTTACGGCCTTTTACTTGAGTTGCTTCTGAAAAGCTTAAAGGGTCGATTTTATGCAGTGTTGATAACACAAGCATGAAACGATCAATGGCTTTCTTTAGTGATGCAAACTCATCTGATATTAGTAGTGAGCGCATTTCTTTAACGCCATCGAATTTCTCTGGAGTAAAGCCTACCTCTTTGCTAACAACGATACCTTTTGGCTCAACGATCTCTTCGATCGGAGCCATGCCTTGGCTATCAACCTGTAACAAGCGGCGCAGAATATCTGAAGCGCTTTCGCCAATACGTTCTGTCTGACCCGCAATAAAACGGTATAGGTCCTCATCAACCTCAATTGTTTTCATTCGCTTTTCACAATCTCAATGTTTAAACTCTGGGGGATTATAGCGAGATCCGCGCGGATACTCTACGTCAAACCCACCATGAATAAGATAAAAATGTCAGTACAGCTCAACTATAAAATTGAAGGTGAGGGTCACACCATTGTTTTGATCCATGGATTATTCGGTAATCTGGACAACCTTGGCTTGCTCGCTAGGGATCTAAAAGCCGATCATCAAGTGCTTAGTATCGATCTACGTAACCACGGCCAATCTTTCCATAGTGACACTCATGACTACCAAGCGATGGCGCAAGATGTCTCTCAACTGTTGAAAGATCTCGAGTTAGACGACGTCACTGTCATTGGTCACTCGATGGGTGGCAAGGTTGCCATGGCACTCACCCAACACCTAGAGCTACGTAAACTGATCGTACTGGACATGGCACCGGTCGCTTACACCCAAAGTCGCCATGATAACGTATTCGCAGGCCTTCAAGCCGTGATCGAAGAAAAACCAGAATCTCGCTCTGAAGCACTTAAAGTACTCGCAAAACATATTGAAATCGACGGGGTTCGCCAGTTCTTAACGAAATCACTGTTCAAGTCAGAACAAGGCATTATGGAGTGGCGCTTTAACGTCGCGTCACTACTTGCAAACTACGCTCACATCATTGGCTGGGAACCGATCGACAAAACCTCTGTCAAAACCTTGCTAATAAAAGGTGGGGATTCTGACTACCTCACGGCTGAGCACCAAACTGCAGTTCAGCAGCAATTTTCTAACGCAAAGGCGCACGTCATTGCCAATACGGGTCATTGGCTACACGCAGAAAAGCCAGCTGAAGTACTCAGAGCAATACGAAAATTCATCGCTTAAGCGCGCTTTTTCATGCAGATAAATGAGAGCTGAGTAATCACTGCAGATTAACTTTATCTCGCAACAGTGATATAGTGCGCCCAAGCAAAATTGGTATATAAGGTTCCCATGCTTTACGACTACATGAACATCATTGAATCTGTTGGTTTAGATCTCCTGTTTGCCGCGATTTTCTTTTTAATCGGTATGGCAATTAAGGACGTTCTCAAGCAGGGAAATGTTCCTCCATTTGGTCGTCGCATCGTATGGTTAGTACTTTTCCTTGGCTGTGCGGGTTTTATCGCCAAAGGGATAATCCAACTAAGCTGGGAAGGAACTGGGATCTAATGATTCTCTTCCGAACTTTATTACACCGACAACAGACAAAATGAAAGGTAATGATTCTATGGCAAGTGTAGGTCTCTTCTTTGGTAGCGATACAGGTAACACTGAAGCTGTTGCTAAGATGATTCAAAAGCAATTGAGCAAACAGCTCGTTCACGTTCAAGACATTGCAAAAAGCAGCAAAGAAGATATCGATAACTTCGATCTACTGCTGCTTGGTATCCCTACGTGGTACTACGGCGAAGCACAATGTGATTGGGATGACTTTTTCCCAGAGCTAGAAGCTATTGATTTCTCAACTAAGCTTGTTGCTATCTTTGGTTGTGGCGACCAAGAAGATTACGCAGAATACTTCTGCGATGCTATGGGTACTATCCGTGACATCGTTGAAGCGAAAGGCGGTACTATCCTAGGTCACACATCAACTGAAGGCTACGAATTCGAAGCATCGAAAGGTTTAGTTGAAGGCGATGACAGCCAATTCGTTGGTCTATGTATCGATGAAGACCGTCAACCTGAGCTAACTGATGAGCGCGTATCTAACTGGGTTAAACAAATCCACGAAGAGATGTGCCTAGCAGAGCTAGAAGACTAATTCTCTAGTGGTTGTTAATTGTTACAATTAATAACCATTATATAGATATGAAAAAACCTCCTTATGGGAGGTTTTTTGCTATTTAAAATCTATTAATTAGCACTCAGCTTCTAATGCTTCATCATCATCTCTAAATTGCGGCTTCTTTCTTACATAGAGGGTGCGTTGAATTTCTGAGACCACATTACCCTGCTTATCTTTCACGTGAATAATAAATTCAGGAAAACACTTTTCACCGAGCTGTGTCTGACGATAGATATCGTCAAGCTGCCCTTGGCTTATCTCAAAATCTGCATACAAGTCCGATTGCCCCGGCTTGATGAAGTTAATGCTCGCTTCTTTATCCCAAACATAATATCGCTCACCTAAAATTCCCATTAACATCAATGAGTAAACGGGATCGGTAAGAGAAAAGATACTGCCGCCATATTGAGTACGATTGGCGTTCTTATTCCACCAGCGTAGCTTAAGTACCGTCTTAACAACCCTAAAGTCAGCGCTAATGTGGGCTATTCGAATACCCGCTCCCCAAAAGGGAGGCCAAATATTAAGAGCAAATTTTACAATGTTGGGTTTATATATTTTTGCGAGTTGCTTATTCATAACAACATTCCATGTTCATATCAGAAACACCGTCACCTTGACTGGTCGTACCTCCACTATAAGTGAGATACTTCCAATTTACAAAACAGATTGTGATGTCAGTAAGTAACCCTTTGAAGTTCGTGGTTTATTGTTATGCCTGACTAAACTATAATGGTATTAATATTGAATTCTGTTAATTGCTGCAGATCATCAACAGGAAAGTATATGTCAGACAATAATCAAGCGCTAAAAGATGCAGGTCTTAAAGTGACCCTTCCACGGCTCAAAATTTTAGAAGTATTACAACAGCCAGACTGCCAACATATTAGTGCTGAAGATTTATATAAGAAGCTGATCGACCTAGGTGAAGAAATCGGTCTTGCAACCGTTTATCGAGTACTTAACCAATTCGATGACGCTGGCATTGTAACTCGTCACCACTTCGAAGGCGGCAAGTCTGTATTTGAACTTTCTACACAGCACCACCACGACCACCTTGTATGTTTAGATTGTGGCGAAGTGATCGAATTCTCTGATGACATCATCGAAGAAAGACAGAAAGAGATTGCTCAGCGTTACAACGTGCAACTGACAAACCACAGTTTGTACTTGTACGGCAAAAGCATTAGCGGAGATTGCAAAGGCAATCCAGACGCGCATAAAGCGAAGAAGTAATACAGAACGCTGGCTTAGGCCGGCGTTTTTTATATCATCACTATATAAGTACGAATATCCGATATTATTCAGACACAAAAAAACCGGCTCTAAGCCGGTTTTTTATTGGGTCGTTTTTAACAAACTAAATGCTCAAGCATTAAGCTTCAGTTTTACCCCAAGTATCACGTAGACCAACCGTGCGGTTGAAGACTAGTGCATCTGCTTTAGAGTCTTTCGAATCCACACAGAAGTAGCCTGTACGTTCAAACTGGTACGCTTGCTCTGCAACACCTTCTGCTAGGCTAGGTTCAACAAAACCATTTAGCGTAACAAGTGATTCAGGGTTTAGCGTTGCAGCGAAGTCATCAGCAGCGGCTGGGTTTGGCACTGTGAATAGACGATCGTACAAACGAATCTCAGCAGGCAGCGCTTTATCAGCAGATACCCAGTGGATAACGCCTTTCACTTTGCGGCCATCTGCAGGGTTCTTACCCAATGTTTCATTGTCGTAAGAGCAGAAGATAGTCGTAATGTTGCCTTCTGCATCTTTTTCGATACGTTCAGCTTTGATCACATAAGCGCCACGTAGACGAACTTCTTTGCCTAGAACCAAACGCTTGTACTTCTTGTTTGCTTCTTCACGGAAGTCATCACGCTCAATCCAAACTTCACGGGTAAATGGTACTTCGCGAGTTCCCATTTCTGGCTTGTTTGGATGGTTTGCAACAGTTAACGTTTCTACTGCATCTGCTTCGTAGTTTTCGATAACGATCTTAACTGGATCCAGAACGGCCATTGCACGAGGTGCATTTTCGTTCAGATCATCACGAATGCAAGACTCAAGTGAACCGAACTCAATCATGTTCTCTTGCTTTGTCACGCCAATACGTTTACAGAATTCACGAATAGAGCTTGAAGTAAAACCACGACGACGCAGGCCAGAAATAGTAGGCATACGTGGGTCATCCCAACCTTGAACTAGGTTTTCAACCACAAGTTGGTTCAGCTTACGCTTAGACATCACTGTGTATTCAAGATTCAGGCGACTAAACTCGTACTGACGAGGTTGGCAATCAATCGTGATGTTATCTAGAACCCAATCGTACAAACGACGGTTATCTTGGAATTCAAGCGTACAGATAGAGTGCGTAATACCTTCCAGCGCATCAGAGATACAGTGAGTAAAGTCGTACATTGGGTAAATGCACCACTTGTCAGCTGTTTGATGGTGGTGAGCAAAACGAACACGGTAGATAACAGGATCGCGCATAACCATGAACGAAGAGCTCATGTCGATCTTAGCACGCAAACACGCTTTACCTTCTTCAAAGCCACCGTCACGCATTTTTTCAAACAACGCTAGGTTATCTTCAGGGCTGCGGTCACGGTATGGGCTCGCTTTACCTGGCTCTTTTAGCGTGCCACGGTACTCACGGATTTGATCAGGACTTAGCTCGTCAACATACGCTAAGCCTTTATTAATTAATTCCACAGCATAAGCGTAAAGCGTATCGAAGTAGTTTGATGAGTAACAAATATCACCAGACCATTCGAAGCCTAACCAGCTTACATCATTCTTAATTGACTCAACGTATTCAACGTCTTCTTTTTCAGGGTTTGTATCATCGAAACGAAGATTACATTGTCCCTGGTAGTCCTGAGCAATACCAAAGTTCAAGCAAATAGATTTAGCGTGACCAATGTGCAGGTAGCCATTTGGCTCCGGCGGGAAACGAGTATGCACGCTACTGTGTGTACCATCCGCTAAATCTTTATCAATAATTTGGCGAATGAAATTCGATGGACGAGCCTCAGCTTCACTCATCTATAGCACCTCTATGTATTTAGTATTGTCAGAGAAAGTTATCTTTCGTCCCCAAGAAAACGGTCGCTTTTAGCACCGGTCAAAGATTGAAAGATCATTGTTGCTAATCATCCACAATTCTTTGCCTTTGCACAATAAGAACCGTCCGTTAATTGCGAATATTTCTGCTATTCGATGAAGAATAGAACGAACCGTGTTCAGTAGCCTTAAACAGCAGGCACAAAAAAGCCTCCCATGTGGGAGGCTTTCAATTTGATACTTACTTAAGAGTAACTTTACGTCTTAATTAAGTACTTCCTTTACTATGGAAGTTTTACATCAGATAGGTCTTCACCTGCACCGATAGCTTTCATTTCGCCAGCTACGATTTCAGCTAGTGGGCCTAGGATAACCTGTAGGTTGTTTTCACCTAGTTTTACCACACCTTTAGCACCTAGTTTCTTAAGAACAACTTCATCAGCGACAGAGCGGTCTTTAAGAGTTAGGCGTAGACGAGTGATACAAGCGTCGATTGAAGTTAGGTTGTCGTGACCACCTAGAGCTTTCAGGTATTGACGTGCAAGGTCGCCCTTTGGTGCGTCGCCAGCAGGAGCTGCAACAGCTTCGTCATCATCTTCACGACCTGGCGATTTCAAGTTGAAAGCGCGGATTGCGAAAGAGAAAGTGAAGAAGTATAGAGCACCGAAACCAAGACCGATTAGTAGTAGTACGAATGGTTTAGTTGCTAGACCCCAGTTCAATACGAAGTCGATAAGACCAGCAGAGAAACCGAAACCGTGCAGAGTACCAAACATGTTAGCAACTACTAGAGACAGACCTGTAAATACAGCGTGCATTGCGTATAGAGCAGGAGCTAGGAATACGAACATGAATTCTAGCGGCTCTGTGATACCTGTTAGGAATGAACAGAATGCAACTGAGAATAGTGCGCCACCAACTTGGCTACGTTTTTCAGCAGGAGCAGCTAGGTACATTGCAAGTGCAGCACCTGGTAGACCGAACATCATTACTGGGAAGAAACCGTTCATGAATACGCCAGCGCCTTTATCGCCGCCGAAGAAACGGTGTAGGTCACCAGATTTAACAGTTTCAGTCACTTCTTTAACTACAGTAGTGATTTCTGGAGTTACAGAGTTAGCGAATGTGAATGTGTGCTCTTGGCCAACAACTAGAGTTTTAGCCAGTGCTGGGTCAACACAAAGTTGAGTGATGTTAGCGAATGCGCCTTGACCAGCAACGATGATCTCTTGACATGTACCCATACCAAACCAGAAGTATGAGTTCAATACGTGGTGTAGACCTACAGGGATAAGTGCACGGTTAAGAGTACCGTAAACGAATTGGCCGATAGCGCCAGACGTTGATACTGCGTGAGCCAGTGCGTCTAGACCAGATTGAACACCAGGCCAAACCACACCAGACACAGCACCTGCAACAAGTGCAAATAGACCGGCCATGATAGGTACTAAACGTTTACCCGCGAAGAAAGCCAGCCACTCTGGAAGGCGTGTCGCGTGGAAAGCGTTGTAAGAGTGACCTGCGATGATACCTGCGAAGATACCGCCGAAGAATGACATGTTAACGTCTGCGTTAATTGTCGTTGCTGTAGCAGTTAGTACGAAGTAAGCAACTGCACCAGCAAGACCTGCTGCGCCGTTACCGTCTTTAGAAAGACCAATCGCGATACCTAGACCAAAGAGCAATGGTAGGTTACCGAAGATAGCACCACCAGCTTGCGCCATGAATGGAATATCAAGTAGATCGCCTTGACCTAAACGTAAAAGAAGCGCCGCAATCGGAAGCGTTGCGATTGGTAGCATTAACGCCTTACCAAGCTTCTGTGCATATCCTAGAATATTCACCAGTTGTTTCCCCCTATAGGATTTTTTAGAATTCGTTTGAGAAACTTATTTTAGTCGCTCAATTTAGTCCTATTCAGTGTATTCAATTAATTTTGCTCCGCAAATTAAAACCTTACCATTTGTGATCCTAATCACCAGTTTTTACCAAATCCAGAGGTTTTTGCTAGCGAGATCATAAAACTTATTTTATCATTCAAAAAAATGAACATTTATAGATAAAATCCAAATCTAATCATTAGGTAAAAAGATGGTATCTGCGGGCTTCTATTGCCGTATGAATAATCATTAACAATGAACCTAAATGTATAATAACGATCAGTTGTTCATATATTTTTCAACTACTTAAATAGCTTCCCATATTGAAGCCGTTTGCCCATAAAAGATAAATCGTTACGTAAATGATGCTCGCAAACTAAGTCCACATTTAGGTAACGAACGAATTTAAAAGATCTCACGAAATAAGGATTAGCTGACTATGTACGCGCTAAGTAACTGTAAAATTTACACTGGTAGTGATGTTCTGACCGATCATGCTGTTGTAATCGAAAACGAACTGATCAAAAAAGTCTGTCCTATCTCTGAATTGCCAGAGGGAATCGAGGTTCGCGACCTAGACGGAGCAAACCTAAGTCCAGGTTTCATTGACCTACAACTGAACGGTTGTGGCGGTGTAATGCTTAACGATGAGATCACTGCAGAAACCATGCAGATCATGCACAAAGCAAATCTGAAATCTGGCTGTACTAGCTTCTTACCAACGCTTATCACCTCTTCAGACGAAGATATGCGTGCGGTTATTACGGCAGCTCGTGAGTACCACAACCAGTACCAAAACCAATCTTTAGGTCTGCACCTAGAAGGTCCGTACTTGAACGTTGCGAAAAAAGGCATCCACAGCGTCGATCACATTCGTAAGTCTGACAACGAAATGATTGAGCTTATCTGTGACAACAGTGACCTTGTTGCAAAAGTTACATTAGCTCCAGAGTTAAACGACCCTGAACACATTGAACGCCTGCACAAAGCTGGCGTTGTGGTTTCTATCGGCCACACCAACGCAACTTACGCAGAAGCACGCCAAGGTTTTGAATCTGGTATCACGTTCGCTACTCACCTATTCAATGCAATGACCCCTATGGTCGGTCGTGAACCGGGCGTTGTAGGCGCGATTTACGACACACCAGAGGTTTACGCTGGGATCATTGCCGACGGTTTCCACGTTGATTACGCAAACATCAGAATTGCGCATAAAACCAAGGGAGAAAAGTTGGTATTAGTGACGGATGCCACAGCTCCTGCAGGTGCTGACATGGAATACTTTATTTTTGTCGGTAAGAAAGTATATTACCGTGATGGTAAGTGTGTTGATGAAAACGGCACACTGGGCGGCTCAGCTCTGACTATGATTGAAGCAGTTCAGAATACAGTTGAGCACGCTGGTATCGCTTTAGACGAAGCTCTTCGCATGGCTACGCTATACCCAGCTACGGCTATCGGTGTAGAAAGCAAGCTAGGTCGAATCAAAAAAGGCATGGTTGCAAACCTAGCTGTATTTGACCGAGACTTTAACGTTAAAGCGACTGTTGTTAACGGACAATACGAGCACAATTAAGTATGAATGGCGGACAAATAGGTAACGTAGACTTAGTTAAACAACTAAACAGTGCGGCGGTATACCGACTTATAGACCAACAAGGGCCTATCAGTCGTATACAAGTGGCTGATGTAAGCCAACTCGCACCGGCAAGTGTTACAAAAATTACCCGCCAACTTTTAGAGCGCGGCCTAATCAAAGAGGTTGCGCAGCAAGCGTCTACTGGCGGTAGACGCGCTATCTCCCTAACCACAGAAGTAGAACCTTTTCATTCTGTCGCTGTGCGTTTAGGTCGAGACTACATTCAAATAAGCCTTCATGACCTTGGCGGTCGTGAGTTGGCTTTCCAACAGCAAGACCTGAATTATTCAGACCAGTCAGACCTTACCCAAGGCTTGGTTAATAATTTGAAGGCTTTCATTGCTGAACACCAACCAAAGATCGATCAGCTGATTGCTATTGGTGTCACACTTCCAGGCTTGGTTAACCCAACGACTGGTGTTGTTGAGTACATGCCAAACACGGATATCGATAACCTGGCTTTAAGTGACATTATTCGCGACACATTCCATGTCGCTTGTTTTGTGGGTAACGATGTTCGCGGAATGGCGCTTGCAGAGCACTACTTCGGTGCAAGTAAAGACAGCCAAGACTCTATTTTAGTGAGTGTTCACCGTGGTACCGGCGCAGGTATTATCGTAAATGGTCAGGTTTTCTTAGGTCACAACCGCAACGTAGGTGAGATTGGCCATATCCAAATCGATCCGCTAGGCGAGCAATGCCAATGTGGTAACTTCGGTTGTCTTGAAACCGTAGCAGCAAACCCAGCAATCGTTGAACGCGTGCAGAAGCTGATTAAACAAGGCTATGAGTCTTCTTTAACAGAGCTTGAGCATATTACGATTCAAGACGTTTGTGACCACGCGATTAATGGTGATGAGCTAGCCAAGCAAAGCTTAGTTCGAGTAGGAAACCAGTTAGGTAAGGCTATCGCGATGACGATTAACTTATTTAACCCTCAAAAAGTTATCATTGCTGGTGATATTACCAAGGCACAAGAGATTGTTTTCCCTGCAATTAAGCGCAATGTAGAGAATCAGTCGTTAACGACTTTCCATAGCGGCTTGCCTATTGTAGCATCACAGATCGATAAACATCCTACGATGGGAGCTTTTGCCATGATTAAGCGCGCCATGCTCAACGGCGTGTTACTGCAGAAGCTTCTCGAAGACTAGAGAAAAACAATTCTGATTTTCCGCGGGCCGTGTTTGTATAAACACGGCCCGTTTTTTTAAGCTAGGGAACTACAACAACAAGTTATGGAACTTATATTAATATCCACTGCGTTTATCGCAGGATTTATTGCTTTAAAGTGTCACCTTCCCCCATTAGTTGGTTTTTTGGTTGCAGGCTTTGGGCTTTTTGCCTTTGGCTTTGAAACCAATGACACCATCATTACTTTAGCTGACCTTGGTGTCACGCTGCTTCTATTTACTATCGGCTTAAAGCTCGATATCAAAACCCTACTCTCTAAAGAGATCTGGGCTGGCGCGACAATCCACAACCTTTTGTCCACTCTGTTTTTCGCCGTCGCCCTGTTTGGCTTTAAGTTCTTAGGTATTTCATCGCTAGCTGCCATGTCGGTAGAACAGATCGTTCTGCTCGGTTTTGCTCTTTCATTCTCTAGTACGGTATTTGCGGTTAAGACTCTGCAAGAGAAAGGCGAAATGAATGCGACCTACGGAACGTTAGCGATTGGTATCTTGGTCATGCAGGATATCTTCGCCGTAGTATTCTTAACGGCTTCTACGGGCAAAATACCTGAGTGGTATGCGATTGCTCTGTTTGCCCTACCCTTATTACGCCCACTGTTCTACAAAGTGCTCGATTGGGTTGGTCACGGTGAGATGCTGGTTCTTTCAGGCATCTTCTTCGCATTAGTCGTCGGTGCTGGTTTATTCCATTTGGTTGGTGTGAAACCAGACTTGGGGGCTCTTGTTTTAGGTATGTTACTTGCTGGTCACCCAAAAGCCTCAGAATTATCAAAGTCGCTGTTTAACCTTAAAGAACTTTTCCTTGTCTGTTTCTTCTTGAACATTGGTTTGTCAGAGCAACCAACCATTCAAGGCTTTATGCTCGCAATCTTGTTCTTGCTGATGCTGCCAGTGAAAGGTGTTCTCTACTTCTTGGTACTCAACCGCTTCAAGTTCCGTGTTCGAACGTCTCTACTTGCCTCGCTATCACTGTTTAACTATAGCGAGTTTGGCCTCATCGTTGGTGGTCTCGCCTTCAAGATGGGCTGGATGTCAGGTGACATCTTGGTGGCTGTGGCAATTGCTGTTTCACTGTCGTTCTTAATCGCAGCACCTTTAAACCGAGCTGGTCACAAGCTTTATCAGCAGTCAGGTAAATGGCTAAAAGAGCATGCGTCAGAAAAACTTCACCGACGTGATAAGCGAATTGACCCAGGTCGGGCCCAAGTGCTGATTCTTGGTATGGGACGAATTGGTACTGGTGCTTATGACGAATTACGCTCTCGCTATGGCAAAGTCAGCCTAGGTGTTGAAGTTCGCGAAGAAGCCGCGCACAATCACAGAAGCCATGGCAGGAACGTGATCTCTGGTGACGCGACTGACCCGGATTTCTGGGAACGAATTCTAGATACAGCAAACGTAAAGCTAGTGATCCTGGCTATGCCTCACCACCAAGGTAATCAAACCGCTTTAGAGCAATTGAAGTCACGTAACTTTAAAGGCCAAATTGCGGCTATTGCTGAATATCCAGATCAACTCGAAACACTGAAAGAGAATGGCGTTGATGCGGCATTTAACATTTACAGCGAGGCTGGTAGTGGTTTTGCTCGCCACGTTTGCGAACAGTTAAATCCAAATATCAATAAAATCTAGTATTAGACCGTGTTCAACTAAACCTCTCAAAACTGACTATTTTTCGCACTTTTGAGAGGTTTTTGTTTAAAAAACCAACCGCAATTAAACATCACACACCAAAAGCACATAAAAATTAGATAATTTCTAACAGAACACCCTTTATATTATTTTTTTGCTCACATCCGGTTGCTTTTTTTAGCCAGAATGGCAAATTGAATGCAGTTGATTTGGAAATTATTTAAAAGGAAGTTCTATGTGTTCAGTATTTGGCATTCTCGACATTAAAAGTGATGCCGCAGCACTTCGCCCTATTGCTTTAGAAATGTCTAAAAAGCTTCGTCATCGTGGTCCAGACTGGTCTGGTATCTATGCAGGTGAAAAAGCAATCCTTGCTCATGAACGTCTTGCTATTGTTGGCTTGAACAGTGGTGCTCAACCACTATACAGCCAAGACAAAAAGCACATTCTTGCAGTGAACGGTGAGATTTATAACCACAAAGAACTTCGCGCACGCTATGAAGATAAGTACCAGTTCCAGACTGATTCTGACTGTGAAGTTATCCTAGCGCTATACCAAGAGATGGGTGCAGACCTTCTAGAAGAGCTTAACGGTATTTTCGCCTTCGTTTTATACGATGAAGACAAAGACGAATACCTAGTGGGCCGCGACCATATTGGTATCATCCCGCTTTACCAAGGTTACGATGAGCACGGTAACTACTACGTTGCTTCAGAGATGAAAGCATTGGTTGAAGTATGTAAGACGATCAGTGAATTCCCTCCTGGTAGCTTCTACTCTTCGAAAGATGCAGAACCTCAACGCTACTACATACGCGATTGGAACGAGTACGCTGCGGTACAAGGCAACAGCACAAGCAAAGAAGAACTGACTGAAGCGCTAGAAGCAGCAGTTAAACGTCAACTAATGACTGACGTTCCTTACGGTGTACTTCTATCTGGTGGCCTTGATTCATCAATTACTTCAGCGGTCGCTAAACGCTTTGCTGCAATGCGTATCGAAGATGATGAGCAATCTGAAGCTTGGTGGCCACAACTGCACTCATTCGCAGTTGGCCTTGAAGGCGCACCAGATCTTATCGCTGCTCGTGAAGTTGCGGACAAGATCGGTACTGTGCACCACGAGATGACTTACACCATTCAGGAAGGCTTAGATGCGATCCGTGATGTTATCTACCATATCGAGACTTACGATGTAACGACGATTCGTGCATCAACGCCAATGTACTTGCTTGCTCGTAAGATCAAAGCAATGGGCATCAAAATGGTATTGTCTGGTGAAGGTGCTGATGAAATCTTTGGTGGCTACCTTTACTTCCATAAAGCGCCAAACGCAAAAGAGTTCCACGAAGAAACAGTACGTAAGCTACTTGCTCTAAGCATGTTCGACTGTGCTCGCGCAAACAAATCATTGGCAGCATGGGGCGTTGAAGGTCGTGTACCATTCTTAGACAAAGAGTTTATCGATGTCGCAATGCGCCTGAACCCTGAAGACAAGATGTGTGGTAACGGTAAGATGGAGAAACACATCCTGCGTGAGTGTTTTGAAGACTACCTACCAGATTCAATCGCATGGCGTCAAAAAGAGCAGTTCTCTGATGGTGTTGGCTACGATTGGATTGATACATTGAAAGCAACGGCTGAAGCAAAAGTAACGGATCAACAAATGGAAGCTGCTAAGTTCCGTTTCCCTTACAACACGCCAACAACCAAGGAAGGTTATGCTTACCGTGAAATCTTTGAGGAGCTATTCCCTCTAGAATCAGCGGCAGAATGTGTACCAGGTGGACCTTCAGTTGCTTGTTCATCAGCAAAAGCGATTGAGTGGGATGAGTCATTCAAAAACTGTGTCGACCCATCGGGCCGTGCAGTACAAGCCGTTCACAACGATGCTTACAACGCTTAGAGCGTTTTGAACAAACCCTAAAGACTAAAGACTAAAAAAGGCGCATGATGCGCCTTTTTATTTTTAAGCCTATTTTTTATTGTTGCAGTTATGCGTGAGCTTGTAGTGCTTCGTTCTCAATACTGATAGGAACCACGTGGCTGATCATTTTTACCAACATAATCGATCGAGCCTCACCGTCTTTCTGATCGAAAATAGCCTCAACCCCGGCAAACTGGCCACTCTGAATCTTAACCACCTGCCCAGATTCAAACTCAACACAACAATCTTCAGTTTCGATGCTGTAGCACTTCTCAAACTCTTTGAGTTCAAAAACCAAGTCACCTTGGACCTCATGCGGTCTTGCGCCGAACTTAATAAAGTCCACCACACCGCGCGTTGAACGAACGGTCGTGAAGCTAGGACCTTGCTCATAGTCAAAGCGAACAAAGATGTAAGATGGAAACAGCGGCTCTTTGACCTGCTTTTCTTTCCCTCTCACCACCTTTTCGACTTCTATTTGAGGATAAAAGCACTCTACCCCTTGATTCTCTAAGTGCTGCTGAGCGCGTTTTTGATCACCACGCTTACAGTAAAGCAAATACCAACGTTTCATTTAACTAGCCATTTTATATTTTTAGATATTTTACCACATGCCTAAAACGGTTGAATCGCCATTAATAAAATGAATCGTTGCTAACGAAAAATAATGCGTAGCAGACCAATTTATCAACAAAAAGTTATAGGTGTCGAAAGTGGTTAAGCATTCTACAGGGATCATTTAGAGATCAAAAGGCTCATTGTTGTAAGCATATATACACCCAACCTAATGCGAATACCACTCCATTTAAAATCATAATGATACACCAGAGAAATGTATCTAAACATATTTATTCAATTGAACGTTAAAAAAGGTTATTAACCAACCAACTCAAATCTGGAAAATTAGTTTGCAGCACATCCAAAACGGGCAGCATTAAAAGTAAAGATCATTAATATCAACATCTTAGCTAGGCTAAGTTATCGTGACCATAAAATACGTCTATTGCAGACTTTTATCCCACTGTGTATACATGAATGACTATAAAATCTTTTAATACCTAAAATTAGTAAAACTTATGCCAAGCAACCACAACATCTTTGGCCACCCTAGAGGCCTATTTCTACTTTTTAGCACAGAGCTATGGGAACGTTTCTCATACTATGCAATGCGTGCCATCCTTGTCTTATTTTTGACTGACACTACCCTCAACGGTGGACTTGGTTGGTCAACGAAAGACGCACTCGATCTCTACGGTATTTACACCGGCTTAGTCTACATCACACCATTAATCGGTGGCTGGATTGCCGATAACTACTTAGGGCAGCGTAAGTCTATCCTAGTTGGCGGTGTATTAATGGCACTAGGCCAATTTACACTGGCATTACCTAACGGTTTCATAGGGTTAGACCAAGTGAACGCTCTTTACCTTGGTTTAGCACTACTAATCAGTGGTAACGGTATGTTTAAGCCGAACATCTCAACTATGGTTGGCGATCTGTACCAAGAAGGCGATAACCGCCGTGATGGTGCTTTCACCATTTTCTACATGGGCATCAACTTAGGCGCACTACTTGGTGGCTTGATTTCCGGTGCTGCAGTGGATTCATTCGGTTGGAAAGCAGGCTTCTTGGCTGCCGGTATTGGTATGGTTATTAGCTTGATCATGCAAATGACGATGGCTCAATCTTGGTTAGGCAACATCGGTTCTGTACCTGCGGCTGCTCGAGCAAAAGAGCTGAACAAATCGAAAGAGAAAGCGCCACTGACTAAAGAAGAGTTCGACAGACTAAAAGTTATTCTGATTATGGGTCTGTTCGTGATTGTTTTCTGGGCTGGCTTTGAACAAGCTGGCGGCCTAATGAACATCTACACTCAACAATATACTGACCGTATGATTGGTGGTTTTGAAGTTCCTGCTGCTTGGTTCCAATCTCTGAACCCATTCTTCATTATTACACTTGCACCGATCATCGCTGCATTTTGGGTGAAATTAGGTAAGCGTGAACCAAACTCACCGGTTAAGTTTGCGATGGCGTTATTCTTCTTAGCACTTGGCTTTGTGTGCATGATGGGCGCGGTAATGGAGCAAGGTGGCGACCTAGCAGTGAAAACATCGATGTTATGGCTAGTAGGTGCATTCTTCTTCCATACTCTTGGTGAGCTTTGTCTATCGCCTATTGGCCTGTCGTTGGTCACTAAGCTAGCTCCACTTCGTTTAGCATCACTAATGATGGGTGCTTGGTTCGGCTTCAATGCGGTTGCAAACTACGTAGCAGGCCTAGTGGGTTCTCACGTTGGTGAGCTGGGCGCAATGTCTATCTTTGGTGGTATCGCGATTACAGCAACAATTAGTGGCGTATTACTGCTTCTTTGTGCTGGTAAGCTTGTATCATGGATGCATGGTGTAGAAACCAACATGACGCTTGAAGCAGAGCCAAAAGCTGAGACAGCAGAAACCTCTGTTGCTTAATATCTAGATCTATTTCAAGAAGAAACATCAAGATCAAAAAGGGCTGCTCAATGAGCAGCCCTTTTGCTATTTATGCGATAAGCCGTAATAAAGGCTCAGCAGCTGTTAGCGATATAGAGCGACTAACTCTGCCATCATATCGATGTGCGAGTCTCTGTCGTTCAAACACATAATGTAGCTAAAGTCCGAACCACCAGCGTCAATGAAAGTATCTTTACACTGGTCTGAAATCTCTTCTAACGTTTCCAAACAGTCAACCGAAAATGCAGGTGCCATGATGTCGATCTTCTTGATACCTTTGCTTGGCAGTGATTCAAGTGTCTCGTCAGTGTATGGCTTCAACCACTCCTCTCGACCAAATCGCGATTGGTAGGTCATGGTGATGTCTTCTTCAGATAAACCTAGCTCAGCAGCAAGCAGCTTTGTCGTTGCTTCACAATGCTGTGGGTAGATATCGCCTTCATCAGCTAAGCGCTTCGGAATACCGTGGAACGAACAAACCAAGTGATCGGCTCTGCCATTTTGTTCCCAATGGCTACGAACGCTTTCAGCCAATGCTTTGGCATAGCTAGGGTGTGAGTAGTAGTCACGAATAAAGCGATAGCTTGGGATAACTGGCATCTGTTTAAAGGCTTTGGTTAAACCATCAGAAACTGCCGCTGTGGTTGTGCCAGAGTACTGAGGATATAAAGGCAGTACGATGATGTCCTCAACACCCTGGTCCATCAGTTGCTCAACACCAGTCTTAATGCTTGGGTTACCATAGGTCATACCCAGTGCAACCGGCATCTCTAGTTTCTTCTGGAGCTTTTCAGCTTGTCTTTGAGAATACACAAGCAGTGGTGAGCCTTCATCCATCCAGACAGATTGATACAACTTGGCTACTTTGGGTGCTCGAATCGGTAAAATCACCCCGTGCAAGATTGGGCACCAAAGCCAACGGGTTAGGTTTACTACTCGCTTGTCGTGTAAGAATTCACTCAAAAATCGACGAACGCCAGCTGGGGTCGCCGAATCTGGTGTTCCTAAGTTCACCAGTAAAACGCCCTGCTTTTTATTATTTTCCATAGATACCTGAGACCAATATGTGATTTTCTGGAAAGTAATATACTAATCTGCATAAGTTTAAGATCATTGGTTCCCACTAAATGTCTGAATAATCATTCTTTAAATGGGATATCGCAACATCTACTCTCGATTGTGAGCCACCTTCATCAAAAACGGTTTCATCTTGAATGGTGTGTAATCGAATTATCTAGATTGGTATCGTACTAAAAACTGAAACAAAAAAAGCGACCCTTAAGGTCGCTTCCAATATATCAAATTCTAAAACTGGCTGTTAGCCAATTATGCTAGTGCTTTCTCAAGTTCTGCACTAACTTCAGCAACTTGCTTAGTACCGTCAAACTTAAGGTACTGAGTGTTGCCTGCTTCAGCTTCTTTACCGTAGTAAGAGATAAGCGGAGCTGTTTGATCGTGGTATACGCCTAGACGTGCACGAACTGTTTCTTCTTTGTCGTCATCACGTACAACTAGCTCTTCGCCAGTTACGTCATCTTTACCTTCTTCTTTAGGCGGGTTGTACACAGTGTGGTATGTACGGCCTGAAGGAAGGTGAGCACGACGACCAGCCATACGCTCAACAATCACATCGTCAGCTACGTCGAATTCAACAACGTAATCAACAGCGATGCCCATTTCTTTTAGGCCATCAGCTTGTGGGATTGTGCGTGGGAAACCGTCTAGTAGGAAACCTTTCTCACAGTCATCTTGAGCGATACGCTCTTTGATAAGACCAAGGATAATTTCATCAGAAACTAGCTGACCAGCGTCGATTACTGATTTTGCTTGCTTACCAAGCTCAGTACCCGCTTTGATAGCAGCACGTAGCATGTCACCAGTTGAAATTTGAGGGATACCAAATTTGTTCATGATGAAGTTAGCTTGAGTACCTTTACCCGCGCCAGGAGCACCTAGAAGAATGATGCGCATGTTTAATCCTCTTATAAAATTATGATTTATACCGAAGCTCACTATCCCACCTTCCTCGTTCATATTTAAGATAAATAGGAAAAGTTAGGTAACAGCTGAGGTTAAGCAAAACTGTAAACAGAAGCAAAACGGTAAGTTTCGGTATAACGTTTAAAAATCATACAACTGGAAGAAGTTAGTTCCTAGCTCCAGCTGATTAGGTCGAGCATTCTATCACATTAATATTCAATTTGGCTGAATTTACGACTAAAGAATGTATCGGCAACATTTGTTGTGACGATAACGGTGACGTTGACCACGTTTAATAGATTTTCAGCGACGTTCATAAAAAAAGCCCGCATTTGCGAGCTTTTTATTACAGTTATTGGCTTAACCTAAAGTCGAAAGACTAACGCTTTGTCAGTAGCTCGTTGATTGCACCCAAGAATTGTGACGGATCTTCCATTGAGCCCTTTTCAGCCAGCATCGCTTGACCAAGTAGCAACTCAACCCAGCGACCAAACGCTTGCTCGTCTGCTTCGTCGGCCATCTGTTTAACCAGAGCGTGCTCAGGGTTAATCTCGAAGATGTACTTCACTTCAGGTGCCGCTTGACCCGCAGCTTCAAGAAGCTTAGCCATTTGCGTACCCATTTCGAAGTCGTCAGTCACAACAACAGCCGGCGTTGTTGCTAACTTGAATGTCGTGCGAACTTCTTTAACACGACCACCTAGGTAAGATTGAGTGCGCTCTACAACAGACTTGAACTCTTCTTCAGTCTCTTTTTGCTTCTCTTTCTCTTCTTCACCTTCAAACTTGCTTAAATCTAAGCCCGCTTTTGTGATCGATTGGAACTGTTTGCCATCAAAGTCAGTTAGGTAGTTCATTACGTACTCATCAATGCGATCGTACATTAGAACCACTTCAATACCTTTTGCTTTGAACTGCTCCAAGTGTGGGCTGTTCTTAGCTGCAGCATAGCTATCCGCTGTTAGGTAGTAAATCTTATCTTGGCCTTCTTTCATGCGTTCAACGTAAGATTCAAGGCTGATGGTTTGTTCAGCAGAATCCACTTCCGTTGACGAGAAACGGAGTAGACCAGCGATCTTCTCTTTGTTCGCCATGTCTTCAGCTGGGCCTTCCTTCAATACTAGGCCGAACTCTTTCCAAAACTCTAGGTACTTGTCATTGTCATTCTTTGCCATGCGCTCAAGCATAGTTAGTACACGCTTGGTACATGCGCCACGAAGAGACTGAGTTACCTTGTTGTCTTGCAGGATTTCACGAGACACGTTCAATGGCAGATCGTTTGAGTCAATCAGACCGCGAACGAAACGCATGTAAGATGGCATGAACTGCTCTGCGTCATCCATGATGAATACACGCTGCACGTAAAGTTTCAAGCCACTCTTGTGGTCACGGTTCATCATGTCCCAAGGTGCTTTCGCTGGGATGTAAAGCAAGCTTGTGTAGTCGTTCTTACCTTCAACCTTGTTGTGGCTCCACGTTAGTGGATCAGCGAAATCGTGAGATACGTGCTTGTAGAACTCTTGGTACTCTTCTTTCTCGATATCAGATTTGTTACGAGTCCAAAGCGCTTGCGCCTTGTTAATCTGTTCCCAATGCTTCTCTTCGGTGTCTTTACCTTCGTCATCTTTCACTGCTGTGAAGATAGAAACAGGAATGCCGATGTGATCAGAGTACTTACCAATCACTTCACGCAGACGCCATTCGTTTAAGAACTCTTTACCGTCTTCACGCATATGAAGAATGATGTCAGTACCGCGAGATTCTTTGGTGATGTCCTCGATGGTGTAATCGCCTTCGCCAGCAGAGTGCCATTGAACGGCTTCATTGTTTTCTAGGCCAGCTGCACGAGTGCGAACCGTTACCGCGTCAGCAACGATAAACGCAGAATAGAAACCAACACCAAATTGACCAATCAATTGAGAGTCTTTGCTTTGGTCTTCAGATAGCTTTGAGAAAAAATCTGCAGTGCCTGATTTAGCAATCGTACCTAAATGCTCAATAACATTGTCACGGCTCATGCCGATACCGTTATCAGAAATCGTTAAGGTGTTTGCTTCAGCATTGAATGAAAGTTTCACACCTAAATCAGCATCACCTTGGTAAAGGTCACCATTAGATAGAGCTTGAAAACGAAGCTTGTCAGCCGCGTCAGATGCGTTAGAGATCAGCTCACGTAGGAAGATTTCCTTATTTGAATACAGTGAGTGAATCATTAGATGAAGTAGTTGTTTTACTTCAGATTGAAAGCCACGAGTCTCTTTATTTTGCGTTGCCGTTTCGCTCATTTTTACTCCAAAACATCTATACTTTATGTTGAATAACCATAGGGGGAGTAACACTTGATGCCACTCTTATGTTCATTAACATGAGGATGACAAATGTAAATTCAAGGTCAAAAATCATAAAAACACTGTTTTTTTGATCTGTTTTTATTATCCTTGAGTCTGATAAATATAAAAGAACATAAAAGAAGCCATGATTTGGTGAAGAATTAACTGAACTTCACCTGAGATTTGTCTATTTCGCACCCCAAATCATCCAAAAGTAGAAGAATTCAATGAGCAATATCGGCACAAAGTTTATTCTCGCACAGCGGTTTGTCTTCGATCCAAACAGCAACTCACTTGTTGACCAAATGAGCGACGGCGAAGTCGTACGCCTTGGCAGCAATGAAAGCCGCATTCTCCTGATGCTGTCAGAAAGACCCAATGAAGTTATCACTCGTAATGAATTACACGAGTATGTTTGGCGAGACCAAGGCTTTGAGGTTGATGACTCTAGCTTAACGCAAGCAGTATCGACACTAAGAAAGATGCTGAAAGATTCGACCAAATCTCCAGAATTCGTAAAGACCGTGCCTAAACGCGGTTATCAATTTATTGCAACCGTTGAGCGCTCTGCCCCACTTTCATCAAATGATCAGCCAGTCGCGGCTGAAATTACCGAAAATGACGTAGAACCTATCTTGACGTTTGCAACGCCTGCAGCGACTGAAGAAACGATCACTGAAACGGTTGAATCAGAGCCAATTGCAAAAGTTCAAGAGACCAAGGTAGAACTAGAACCAGCAACCGCTCCTGTTACGGCTCCCGCTAAAAACACCAATAAGTGGCTAACATTTTGGTTACTGCTTGCCGCTTTCATCATGCCGATTCTCGTTTTGACGTTTACCAACCCGGCAGAGTCCGAGTTCAAAACATTGGCTGAAATAGATGGCGTAAAGGTTCAATCACCGATTAACCACCCAGATCTTAGCAGTTGGCTGCCAGCGATAGAGAAGTGTGTATTACGTTACAACACCAATCACACTGGCATGCTAAAGCCGACTGAAGTGATTGCAACAGGTGGGCAAACCAATAACCTTGCCCTCAACTACATTCACCCGCAAGAATACTCAAGCGAAAATGTAACTCTAAGAATTTACGCAAACCAGTCGGATGTAAACGACATTTGTAACGGTGGTCAGTAACATGAAATTAAAAGTATCGATTATTTTACTGGTTCTATCTGCATTTTTGAGTGGTTGGTTGTATTGGGGCAGCGATGCAAAAGTAGAGCGCTTGCTCACTCAGCATGAATGGCAATCTAAGATGGTGACGCTGATTAGCGATAACAAGCAAGCTGACTCAATCGGCCCACTTCGTAGAGTTGAACTATCATCGAATGCGAAGTACCTGCCAAATGGTACATATTTGAGAATGTCAGTGGTTAGACTGTATGGTACTCAAACTGAGCCTGCGAATGTCATCAACATTTCGGAGACGGGTCAGTGGGATATCAACGACAACTACCTTTTGGTTTCACCAACAGAGTTTAAAGATGTGACTTCAGCTCAGCGCCAAGATTTTTCGGAAGGGCAACTCGAACTGATCACTCAGGTTATTAAGATGGATGCAGAGCAAAGCCGACGCATCGACATCGTTAACCCGAAAGCACTGTTATTGACTAGCTTAAATCACGGTTCAACCGTATTGTTTTCGAACTAAAATCGAATAGCTCTTTACGCCATAGTAATAAAAAAGGAGCATGATGCTCCTTTTTTATTACCCTTAGCATCTGTTTTTTCATTGATACAGTGATATTGGTATTAAGAATTTACTCGCATTTAAAAGGATTACCCATGAGTACAGAGTCAGATCAAACAGCTTCCCCTATCACTAGAGCAACAATCACCATACACTATTGCCGTCAATGCAATTGGATGCTTCGTTCTAGTTGGTTATGCCAAGAGCTACTGCATACCTTCAGTGAAGAAATTGAACAAGTCAGTTTACACCCAGACACAGGAGGCAGGTTCGAAATCTTTTGCAATGGTGTGCAAATCTGGGAAAGAAAAGCAGATGGCGGCTTTCCTGAGGCGAAAGTTCTGAAACAAAGAGGGCGAAACATCATTGCTCCAGACAGAGACCTCGGCCACGTAGACTCAAAATAAGCCCTTTTACCGCCGATCCAATGGTTTAAAGCTGGCCACTCACGAGAGCATCACCTTCAAGGCTAATGACTTTGAAGGTATTGTTTTCATAGATGCCATAGCTCGCCGCGTGTCCCTCTCGTGGGAATGTCACCGAGCTAGGATTAAAGATAAAGATATTATCTTGGTATTCAGCAACTGGGATATGGGTATGGCCGTGTGCAATAATATCGCCTGCCTTCAGCGCAGGGCGTTTATTGGTATTGTACAAATGACCATGGGTTAGGAAGATACGTTGGCCTGATTCTAATAGCACCCACGAGTAATCCATCATCATTGGAAAAGACAACAACATCTGATCCACTTCGCTATCGCAGTTACCACGAACGGCAATGATCTCTTGAGAAAACGCATTCAACTTATCTGCAACCGCCGGCGGGTTGTATCCCTCTGGAATCGGGTTTCTTGGACCATGATTCAGAATATCACCCAATAGAACCAAATATTGTGCACCAGAGGCTTGGTATAGCTCTAATACTTTTTCTGTTGCTGGCAGCGAACCGTGTAGGTCTGAAGCAAAAAATAATTTCACACGTACTTCTCCATAAAATTTATCAGCCTATTGTACGTATCAAAATGCTACACGTCATCTCTCGCCATACCGTTGATTACGATATTATTGTAACTAACCATACCGACTATCTTGTTGTCACAAACGACTGGCGCACGACTAATACCAAAGCGTTCAAATAGGCGAGCGCAATATTTTACGTTCATCTCAGCAGACACGCTTAGCGCTGGCTTGGTCATGATCTCATAAACATTGGTTCGCTTCGGAGAACGGTTCTTAGCCAGTACTTTCTTAGCAATATCATTCATCAATACGATGCCGTATTCGTCATCTTCGTGGCGCTTATCGACAATGATGGCTTTCACTTTATGCTTCTTAGCCATCTCTATCGCTTCTAACACTGTAGTTAGCCCATCAATAATCACATAGGTGTTGGCCATTACGTCACTGACTCGAATCTTGTCATTGGTATTCATAGTTCATCCTCCACAACCTTAGTTAATGTCTCGACCTGGTGTGCTACCCCGACTGCATCTTCGACATCAATCTGCACTGCTATACCTTGTCCCGATTCTTGGTCAAACTCACCCACGTCACTAATTCTTTCGAGAATATGCCTTGCTAGATGCTCCTCGACGACAAACAGCAACACATCTTTTTGCACCTCTAACGTTAAGCCAAAGAAGGTGGTTTTTTGGTTTAAGCCCTGCCCTCTGGCATTATTAATCACGGTTGCTCCGGTTGCGCCCGCATCACGCGCGGCATCGAGCACACTGTCTGTCTTGCTCTCTTCTACAAACGCTAAGATAAGTTTAAAGCGCATCTTTGCTCTCCTTAGAGGTGTGTAAACGGTTTAACCATTGTGTTATTTGGGCATAGCTCATCACTGAAATAATGGGAAATAAGCTGGCAAAAGCGATCAATCCAAAACCATCAATGACAGGGTTTCTTCCTGGTACGGTTGAAGCAAGCCCAAGCCCGAGCGCCGTCACCAAAGGGACTGTCACCGTTGATGTGGTTACACCGCCCGAGTCATAGGCCAATGGAATAATGAGTTTTGGGGCGTAAAAGGTTTGAATGACCACGACGACATAACCAAAAATGATGTAGTAATGGATCGGGTCTCCAGCAACAATCCGATAGCTTCCAAGCGAGATACCAATAGCGACACCCAATGCCACGGCGATTCTCAGCCCATTAACACTGATACTGCCGCCCGAGACTTGATTCGCCTTAATTGCCACAGCAATCAACGAAGGCTCGGCGATTGTGGTGCTAAAACCAATACAGAATGCAAAAAGATAAACCCAATAATAGTCAAACCAAACCAACGTAAGGCCAGAGCTGACCTTAAACTCAGTCAGGAAAATTGGCTCAGTCAGTTGCATGGCCATCGTCTCCCCTAAGGGAAACAGTGCAAGTTCCAATCCCATCAAGAAAAGAGACAAACCAAGGATGACGTAAAAGAAACCAATCAGCACCTTAGCTAAATTGTTCACAGGCTTACGTAATACCGCCAACTGAAAACCAAAGATGATCACCGCAATCGGAATTACATCCATCACGGTACCTAAAAAGGTGTCGATAAATTGCTGCACACTGATCATGTCACCACCATCCCATAAACCATGACGAACATCATCGGCAACAACGAAGCAAATGCAATCAATCCAAAGCCATCAATCATAGGATTTCGTCCTTTAATCGCCGAGGCTAACCCCACCCCCAGTGCTGTCACCAGTGGAACGGTGATCGTCGATGTTGTCACTCCACCAGAGTCATACGCAATCCCAATAATGTTTTCCGGAGCAAATGCAGTAAGCACCACAACTCCAATATAGCCACCGATGATCATGTACTGAATTGGCCAACCTTTTAAGATTCGCAGCACCCCAAGTAAAATAGCGATACCGACAGACAATGCTACGGTGAAACGCAGACCATCTGCATATTCTTCCATTTCATCTAACGTATTGGGGATGACGCCTCCCTCGGCGGCCACTTCCGCGGCTTCGGCCGCCACTGCGGTTAACGCAGGTTCGGCAATGGTGGTACCAAAACCTAAACAGAAAGCGAAGGTCAATAGCCAAAACACACTGCCCTTTCGCGCAAAAGCTTGAGCCATCGATTCGCCAATCGGGAACAACCCCATTTCAAGGCCAAAGATAAAGAAAGTCAGACCAAACACCACCAGCACTAAGCCAGTTAGAATTGATAACAGATGAGGAAGTGGCTCTTGCAAGACAGCAAGCTGGAAAAAAGCGATCACCGCCACGATCGGCAATAGATCTCTCAGGCTACCTAACATGGCTCGAAACAAAGCAAGCACCGCCGTCATCGCAATTCCTTGTCGCTGATTATGAGTTACTAATAATCATGGCAAATCCTTATCATTCCTTATGTGATAAGTATTACGCAGTTGGTAACATATCCGAGTAAAACCCATAAGTGTGATAGCGGTATACTTCCTAGCCAAATGAATTTTATTTCACTCATTCTTAAATTTAAAAAGGCGTAATTTGGGGATCACACTATTGAAACCAACTGATCGTTATAGTGATTTTTTCGTATTGATTGGCGATTAAAAACAAGCCGTGTCTATAATTATGTTTAATAGGGAGATTGGTATGAAGATATTGTTAACGGGTGGTACTGGATTTATTGGCTCTGAATTGGTCAAGAGTTGGAACACTGACGACGTAACATTGCTGACGCGGAGTCCTGAAAATGCGAAACAAAACCTAAATCACCTCAACCAGAACAATCTTCATTACATTCAATCCCTTGATGAGCTCAGTGATCTCAATGATTTTGACGTTGTAGTCAACCTCGCAGGTGAACCGATTGCAGATAAGCGTTGGAGTACAGAGCAAAAAGAGAGGATCTGTAATAGTCGCTGGCACATCACTGAAAAACTGGTCGAATTAATTCAGGCCAGTAGCAACCCACCACAAGCTTTTATTAGCGGGTCAGCCGTAGGTTACTATGGTGACCAACAACAACACCCGTTTGACGAATCACTGCAAGTAGAAGATGAAAGCTTTCCTCATAAAGTGTGTGCTCACTGGGAAGAGATAGCTAAGAGAGCACAATCAGAAAGCACACGCGTGATACTATTGCGAACAGGGATTGTGCTTGGCGAAAATGGCGGTGCACTCAAGAAGATGCTTATGCCGTACAAGCTCGGAGTAGGCGGCCCATTAGGCTCTGGGGAACAATACATGCCTTGGATTCACATGCTTGATATGGTGAGAGCCATCAACCACTTATTGTCGATTCCTCACGCTCAAGGGGAGTTTAATATGTGTGCTCCGCACCCTGTCACCAATAAACTGTTCAGCAGCACACTAGCCAAGCAACTACGCCGACCGCATTTCTTGTTCACTCCGAAATGGGCTATGTCGCTTCTGATGGGAGAATCATCTTGTTTGCTATTTGACAGCATTCGATCCAAACCGAAGAAGCTCACTGAAACGGGATTCAACTTTAGTTACTCTAGGATCGAACCTGCATTAAAAAACTTGTTACAACATCAAGACTAATTCTTTACCCTAGAGCGATAGAGACTCTAATAAAGGATTAAGTGTGAACAAGTCGATTCTTATTACCGGTTGCTCAACAGGTATTGGCTATACATGTGCCCATGCACTTCAAAAGCGCGGCTTTCATGTCATTGCATCTTGTCGTGACCCACAAGATGTTCAACGCCTTCAAGATGAAGGTCTCACCTGCATTCAACTCGATCTTTCCAACCAAGAAAGTATTGAAAATGGTGCCAAGCTTGCGATTGAACTCGCACCTGACGGGTTGTATGGATTATTCAACAACGGTGCTTACGGCCAAGCGGGGGCGCTAGAAGACTTACCGACTCAAGGCCTCAGAGAGCAATTCGAAACCAACTTCTTCGGCTGGCACCATCTTGTTTGTCAGATCCTTCCGCATATGCGTGAACGTGGCGAAGGCCGAATCGTACAAAACAGTTCAGTGTTAGGCTTCGCCGCTATGAAATATCGCGGCGCCTACAACGCTTCAAAGTTCGCTATTGAAGGTTGGACTGATACTCTACGTTTAGAACTACATGGCAGCGGTATACACATTTCATTACTTCAGCCCGGCCCTATCGAAACCCAGTTTAGAGCCAACGCCCTGAAAGCGTTCAATAAATGGATCAACATTTCTGGCAGTGTCCACCAAGAAGCTTACCAACAGCAAAAAGACCGACTTGAAAAAGAGTCGTCGAACAACGCTTTTGTCCTGCCTGCTGCAAGCTGTATTGAACCCGTTTTTCATGCGCTGACTGCCGATAAACCTAAGTTAAGGTACCGAGTTACGACACCAACCAAGGTATTCGCTGTGTTAAAAAGACTCCTACCAAGCCGCTTGCTAGACCCTATTTTAAGAAAAGCAGCATAAATGAGTAACTTTGAATGCACAGTCGCAAACTTTAATGTAACGATGTAATTTATTCGTAACAATAAGATGTCATGATTTAGGCTATCTCATCAATTATTCCCAATTGATGAAGCTACTTCTGGATATTTCATGACTTTAAACCGCCTTAATTGGGTAGGTGTGAGTTTGGCTATTACGTTGTTTATTCTGTTTTGAATATCTTAAGTAATACCTCACTGGCCACCTCAATGAGAACGCTGTGTCTTCCGTGTTGAGATAACAACTCTATCAGCATCGAAGCATGGCGTTTTTCTATTTTTAGCGCTTTTTATCTGAGATAACTGAGTTAGATCTTGAAGTTACCGACTTCTCACCCCATATTTGCAACGTATCCACAAAACAAACCTCAAGGAACGTAAATGCAATCTCCGCATATTGTTGAACTTAATGAGCAGAACTTTCGTCAAGTATTAGAAGGTTCGATGCAGACCCCTGTACTCATCCATTTTTGGGCACCAATGAGCCAAGAGAGCGCCCAAGTCATTCCTGAACTCCAAACATTAACTCAGCAATACAACGGTGCTTTCACGTTAGCCCTACTGAATTGCGAGCAAGAACAAGCGATTGCTAGCCAGTTTGGTGTTCAAGCACTGCCTACGATTGCACTGTTTGTTAACGGTCAACCTGTCGATGGATTGGGTGGTCCTCAAAGCTTAGACGCGATTGTAGAGATGCTAAGCAAACACCTTCCTAGTCAAGATGAACTCGCGCTGCGCCAAGCTCTTGAGTTAATGCAAGCAGGCGATCACACTCAAGCTCTAGCGGCAATGCAGCAACTTCCTGCTGAGCTTACAAGCAAAGGTGAAGTAAAACTGGCGATAGCAGAGTGTTTGTTAGAAACACAACAGTTTGACCTTGCTGAAACTCAGCTAGCAACCATCCCTCTTGAGTACCAAGATAATTACTACAAAGGCTTAGTTGCGAAGCTTGAACTTCATAAACAGGCAGCAGACAGCCCTGAGATTCAAGCCCTAGAATCCGCTCTTCAGCAAAACCCAAGCGATGCTAAAACGGCCTCTGAATTAGCACTGCAATACCACCAAGTGAACCGTAGCGAAGAAGCAATGGATCTACTGTGGTCTTTCCTAGCAAAAGATCTTAATACTCTCGATGGTGACATGAAGAAAGAATTCATGGATATCTTGAGTGCGCTTGGACAAGGTAACGCGGTTGCGAGTAAATACCGTCGACAGTTGTACTCTCTGCTTTACTAGTCAGGTTCTGTAACAGCTGAGTCGTAAGTTAACTATCAAATCTAAATTCAAGCAAATCCACCTATTAGATTTTCGAATGTAAAACATCACAATGGGCCATAAAATCAATGTTTTATGGCCCATTTCTCATTTATAAATTTGCCCCACCTTTAAATATGCGCCAGTATGAGTAATAAACATTCAAAAACTTAAACTTGCAAAGGACTTTGTATGCCTATTGATACCTTGATTACTATTGGCGTCTTTACTGCCGTCGCACTATTATTTATTTTCGCTGGTGTAAAAACCGTTCCACAAGGCAACAACTGGACCGTTGAACGCTTCGGACGATACACACATACTCTCAAACCGGGTCTTAACTTAATCATTCCATTTATTGATAAAGTTGGACAGCGCATCAGCATGATGGAGCGTGTACTCGACATCCCAGCACAAGAAGTCATCTCTAAAGACAACGCGAACGTAGTTATTGATGCGGTGTGTTTTGTTCAGGTTATCGACGCCCCTAAAGCAGCTTATGAAGTAAATGACCTTGAGCACGCGATCCGTAACTTAACCCTCACCAATATCCGTACTGTACTTGGCTCGATGGAGCTGGATGAAATGCTCAGCCAACGTGACATGATCAATACCAAATTGCTTAACATCGTCGATGAAGCAACTAATCCTTGGGGCGTAAAAGTTACGCGTATTGAGATTAAAGACGTACAACCGCCAGCCGATCTTACCGCTGCAATGAATGCTCAGATGAAGGCAGAACGAAACAAACGTGCTGATATCTTAGAAGCAGAAGGCGTAAGACAAGCAGAGATCCTAAAAGCAGAAGGTCACAAGCAGTCAGAAATCCTGAAAGCGGAAGGTGAAAAACAAGCTGCAATACTTCAAGCCGAAGCTCGTGAACGTGCTGCAGAAGCAGAAGCGAAAGCGACAGAAATGGTATCGACGGCGATTGCTCAAGGCGACATGCAAGCTGTAAATTACTTTATTGCACAAGGCTACACCGACGCACTGAAATCAATTGGCCAAGCAGAAAACGGCAAGATCATCATGCTACCGCTTGAAGCAACAGGCCTAATGGGTTCTGTGGCTGGTATTGCAGAGATGTTTGCACATAAGAATGACAAAGGTAGTAAGGACTAACTTATGGTCGAATTACTAGAACAAGTAAACCACTGGCACTGGCTGGCATTTGGTCTAGCACTGCTTGCACTTGAACTGGTTGGAACCGCTGGTTACTTTTTATGGATAGGCATATCTGCCATGTTGGTCGGTGCACTTTTGGGTGCTCTACCAATTGGTTGGCAGATGCAATGGCTGTCCTTTGCAAGCTTCTCATTGATCACGACTTGGTTGTGGTGGAGAAGACAACTCTCGAATGACAAGCAATCAGATGCAGAACGAGAGTTAAACCAAAGAGAAAAGCAACTGGTAGGTCAAACCGTTATTCTAAGTGAAGACGTAAAGAAAGGTAGCTGTCGAATTAAGTTCGGTGACTCTTCTTGGTCTGCAAAGGCGAGTCAAGATATCCCATCAGGCACCGAAATTAAGATCGTCGCTTTAGACGGAATAGTTCTAATAATAGAACCTTTATAATCAAGTGCTATATGGAGCCTGCATTTTCAATAAATGCAGGCTTTTTCTATTTTTGAACCTTAATAATATTCGAATTATCATTGCGATAGATTGAATTGAAAAAAAAATAAGTTCTTATTTCGTAAAGCTAAAAAGTTTGATTAAGCTAAAAAGGTATAAGAAAGCCAGATTTCTTGCCCAAGATATATATGAATAATTAGCGTGACTCTCGCTTAATTATAATTATTAAAAATGTTAAGTCCGTCCAATTTTTGAAATTTTCTTTCCCTTGTCCATACTTTCATTTATCTCAATCAGAGATAAACCTAATGGAGTTTGTATGAGACATTTTTTAATCATTCTAACGGCTATTTTCAGCTTATCATTCGGAAGTGCTCTCGCGAGCAGTCAGTCTCCTGGTAACGGAAACATGGGGCCAATTGTAAAATGCTCAGATGGTAATGCAGTCACTCACGTACCATTGCTGATCTGTAAACATTACGGCGGAAAAGTGCTGTGATAGGAGACTAAAGTCAGGCTAGTAATGTAATTGCGGCCTGACGATTCTTTTTAGCTGACATAACCTAACTGCGGCCAGATAAATTGTTTAAGATAGGACATTCCGTTGAAGCATCACCAGGGCAATCATGAACCCAAGATTGCAGTTGAGCTTTCATCTTATTTAATTCAGCAAGCTTCAACTCTATTTCGTCTAACTTCTGCGTTGCCTTCTTTTTTACCTCGTAGCTTTCTCTATCGGGGTTCATTGCCAAATCAACTAGTGCTTTACACTCATCAAGGGTAAATCCAACCATTTTAGCTCTTAGTACAAACTCCAACTGTTCGATGTGAATCTCGCCGTATTGCCTATAGCCGTTTTCTGAACGATGTGGAGGACTCATCATGCCTTTACTTTCGTAAAAACGAATGGATTTCGCTGTTGTACCAACACGCTTCGCTACTTCGCCAATATTCACAATCTTACCTGTAAGCCTAAAATGAAAAACCGCAGTACTGCTGTTATACAATACTGCGGTTGAAAAACATAGTTAGGGCGTAACGTTAAAGGCTTACTCTTGCTCTAACAACCAAATAATAGTTTGAGATTTTTCTTCACTATCTAGCTTGTTGAACCAGTATGAAACCATTTCGATCTCTTTTGAGCCTTCTAGTGGTGCTGGGTTCGCGTTCTTACGATTCTTGAATGCCCAATCTGTCACTGCAGCTTGCTCTTCTTTGGTTGCTTCACCATACCAGTAATTCACCATCTCTTGTGCTTGTGATGCTTTTGGTTCTTCAGCAACTACAGCCGCAACAGGCACCGCTACTGGAGCAACAGCGATAGCTGTATGATTATTTGCGCCATTATAGATTGTGTCGATATACGCTTTCGGCACAATGAAAGTTGTACTCATTACTGAGTTTTGTCCATCAAGTGTAAATTCTAAGTTCTTTTCTCTTGCTTGCTGAATGTCAGCTTCGCTCAATGGAAATTCAATATATTGAGTCTTTGTGCAGTGTTCGCTGCAGCTCTCTCTTGGAACCTGTCTCTCTTCAAGGTCTATCGTCTTTCCAAAAAAGCTTACGGTTTCGTATTCTTTATAGCTCTGGAAGTAACTCACATCCATGATAATTGAAGATTCTGGAGCCGAGTTCTGTGTTACTTCTTTGTTGTATGTAAAGTAAAGTGACGATTTCAGGATATCAGCACCGACGTTCGCTTTACTTTCCGCTACATAAGATTGTCCAGTCACTTGAATGTAACCACCTTTTGGCTGTACATCTGCAACTGAGTCTGCAAAATTACTTTGTGAATCGAGTGAACTACAAGCTCCCAAAAATAATGATAATACAACTACACTAACTTTATTCATTATGACTAATTCCTTATGTTCACTATGGAAAAACGCTGGCAAACAAAATTTACCAGCGTTTTGATTTTTATCTAACTGTTTAAGCTAAAGATTCTAGCTTAGAAACCGTACTCAAGACCAACGCGAGTTACGATATCTGTATCAGCGTCACCAACAGTACGACCCGCTACACGTAGGTAAGGTACGAAACCGTTATGAACAGCCATTAGCTGACCAGAAATAGTGTTGCTGTCTGAGTTAGCATCTTTAGAACCATTTGTTTCAGACTCAAGGTTAGCTGCGTAACCTAGTTTGAAACCGATTGGACCATTCCAGTATTGACCAATGATTGAGTAAGAATCTTGAGTCACTTTACGGATTCCGTTATCTAGCTCTTCGCCTTTATATGCTGCTGCGATACCGAAACCAGCTGGTAGACTAGCTTCAAAACCTACGATGTATGCGAATGTATCGTCATCGTAACCAGCTACAGTATCAGTTAGGTAAATTTCACCTTTAGGCGTAGTTACGTTGCCGTTTGCATCTTTAATGTCTTCTTGAGCTACAACATACTCACCACCAGTCTCCGCTACTACACGAGTACCAGATTCAACCGCACCCATGAATGTTACTTTTTCGAAGCTGTACTTAGCACTTGCACCAACAAAGTTTGCATCACGAGTCGCTGCACCGCCACCGTTGTCGTTATCATCACGACCAACAGAAGCTGCAAAAGAGAAACCACCAAATTTAGCTGAATCGTAACGTACTTGGTTAGATTGACGATCGTAGTGACCGTTGATGCCGCCCCAATCGAATACAGAACCTAAACCAGGGTTAGAGAATGGCCAGTCGACGATTTCGTATAGTGGTGTAAGAACACGACCCACACGAAGGTTACCCCAAGAGCCAGAAGCACCAACGAACGTATCACGGAAACCTAGAACACCACCTGAAACGCCACCGTGAGACCAGTCTGTGCTATCTACGTAGCCAGATTCGATCTGCATTGTGATAGTAACGTCTTCAAACATATCTTTGTGAGCACGGAAGCCGATACGAGATTCGTTCTCTACTGCGTAACCAGAGCTAGAGTCATTGTTGTCAGTTGTGTTGTAGTTCACTAGAGAGATAGCTGCAACACCGTAAACGTCAACGTTGAAGTCAGAGTTGATACCAACTTCTTTCGCCATTACGCCTGTCGATAAAAGTGCAACAGATGCACCTAGTAGAGTACGTTTGAAAATTTTGTTTTCCATGGAATAAAACTCCTAAAAATGGATATAGCTGTTTGAATATTCCCCGCCTAAAGTTGGCCGCCGTAGAGAGAAATACCTTTTCTTGTTTGAGAACCCTAAACTCTGAATTCTCTATTTCCTTTCTGGTTATACACATCGTGTGCATCCATGGCATTAAGACTAACTTCGCCCTCAAAAAGATCAATGAGAACTTAATTTTCATCTAAAAAAATATGAGTTGGTGCAAATTTAGTAGGTACTTAGTGATCCAGATCGACAAATTGTAAAGCTCACAACCAAAAACAATAAAAACAATAAATATCAACCACTTGAATGGAGCTCGCCCTTATAAAAATAGAAGTGACTCGCATTTTTGATACAACTACAATGGTATTTCATTAATGTTGAGCAGCGTCACTGTCCTGATTTTAGAGTTCGTATAGGAACAAAATTCTCAACAATTAAAAAGCCCTCATTTTTATATCAGAAACAAAAAAGGCACTCCCTTGAAAGGAGTGCCTTTGAGCTTTTTTTATCTGTATTTACTTACGAAATAAGGGCTATTAGATCTTCTTCTGTTCTTATTTCGATACCTAAATCTTGTGCTTTAGTTAATTTAGAACCCGCAGCTTCACCGGCAAACAAGATGTCCGTTTTCTTCGATACGCTACCCGTCACTTTCGCACCTAATGCTTGTAACGCAGCTTTAGCTTCACTTCGACCTAATTGCGACAATGAGCCTGTTAACACAACGACTTTACCTTCTAATGGTAGCTCTTGGTCATCGGCAGCTTCTTCGATGATTGGCCAATTCACACCTAGCTCTATCAGCTGATCGACGACCGCTCTGTTTTTCTCTTGTGAGAAGAAGCTGGTGATATGGCTAGCAACGATGTCACCAATATCTGACACTTCAACTAATTGTTCATGAGTAGCTGCTTGAACCAGTTCCAGCGTCTTAAAGTGTTGCGCTAAGTTCATCGCTGTCGCCTCACCGACTTCACGAATACCGAGTGAATAGAGGAAACGCGCTAACGTCGTGTCTTTAGCTTTATTCAACGCACTCATGACGTTCTGTGCCGATTTAGGCCCCATTCGGTCAAGAACAGTAATCACGCCAGCACTTAGCTTAAATAAATCAGCAGGTGTTTCGACCATTTCACGGTCCACAAGCTGCTCAATTACTTTCACGCCCAGTCCATCAACGTCTAGCGCCTTTCTAGAAACAAAGTGTTTAAGGGCTTCTTTACGCTGCGCCTGACACACTAAACCGCCGGTACAACGCGCTACCGCTTCGCCTTCTACACGCTCAACCGCAGAACTACATACTGGGCAAGCATCAGGGAAAACAATGTCTCTAGCCGTTTCAGGGCGACGATCTAGTACAACAGCCACTATTTGTGGAATAACGTCACCTGCACGGCGAATAATAACGCTGTCTCCTACCTTCACGCCTAAACGCGCAATCTCATCGGCATTGTGTAAAGTGGCATTGCTGACTGTCACGCCGCCAACGAAGATAGGTTCCAGTTTAGCAACCGGCGTAATAGCGCCAGTACGGCCCACCTGGAACTCAACATCGTTAAGCAGAGTGATTTCTTCTTGCGCTGGGAATTTGTAAGCAATCGCCCAACGAGGAGCCCTAGCAACAAAGCCAAGTACTTCTTGAGCCGCGATATCATCGACTTTAATCACCACGCCGTCGATTTCATAAGCTAGTGCATCACGACGAGTCATAATATCTTGGTAATAGGCTTTTACGTCTTCAAGAGAGCTCAATTGCTTGGTCTCAGGACACATAGGTAGACCCCAACCTTTAAGCTGTAAAAAGCGTTGGTAGTGACTATTTGATAGCTCAGCACCTTGTACAACACCGACACTGTATGCGTAGAAAGCCAGTGGACGCTTCGCTGTAATACGAGAATCAAGCTGACGCAGGCTACCTGCAGCGGCATTGCGTGGGTTAACAAAGACTTTCTCGCCTTTCTTCAGCGCCATTTCGTTCAGTTTATCGAAGCCGGCTTTTGGCATAAACACTTCGCCACGCACTTCAATACGTTCTGGCCAACCTTCGCCTTGTAGCTTAAGTGGAATTGAGCTGATGGTACGTACGTTTTCCGTGATGTTTTCACCCGTTGCGCCATCACCACGAGTCGCCGCTTGAACTAATGTCCCGTTCACGTAAAGCAAGCTCACAGCGAGGCCATCGAGTTTAGGCTCGCAACAGAAAGTTTTAAGGTTCGCGGTTGGTGCTCTATCGGACATACGCTTATTGAACGCATCCAAGTCTTCGTCAGAGAATGCATTGTCTAGAGAAAGCATTGGGATTTCGTGAGTCACTTGCGTGAAGCCATCTAAAGGCTGACCGCCAACACGTTGGCTTGGTGAATCCACCGTAACAAGCTCTGGATTCTCTTCTTCGATCTTTAGCAATTGCTGCATTAATCGATCGTACTCGACATCAGGGATCTCAGGGCTATCTTCTACGTAATAACGAACGGCGTGATAATGCAGAGTGTCTCTTAACTGCTCTAAGGTAACTTGAATCGATTCTTTCATATCATTCTCTGTCGTGATTGAAATATCAAAAAGGGCTCCCTTAGGAGCCCTTTTCTATAAATATAGATTATTTACAAGGCTAAACAATACGGCTAGGCATTCGATGCCGTCATAAAGTCTCTGATTTGCTTGCGGTAGTCAGACAAACGGTTTGGTGTCATTAGGTTGCGTGACTCATCCAAAACGTTTCCGCCCATATCATCAGCAATTTTCTGCGCTGCACTCAGCATCACATTGAAGTTTTGATCTGCTTGACCGTAACAAGGCAACGTCATAAAGAACGAAATACCTTTCGTCGTGAAGTCAGCAGGGTCGTCATGTTCTAGAGTACCCGGCTGCATCATGTTCGCTACGCTGAAAATAACTTTTGGTTCGTCACTCGATTGCGCAAAGCAGTGGTAGATAGACATCTCACCGTAAGTTAAACCGTTGTTCTCCATACTGCGGAAAAGCTCAGTACCCACAAATGGGATCTCTCCAGCACAGTGAACATTAAGAACGATCACTTCTAAGCCAAGTTCTTCGTCTGGCTTCGCTTCTTCAACAGGTACGCTTTGTGGAGTAACGTCTTCTTTCGCAACAACAGGCTCACTTTGAGTGAACGTTTCGTTTGAAACAAGTGGGTCATCAACCGTCTCAGAAGTTTCTTCAAACGAACCGTACTGCTCTTTAAAGCCAGCATGGTTTTCTTTTTGTTCGTCGGTCAACTCAAAGCTTGGAACTTCAGGTTCAATAACCTTCTCTTCTTCAAGCTCTTCCGACTCACTTTCAACCTTGATTGGGTCTTCAACACTGAAAGAAGGAAGATCATTCAATTCGATGTCGTCTTCGTGAGCTTCTTTCATTTTTGGCGCTGTCAGTGGATCTGAATCGATCAGAGGATCAGTCGCAGATGGCGAAACAGCAAAATCCGGTTCTTTACGTTCTTTTCGGATTATCTCAAAATCATCTTCTGGGGCGAATGAACGGTTTGGGATAGTTTCTGCTTCATCTAAGCTATCGTTATCAAGCTTACCAAGCGGCTTATCACCAAACTTTGCTTTCCCTTCTTTTTTACTCGTCCACAGACCGTGGAACAATAATGCGGCGATAGCTAGTGCGCCAACAATAATGAGTACAAATCGCAATTCCTGCATTTTTCGCTCTCAGCTTTCTTAGTCAACTAGCGATAAACACGCTGTCACTAAGTTGGGTTAATTTGGCTAATCTCACTACTCTATCAAAAGTAGCTACTGTTTTAGAACAACTTAATACAATTAGTTCCTTACATGGTGTGATTTTCACCACGCTTTTTTTCTTAATTTTGGTCGAGTACACTAGACATGTTTGCTATTTAATCAAATTCACATGTGACCTAATTTAAATATGACTATTGAATCTGTTCCCCGCTCCGGCTTTGGCTATTTTATTTTCGGAATAAAAATCGCTTTGTCACCGAGCATTCGTAAGTTTGTACTCATGCCACTTATCGCGAACGTGTTACTCGTTGGTGGTGCCTTGTTTTATATCTTCTCCAACCTAAACACTTGGATTGAAGGTTGGATTGGTGCGTTACCAAGCTTCTTATCGTGGTTGTCATACATTTTATGGCCATTACTAGTGTTAACCATCTTGGCCACGTTCTCGTATTTCTTTAGTACGCTCGCTAACTTCATTGCCGCACCGTTCAACGGCTTGCTCGCGGAAAAAGTTGAAGAGTTGCTGAGCGGTAAAAAAGTGAATGACGATGGTTTACTTGATGTTCTCAAAGATACCCCACGTATATTAGCGAGAGAATGGCGCAAGCTTGTCTACGTTCTGCCAAAAGCGATCGGTTTATTCCTACTTTTGTTAATTCCAGCACTAGGGCAAACCGTTGCACCGTTTTTATGGTTCATCTTCACAGCATGGATGTTAGCGATTCAATACGCTGACTACCCGTTCGATAATCATAAAATCAAGTTCGATGACATGAGAAACAATTTGAAACAAAAACAAGGTAAGAGCTACAGCTTCGGTGCGCTTGTTTCTGTTTTCACGACCATTCCAATTTTAAACCTGATTGTAATGCCCGTTGCCGTTTGTGGCGCAACAGCAATGTGGGTTGCTGAGTTTAAAGACCAAGCCCTACGCTCACGTCTATAGTTCTCGTCTTTAACCCTGCCTATACTTCCTAGTTTCGCCTATCTTTTTGAAGTTCTGATTTCAATAAAGATAGGCGTCAATTCTGCTACATATCTATATGATATAACTTTTTAATCCTTTTACCTTTTTTTCAACTTGTTTAATCTAAATTCAAGCTGAACAAACATCGAAAGACACTAGACGGTAAAGTGATTGATATACTACGTTTAGTTCTGTCATTAAATGAAGGAATATCGCATGAGCAAGATCTACGAAGACAACACCCTAACGATTGGTAACACACCTCTAGTCCGCCTTAACAAAGTAAGCAAAGGTAACGTCCTAGCTAAGATCGAAGCTCGTAACCCAAGCTTCAGTGTTAAGTGTCGTATCGGTTCAAACATGATCTGGGAAGCAGAAAAAGCAGGTACGCTGAAGCCAGGTATTGAGCTTGTTGAACCGACTAGTGGTAACACTGGTGTTGCTCTTGCATTCGTAGCTGCAGCGCGCGGTTACAAGCTAACACTAACGATGCCTGAGTCAATGAGCCTAGAACGTCGTAAGTTGCTTAAAGCGCTTGGCGCAAACCTAGTGCTGACTGAAGCGCCAAAAGGCATGAACGGCGCGATAGCTAAAGCAGAAGAGATTGTTGCTTCAGATCCAAGTAAATACCTACTACTACAACAATTCAATAACCCAGCAAACCCACAAATTCACGAGCAGACGACTGGTCCTGAAATTTGGGAAGCAACAGACGGCGAAATCGACGTGTTTGTAGCGGGTGTTGGTACGGGTGGTACTATCACTGGTACAAGTCGTTACATTAAAGGTGAAAAAGGCAAAGCGATTACTTCAGTAGCAGTTGAACCAGCTGAGTCTCCAGTCATTGCACAAGCGCTTGCAGGCGAAGAAATCAAGCCAGCTCCACACAAAATTCAAGGTATCGGTGCAGGTTTCATCCCTGGAAACCTAGATTTAGATATTATTGACCGTGTTGAATCGGTAACTTCTGAAGAAGCGATTGAGATGGCTCAACGCCTAATGAAAGAAGAAGGTATTCTTGCAGGTATCTCATCTGGCGCGGCAGTTGTAGCTGCGAACAGAATCGCAGAACTGCCTGAATTTGCAGGAAAAACTATCGTTACCGTACTACCAAGCTCTGGTGAGCGTTACCTAAGTACAGCCCTATTTGCTGGCATCTTTACGGAAAAAGAGAACCAACAATAATATGTGGTCAAATCAATTTTTCGTCCAAAAAAGCCCCGTTTAGGGGCTTTTTTGTTGATCCCTGCCCCACCTTTGGTAATATCGGGTCTGTTTTATTTTTCGCTTCAAAATAAAAGAAGCAATAAACAAATTCTGAAAGTCATGAGTACTCAACAAAAGACGACCATGGCTGGATAAAAATTTATAACCAGTCTAAGTTCTAACACGAACATGGCGTACTAGCCTCTAGCGCATTTGGGCTAAAGCAGTTAAGCTAATCTGGTTACAAACTTACAAAAAATAAATTAATTGGGGTATATAAAATGTACGAGAAGCAAGTAGAAATCACAGCAGAAAACGGTCTTCACACTCGTCCAGCTGCACAGTTCGTTAAAGAAGCAAAATCTTTCGACGCTGACATCACAGTGACTTCTAATGGCAAAAGCGCTAGCGCGAAAAGCCTGTTCAAACTACAAACTTTAGGCCTAGTAAAAGGTACTAACGTTACTATTTCAGCTGAAGGTCCTCAAGCTCAGCAAGCAGTTGACCACCTAGTTGCTCTTATGGATCAACTACACTAATACGGTCTCCTTCTTTCAAAGCCATTTTGCATAGCAAAGTGGCTTTGTTCGAAATAGATAGGAATAAGCGCGACATTAGTCGACGACTTAAAGTCACACACTCTCCCGTTTACAGTTGAACAACTAAGGTAAGGCTATGATTTCAGGCATCCTAGCATCTCCTGGTATTGCTTTCGGTAAAGCACTACTACTTCAAGAAGATGAAATTGTCCTAAACACTCAATCTATCTCTGACGACCAAGTTGAAGCAGAAGTACAGCGTTTCTTTGACGCTCGTAACAAATCTTCTCAGCAACTTGAAGTTGTTAAGCAAAAAGCACTTGAAACTTTTGGCGAAGAAAAAGAAGCAATCTTTGAAGGCCACATCATGCTGCTTGAAGATGAAGAGCTAGAAGAAGAGATTTTAGCACTCATCAAGAAAGACAAAATGCACGCAGACAACGCGATCCACACTGTGATCGAAGAGCAAGCTGTTGCACTAGAGTCTCTTGATGATGAGTACCTAAAAGAACGTGCAACTGATATCCGTGATATCGGTACTCGTTTCGTTAAAAATGCTCTAGGCATCAACATTGTATCTCTAGCAGACATCAATGAAGAAGTTATCCTAGTAGCTTACGACCTAACGCCATCTGAAACTGCACAAATCAACCTAGACTACGTTCTTGGTTTCGCTTGTGACATCGGCGGTCGTACATCTCATACTTCAATCATGGCACGTTCTCTTGAGCTTCCAGCTATCGTTGGTACTAACGATATCACTAAGCAAGTTAAGAACGGCGACATGCTTGTGCTAGACGCGATGAACAACAAGATCATCATCAACCCTTCTGAAGCTGAATTAGCGGAAGCTAAGAAAATCAAAGCAGATTTCGAAGCAGAAGCGGCTGAACTAGCAAAACTAAAAGATTTGCATGCTGAAACTCTAGACGGTCACCGTGTAGAAGTTTGTGGCAACATCGGTACAGTAAAAGACTGTGACGGTATCCTGCGTAACGGCGGTGAAGGCGTTGGTCTGTACCGTACTGAATTCCTATTTATGGACCGTGACGCGCTTCCTACTGAAGAAGAGCAATACGTTGCTTACAAAGAAGTAGCTGAAGCAATGGAAGGCGAGTCAGTGATTATCCGTACTATGGATATCGGTGGCGACAAAGACCTACCATACATGGACCTTCCACAAGAGATGAACCCTTTCCTAGGCTGGCGTGCAGTACGTATCAGCTTGGATCGTCGTGAAATCCTACGTGACCAACTACGTGGCATCCTACGCGCATCTGCACACGGTAAACTACGTATCATGTTCCCAATGATCATTTCTGTTGAAGAGATCCGTGAACTGAAAAAAGCAATCGAAGAGTACAAAGTTGAACTTCGCGCTGAAGGCCTAGCTTTCGATGAAGAAATCGAAATCGGCGTAATGGTTGAGACTCCAGCTGCTGCTGCAATCGCACACCACCTAGCGAAAGAAGTATCTTTCTTCTCTATCGGTACTAACGACCTAACGCAATACACTCTTGCGGTAGACCGTGGTAACGAAATGATTTCTCACCTATATAACCCACTATCTCCTGCTGTTCTTACAGTAATCAAGCAAGTGATCGACGCATCACACGCTGAAGGTAAGTGGACTGGTATGTGTGGTGAACTTGCTGGTGATGAGCGTGCAACGCTACTTCTTCTTGGTATGGGTCTAGATGAGTTCTCTATGAGCGGTATCTCTATCCCTAAAGTTAAGAAGGTAATTCGTAACTCTAACTTCGCTGAAGTTAAAGCTATGGCTGACGAAGCACTATCTCTACCTACAGCTGCAGAAATTGAAGCTTGCGTAGAAAAATTCATCGCTGAGAAAACTCAGTAATCGCCAAATGCTTAATAAAGTTAGACGGCTAAAAATAGTCGTCTAATTTGTTAGATTGGTATAGTATATTCTACAGAATAAAACTAAACGTTAGGAGCATGACACAATGGGTCTGTTTGACAAACTGAAAAAGCTTGTATCTGATGACAGCGCTGATGCTGGTGCAATCGAAATCATCGCACCTCTTTCTGGTGAAATCGTAAACATCGAAGATGTGCCAGATGTAGTTTTCGCTGAAAAAATCGTTGGTGACGGCATCGCGATCAAACCAGCTGGCGACAAAATGGTAGCTCCAGTTAACGGTACTATCGGTAAGATCTTCGAAACTAACCACGCATTCTCTATCGAGTCTGACGACGGTGTTGAGCTTTTCGTTCACTTCGGTATCGATACTGTTGAACTTAAAGGCGAAGGCTTCACTCGTGTAGCTGAAGAAGGTCAATCTGTTAAAGCTGGTGACACTATCATCACTTTCGACCTAGCGCTTCTAGAAGAGAAAGCGAAATCTACGCTTACTCCAGTTGTTATCTCTAACATGGACGAAATCAAAGAGCTGAACAAGCTTTCTGGTTCTGTAACTGTTGGCGAAACTCCAGTTCTTAAAGTAACTAAGTAATTTCGATTACTTATCTGCTTTAATTAAAACGCTACCTAAGGGTGGCGTTTTTTGTGCCTGCTGTTTTTTTCAATACCTCAGATAGCAATACTGACTATCACACCAAAACTCTTCTCCAAGCTCCCTCAAAGAATCACAACCACACTGACCGTTTGCGCCCTACTACCCAACTAGGTTTTGACTAAACGTTATTAAGCGCTATTCAATGCATTTCGCCTATACATCAAATTACACTTGTGATGTGTAACAAACAGCAGTTCTCTGATATCTCGTTCTACTCGATTCTGAGATGACGACTAAAGACTTCGATTCAGGTAAGCAATAGAAGATCAATACCACCCTGTAGTCGTCATTCCCTACAGTGAGGAAAAAGCGTGATAGGGAATCTCGCTTTTGCTTCTGTTTACCCGCACTACACTTTTCCAAATACACCTTCACCAAATTTCAGGCAATAAAAAACCCAGCCGAAGCTGGGTCTGTTTAGCGCTCATCTCTCACCACGAGCTAATTTGTGGAAGCCTAACGTTAACGCTTATGATCAAAAATACTTATAGTCAACGTGGCTTTTTAATCGATTAACCTAGTAGGCTAAGTGCCGAGTTCGGTGCTTGCTTCGCTTGAGCAAGAATCGAGCTTGAAGCTTGAGAAAGGATCTGAGACTTAGTCATCTGAGTCGTTTCTTTCGCGAAGTCGGTATCTTTAATACGGCTCTTAGATGCGTTAACGTTCTCGTTAATGTTGTCTAAGTTGCTGATAGCGTGGTCGAAACGGTTTTGGAAAGCACCTAGCTCAGCACGGTGGCTGTCTACGTACTTAAGTGCCGCATCGATTACTGCTACAGATTCTTGTGCTCCGCCAACAGACGTTACGTCGATAGTATCAACCGTTACGTCTTTGCCAGGTTGCATGCCTAGTTCGCCAGCAAGGCTACCAGAGAATGCCACTTCACCTTCAACTTTGTTGTTACCAGTAAACATTTGTAGCTTACCATCTTCAGTTACAGACGCTTTCACAGAGTCTTGTTGACCGTTGATGTACGTTGCTAGCTCTTCGATGTCGTCACCCGCTTTTGCGCTGATGTCGATTTCTTGTGCTTGACCGAAGTTATCAGTGAACGACAGTTTTAGGTCGTTAGAGCCAGCTTGAACGTTCCAATCTTTGTCTTTCGCGTTCTCAGTTTGGTAGCTCTTACCACCCATCTGAGCATTATCAGAGCGCATGTCTTTCAGTTGAAGCATTACCGCTTCACCGTTATCCGCACCGATTTGGAATGATTTAGTACCGTGAGTACCGTTAAGCAGCTTGTTGCCACCAAAAGACGTCGTTTCCGCGATACGGTTTAGTTCGTCGTTCAGTGCTGTTACTTCTTCTTGAATCGCTACACGCTCAGATTTTGAGTTTGAGCCGTTTGAAGATTGTAAAGACAAATCACGCATACGTTGCAGGATGTTCGTTGTCTCGTTCATTGCACCTTCAGCAGTTTGTGCAATAGAGATACCGTCATTCGCGTTACGTACAGCAACATCAAGGCCGCGGCTCTGAACATTCAAACGGTTAGAGATTTGTAGACCCGCAGCGTCATCTTTTGCGCTGTTGATTTTTGAGCCTGAAGCTAGACGCTCCATTGATGTTTGTTGTGCGCTGTTTGCGTTGTTTAGGTAACGTTGCGCTGTCATCGCTGAAACGTTTGTATTTACATTCACTGCCATGGTGATTTCTCCAATTGATTTTCCGGTATAGCGGTTTCCGACGTCTCGGAAAACCAAAGTAGTTCTCTCAAAGTTACTTTTAATAACGGCGTGATTGGCGAAACCTTTAGGAAAAAAACAACAAAATTAAAGAAATAGCGATAAAGGAGAAGAAAGCGTGACTGGCAGTAAAATTATCAAAAAAAGATGAGAAAAACGCTAAAGTTGCCAAGAAGTCGGTCGAGCGATAATTTGTGTTTTAATTAACCAAACGGACTGGTTAAGCCGAAACACATTTATAAGATTCTAGGTAATTTATTAACCTAATAAGGTTAAGGCAAGGTTCGGCGCCTGCTTTGCTTGGGCCAATATTGTGGTGCTCACCTGCTGCAAAATTTGTTGCTTAAGCATTTGAGTGGTTTCCTTGGCGTAATCAGTATCTTTAATTCTGCTATTTGATGTCGCCAAGTTCTCATGAACATTTTCGAGATTATTAATCGCATGATCAAAGCGGTTTTGCATTGCGCCTAATTCAGAACGATGACTATCCACGTACTTCATCGCTGTATCCAAAATAGAGACAGCACGCTGCGCACCACCCACATCGGTCACGTTGATGTCGTCGACAGATTCGTAATAACCCGCCGACATCGAAAGTTCACTGGCTAACGAACCTGAGAAAGAAATCGTGCCGGCCGTACCTTCGCCAGACATGTAGATCTGAAGTTGCCCTTCGTCATTGACGGAAGCCGATACCAGGTCTGTTTGACCATTGATGTAAGTCGCCAGCTCTTCAATGTCATCGCCCGCTTTAGCATTAATGGTGATCTCTTGAGGCTGACCAAAACGGTCGGTAAAAGACATCGTCATATCATTCTGGTTGGATTTCACTTCCCACGAGTCACTTGCCATGCCACTTGCGACATAACTAAAGCCCCCCATGTTGATGTCATCGGTGCGCATGCTTTTCAGGCCGATTTGCACCGCTTCACCAGAACTACCACCGATCTGAAATGACGAGCTACCAAAACTACCGTTAAGGAGCTTTTTTCCACCAAATGAGGTGGTTTCTGCAATTCGATTCAACTCGTCATTTAAGGCGGTCACTTCTTCTTGAATGGCGATTCGTTCTGATGAACTATTCGAGCCGTTACTCGCTTGTAGGGACAAGTCACGCATGCGTTGCATGATATTGGTGGTTTCATTCATCGCACCTTCTGCAGTTTGCATAATGGAGATGCCGTCATTCGCATTGCGAACAGCGACATCAATACCGCTCATCTGCGCTTCAAGTCGATTCGAGATTTGGAGACCTGCAGCATCATCTTTGGCGCTATTAATACGACTCCCTGAAGCCAAGCGCTCCAAAGATTGGTTCAGCATGTTGTTGGCATTAGAGAGGTTTCTCTGGGCCACCAGCGCTGAGACATTTGTATTAACAGTTATAGCCATAGACCTTCACTTACAAAAAGATGAATAAAACTCACGATTGCTCTTATATCGACCAATTCATATAAAGCTTTAATAAAAAAGGAGCCCTGAGGCTCCCTTATTTATTCTTTTTGAGACGGCTTACTTAATCGTTAATGCACTCAACATCTCAGCTGAAGGAGCAAAGTAGTAAGCGCCAGTAACGGCTTTAGTAAAGCGAAGCAGTTGGTCGGTTTTGCCATCGGTTACGCCGTACATGCTCTCTAACATCGCATCAAAGTTATGACGAACGTTACAGTAAGCAATGAACAGTAAGCCGTGATCGCCCGTTGCTGTGCCGTAAGGCAGGCTGTGACGAACGATTTTAAGACCCTTGCCTTCTTCTTTGATATCCACACGGCCAACGTGAGACGCCGCTGGAACATCATCTAGCTCGATGGAGTCTGGCTTAGTACGACCAACCACTTTCTCTTGTGCCGATACGTTTAATCGGTTCCAAGCAGGTAGGTTATGCACAAAACGTTGCACCATCACGTAGCTACCACCCGCGAATTCACCTTCAGGTACAATCGCCACTTCAGCGCGCTGCGCGTCTTTCGGGTTTTCAGTACCATCAACGAAATCAGTCATGTCACGTGAGTCTAGGAAGCGGTAACCGTAAGTTTCATCAACCACTTCCACGTCCGCAGCTACTTCAGATAGCAATTTACGTAGGATGAAGAAGTGCAGATCATGTCGGTTTGAATGACAGTGAATCAAAACATCAGACAGTGTGCTCGGTGCTGTCACATCACCTTCGCCAAGCGCAGGGAAATCAATTAGATCAGAGGGAGCAGCTTGCTCGAACTTATCCCAAAAAGCTTTTGAGAACGCAACCGACGCCGTTAGGTTCGCATCAGGTTGAGTTTGGTTTAGCTCTTCGATTAGAGTCGGAAGCTTTTGAATTTCTGCTAGTACATTAGCAGTATTAGCGTTCACTTTAAGTTGAACGTAAAGAGCGAAAGGCCCAGCTTCAGGCAAAATAGCACTTTGAACGTTAGGCTGCTCATTTGAAACATTAAGCATAGATTATTCCTTCCAGTTTTAGCTTCTAAGTATAATTGTGAATGGGACAAATGTTTTGATGAGAATCAGTCTTCGTGCTCAACCACTTTAAAGCAATCCCTTGCAGCATGGCTATTGGTTAGGTAAAGCGCCAACCACAGCAGCAACAATAGGGTGATGCCATTTGACCAACGGAACCATCCGTTATCCAAATAGATTAAATAAATCGTATGGGAGCTCTGTGCCAAGATAGCCATCATGGTCACCCCGCGCCCCCACGACACCACTTTATTAAGGCGTTTTCTATCTGGCGCTCTGAGTCCAAACAACCACATCAGTAATAAGCTAGGGATACTCAATGCAATCCCAACATAAAACATCTGATGATCTGGGTAGACTATCTCGAGGATATCCGTTCCCGATTCTCGGCTTGCGCCTGCAACAATGAAAACGACCAAGGCTTTAGCAAGAAACAACCAACCTAACCAGAGCAAGATCGGGGCTTTCAAAAAGCCGTGCTTGTCGTATTGTTCTATGGAGTACCGCACAAATCTCACTTTCACTTATTTTCAAACCAACACTTTAACGCAAATCATTCATACTTAACTAGCTTTGCGTTATCTTAGTAGCCAATCCGTTTTAATTATCGAACTCAGTATGAAAAAGAAAACTAATACGCCGTCTGTTGAATCTCAACAAGAAGCACTGAAGATAGCCAAAGCGACTCAAAAGCCAGCTCAAACCAAAGAACAAACTAAACTGATTGCTCAAGGTATCGAGAAAGGCATTGCGCTCTATAAGAAACAGCAAAAAGAGCGCAGTCGCCAAGCTGATAAAGCAAAGAAACGTGTACAGAAAGAGAAGCAGACTCAACAAGCACACCAAGCTCAAGAGCTGGATATCGACACTAGCGTTGAAACCGCATCAAATCACGCCAATAAATTGCCGTGGCTACTATTGGTCGCTAGCTGGATAGGCTTCGCAATTTATTTGATGAAATAACAGGGTAATCGTATGAAAAAGGAATTGGTCGCTTTGATTATAAGTGGTGCATTGCTAGGTTGCACGACACCCACATCAATGCCCCATAGCGAAGCTGACAAAGTACAAATGGACTACCACGGCCTGATTAATATCGACCAATGCGAATATAAAGGGGAAGTCACTGGCAGCGAAGGTCACTGGTACAGCTATTTGTTCTTCCCCAATGACACCCTGATTCAAGGTGCGATGAATGAGCTTAAGTCGAATGCCATTGAGCTAGGCGCAGACACCGTTATCTTTACCCTACCTCAAGATTTCAGCACTTCTGTGACTATGCTTGGTACTGCCTACCTGTGCGAGTAAGCAATTAAATCGGCATATCGTTATGCTTCGATTTTATAACGCCCAAAAGAAAGCCAGCTTTCGCTGGCTTATGCACTAAATCCAAGGCTTGTTGCTATATCGCCTTTACGTTCTAGAACCCACTGACTGTCAAATGGTCCCCAGTCGGATAACTGGTAATAACCATCATTATGACGTCGCCCATCTTGAACAAACATAAGTTCGATACCGATCCCCGGTAACGCCTTGAGTACATCTTGAATAGTACGACGAGGCCAACCCGTTTTTTCGATGAGTTTAGGCACATTTGGCCTATCAAGGCTTTCGACTAACAATGCTAAATATAGCCGCCTTGCAAAAACAGGACTCAACTCCATTGACACCTCCTATATATGTGCAACTCAATTATTTCTTTTTTCGCTGACAACATGTTGAGGCTGATCAATAAGTCTCCAATAGTGACATTTTCTTACTGTTTTTTTTCGCTCAATGAAATATTCCTCACTCTATTTTGTCTGAATTGCTGCTTCCTGATAGGATTCAACTCATAACAATGAAATAAAATCACCCAAAGGAAGAATAATGACTATCACGATGTTTGGTATCCCAAATTGCGACACCATCAAAAAAGCAAAGAAATGGCTCGAAGCTGAAGGTATCGAGTTCGAATTTCACGATTATCGCAAACAAGGCATCACTGAAGAGCTAGTAACAAGCTTCTGTTCAGAGCTTGGTTGGGAGCTTGTGCTAAACAAACGTGGGACGACTTATCGCCAACTTTCTCAAGAGCAAAAAGACACATTAACGGAAGAAAAAGCCGTCGCTCTGCTTGTTGAACAACCAGCAATGATTAAGCGCCCTATCTTGAAAGTCGATGGCAAGCTTCATATTGGCTTCAAAGCTGACCAATACACTGCTATTTTTGCGTAATCAGTAATTTGCGCAATAAGCAATATTAAAACAGATAACAAGGCGTTGAACGTGCTCTGTTCAACGCCTGAAGTTAATGACTAGACGTTTTATTTAAACAAGGAATTCAAGGATGACAGATAGCCCAACTTTGGCTCTGGCAAAAGACCTCATTAGCCGTCAATCGGTAACCCCTGAAGATGCAGGCTGCCAAGAGCTGATGATTAATCGCTTAAAAGCGCTCGGTTTTGAAATCGAAGTGATGGTATTTGAAGATACGACGAACTTTTGGGCTCGTCGTGGTACTGAAGCGCCTCTGTTTGCCTTTGCTGGCCACACTGATGTTGTTCCTGCTGGCCCGATTGAGCAGTGGAACACTAAGCCATTCGAACCGACTATCGTAGATGGTTTCCTACACGGCCGCGGCGCAGCGGACATGAAAGGCTCTCTGGCTTCAATGATTGTTGCTGTTGAGCAGTTCATCGCTCAGCATCCAGACCACACAGGTTCAATCGGTTTCCTTATCACATCGGATGAAGAAGGCCCATTCATCAACGGTACGGTACGTGTTGTCGAAACACTGATGGCGCGCGGTGAGAACATCGACATGTGTATTGTTGGTGAACCATCAAGCACTGAGTTCGTAGGTGATGTTGTGAAGAACGGCCGTCGTGGCTCTATCACAGGCGATCTAACGATTAAAGGTACACAAGGTCATGTTGCCTACCCTCACCTAGCGAACAACCCAGTACACAGCTCTCTGCTTGCTATCAACGAGTTGGCAACAACTGAGTGGGACAAGGGTAATGATTACTTCCCACCAACAAGCTTCCAGATTCCAAATGTGAGTGCAGGTACTGGCGCGTCAAACGTGATCCCTGGTGAGTTTAACGTTCAGTTTAACCTGCGTTTTAGTACCGAACTAAGCAACGACATCATCGTTGAGCGCATCACAACGACACTCGACAAGTATGATTTCGAATACGACCTTAAGTGGACATTCAATGGCGACCCGTTCTTAACAGACGCAGGTTCACTGCTTGATGCTATTGTTGATGCAGTGGGTCACGTCAATGATGTTAAACCAGCTCTGCTAACGACTGGCGGTACGTCTGATGGTCGCTTTATTGCGCGTATGGGCGGACAAGTGGTTGAACTAGGCCCTGTGAATGCAACGATCCACAAGGTTAACGAATGCGTGAAAGTGGCTGATTTAGAAAAGCTAACTGACATGTACGAAAGAACATTAGTGGACCTGTTCGCTAAATAGTCTTTCATCAGCGATTCATAGCATCTAATTATTGAGAGACTCGTTATGACACCAGAGCAGCTTACCGGACAATCAGATTCTCACCTAGAGTCTAGCCTGATCGGCACCAAGACCTTCTTGGTTCACAGTGAGGTTAAGAATGACCTAAACAATTTGATTGAAGCTGCTCAACTCGCTGGTTTTAAAATGGAGATTGCCAGTGGCTTTCGCGACTATGAAAGACAATCTTTGATTTGGAACCGTAAGTTTTCTGGCGAAGCTCTGATATTAGATTCAGAGAGCCAACCACTTGATGCTTCAACACTGACTGAACATCAAAAGTTGTCGGCTATCTTGAGATGGTCTGCGCTTCCCGGTGCGAGTCGTCACCATTGGGGTTGTGACTTCGATGTCTTTGCTCGTAACCTCTTACCTGAAAGCACACAGCTGCAATTAGAACCATGGGAATACCTTACCGGCCACCAGCAAGCGTTTTACCAATGGCTATCGGTTCATGTTGAACAATTTGGGTTCTTCTTCCCTTACAGTCAAGACCTGGGTGGTGTGGCGATAGAACCTTGGCATATTAGCCATCGTAACGTTTCGGAGTCGTGTTTATCACAGTTATCTCCCACTTTACTTGGCAAGCAACTCCAATCTAAGCCAATATTAGGGTATGAGATTATTATGGAGCAGCTAGACGAGATCTACGCACGCTTCGTAGCGAATATCAGTCATTAGGAGCGCTTATGTTGGAGTGGCTTACAAACCCTTGGGTTATCATCATCATCGTGGTTAGCGTCGTGGTGGGTAACATCGCAGCTCTTAAACAGACTGCCAATATGGATCTGACAGGTCGTGGTAAAACAGAGCGAGATTTAGATAAACTCAATCGCTTGGATAAGCAGAATCAAGAGAAAGCTCAGAAAGAAGAGTCCAAAGACAACAAAGACGCATAGCTTTTTACTTTGGGTATCCACTTGATTAACTAATAGTCTGATAACAACGAACACAAAAAAAGAGGACACAATGTGTCCTCTTTTTTATTGGCTTTAGCTAATCACAGAGCTGATTGAACCCAGCTCTGTGACTGCTTAAGTGCTACTACTCAGCTTTCGATTCTTTGTCATCTTTGGTCTGGTCAGCAATATGCGCTAGTACCGGAACCATTGACTTAAGCAGCTCTTCTTCTACTGGCTTACCTGATGCATCCGTTACGTTAATCGACGTACGGTTACCAAGGTCACCAAATAGGAAGTTGTAAGTGCCTGGCGCTAAATCGATAGGCTGTAGGCCAATTTCTTCCCAGAACTCATCATCTGGTGCGGCGTACTTAGCTTTCACTGTACCTTGAGACTGGTTGCGCTCTTCAAGCTCAAAGCCCATAGCAGGCAACAAGTTTGGCAGACGCTGCCAGAATACATTGTATGGTGTACGAGCAATAATCACAGGGAAACCACTTCGGTCAGCACCCATTGAGATCGGAATACGCTTCACCAACTCTTGTGCTTTCAAAGCTGCTTCAGCACGAAGGTTTTCATCGTACTTAGCCATCACTAAGTTAGTTAAGAACGCGTTGTAACGCTCTTTATTGGTTGCCGTTACAGGCTTCTCTTCAGTACCTTCACGCCAATCAATAAGGTTAATCTTAAAGCCATGACGGTTGTTCGCTTGGAAACGAGAGATAGAGTAGCGGCTGCCAAGCTCTACGTCTTCATCTTCAGAAACCCAAGTTACCCAATCAGTCTCAATCTCATTCTCGGATTGCTCACGAATACCAATACCACGTTGAGCTAGCATATCTACTGCTGTTTGCCACACTCTGTCTGCCTCTTCAGCACGAAGAAGCCATAGTGTCACTTCACCATTTTGACGCTCAGCGCGAGCACCCGGGATCAATTCAAGAACCTGTTGCGGTGGGCGAATATCAACTTCACGACCTGTACCACCACTGAACTCACCGCTTGGGATGTCAAAATTTGGGTAGAACTGAGGCTGAGCATCTTCAGGCAACTGCCATTGTGAAAACTCAGGTGTTTCTAAGTATTCGAAATCATCTTTGGCTTGGCGACGTTGAGTCGGGCTGCCAGAACATGCTGTAAGAACGAAAACAGCCAGTGACCCAATCACTAGCTGGTGAGAATACTTCATTTATACTCCTAAATGCCGAAAGTTCGCTTCGGCATCACTTCATACGTTTTAGTAAATGCACGCTTCAGTCATTGCTTGAGCAACAACAGGTTGAGCTGGTTCTGACAGTTCAGTCAGCGGTAGACGTAAGCCACCTTCAGCGATCAGACCCATTTTATGAACCGCCCATTTTACGGGAATAGGGTTAGATTCAACGAACAAATTCTTATGTAGAGGCATCAAACGCTCATTGATCGCTTCTGCTTCTTCAAACTTACCTTCTTTTGCTAGCTTGAACATGGTTGCCATATCAGCGGCTGCAACATTATTCGTTACAGAGATCACGCCATCGCCACCACGCTTAACAAATTCTAGACCTGTTAAGTCATCACCACTTAGTAAGATAAAGTCTTCGCCACAAAGTTCACGGTGAATTGCAATTCTGTCGAGATCACCCGTCGCATCTTTAAGTGCAACGATGTTTTCGATCTCAGCAAGGCGAGCAACCGTTTCTGGCAACAAGTCTACAGCAGTACGACCAGGAACATTGTATAGGATTTGTGGAACGTCACTGACTTCAGCAATCGCTTTGTAGTGTTGGTACAAACCCTCTTGAGTCGGTTTGTTGTAGTAAGGCGTTACGCTCAGACAGCCTGCAATACCAGAACCATTCAACAAACGGCTGAATAGAACAGATTCGTGAGTTGCATTTGCACCTGTACCAGCGATAACGGGAATACGACCATCAGCAAATTCAACGATCTTGTTGACGACTTTGACATGCTCTTCAATTGTGAGTGTTGAAGACTCACCTGTTGTGCCAACCGCAACCAGACCATCACTACCTGCTGCAACATGGTGATCAACCAACTTTTTAAGGCTGTCGAAATCCACTTCGCCATCTGCGTTAAATGGCGTAACTAGCGCAACGATACTTCCTGAAAACATGTCTATCTCCCTTAATTTATTCTTTTTGCATGTTACTGTAAGCCAATCAATAAACACAAGACATTAAAGTGGCTTACCGGCAACATCTGCATTAAATATTGTCGTATGTTTGAGGTAAAACGACTTCTAACAGCGTTCTACCTAGAATTTGGGTAACCTGCGCTCAATCTAGCGGATAGCACCTAACTGGATGTCAGTAACAAGTAAGCTGTGCTCTCATCACTCTATCTCGTTTTTTAACGCACCTGACATTCTTATCATTGGTTACATGTTAGAAGCAAGGTGGCTCATAAAAAGCCCCTTACGCACGCTTATTCCACAAGCTAACTGTGCTAACATGCATGAATCAATGGAATATAAAGAGACGTGATTTTATGACTCAACATCTAGTAATCACAGCTGTGGGCACTGATCGCCCAGGTGTATGCAACCAAGTGGTTCATTTAGTCACCCAATCAGGCTGTAACATTATTGATAGCCGTATCGCTCTGTTTGGCGAAGAATTTACGCTTATCATGCTACTGTCTGGAAAGGCAAATAACATTACCCGCGTTGAAACCACCCTGCCCTTGCTTGGCCAAGAGCACGACTTGATTACGATTATGAAGCGAACCTCGCCTCATGATGTTATTGAGAACTCCTACACGCTGGAAGTTTTCGTTGAGTCAGACGACAAACTCGGCCTGACCGAGCAATTCACTCAGTTCTTCGCAGACCGCAATATCGGCCTCGACTCGCTTAGCGCGCAGACCATCAATAAGTCCAAGGTTCAGCTCGATAACGACCAATTCCATATCTCTATTACCGCTTCTGTGCAATCAGAATGTAATTTGATGCAGCTACAAGAAGAATTCGACGCGCTGTGTCAGAGCCTATCCGTACAAGGCTCGCTCAACTTTATTAAAAACAGTCTCTAAAAAGGAAATGTCATGAATACGCTAACGGCTGGTGTTCCAGCACCTGCTTTTTCTCTTCCAGATCAAGATGGCAATATCGTATCTCTTGGTGACTTCAAGGGTAAAAAAGTACTTTTCTACTTTTACCCAAAAGCAATGACCCCAGGTTGTATCGTGCAAGCGGAAGGTCTGCGTGATATCAAAGCACAACTTGATGACCTCAATGTCGTGGTTTTGGGTGTGAGTATTGATCCAGTCAAACGCCTACCAAACTTCGTTGAGAAGAAATCTCTGAACTTCACTCTATTATCAGATGAAGACCACAGCGTTGCTGAACAGTTTGGCGTTTGGGGTGAGAAAAAATTCATGGGTAAAATATACGATGGTCTGCATCGTATTAGCTTCCTAATCGATGAAGAAGGTCAGATTGAACACGTCTTCAACAAGTTCAAAACCAAGACTCACCACGAAGTGGTTTTAGATTACTTCAACCAAGAAGCTTAATGGCTGTTTCGGTTAAAGCACTAAGTTAAAGAAAGCTTCTTAACCCAATAAACTTAAGCGATACATACCATTAAAAATGGCCGAATATCAGGGATATCCGGCCTTTTAATATTTCATCAATATGACAAGCGCGATTATACTCACCTGACCAATATAGAATTTGATGTTGAAAAACTCTGTTGAAGAAATAAAAATGCTATTGACAACGAAAAATTTCATTCACTAAGCCTAACAAGCGTCTTTCTACATCAAAAAAGCAATAAATCAGGTAAGAAAGAAATTATTGGTTGTCTTTTAAGTACTTCATTCCTTTAATATACACTTCATAGTTATATACATCCTCTTCATCACCAGTCTCAGAAAATATTCTAAAGATATCTCCAGCCAGCTCTAAATCATCTAAATCTCTAGATTTAATAAGAATAAAAGCTAGCTCTCTTGTCGCATAGCTTTTATCCAACTTATAAGATTTCTTAAGATATTCTTTGGCTTTTATGTACCAATCTAAAGGCGGTTCTTTTGATCTTGTAAATTTCAAATAATAACTCTGGCCAAGAATAATCATCTGGTCAGGATCATTTTCACTATAAAAAGGACTTGACTCAATAATTTCTATTGACTTATCTAAATCTTGAACAAAACCTTCCCCATGGTAATAAATACTTGCTTCGATCAAAAATGCATAGTTCTCATTTTTTTTAGAGATAATTGCTAATCTCTCGAGGAACTTGGTTTTGCTATAATAATGACTTAGATAATTGATATTATCCAAGTAGAAAAATATTCCATCAACAACCTTAGAGTCTTCTTCTGAAGTAAAATCATCCATGAAGCAGTTCTCTAACTCCTTCGCACATGAATACTTGTTCTGAGCGTTGACCCAGCTTATATCTCCATCAGCGAAAACTTGTGATGAAATAAATAGTGCTAATAAAAAAACTAACATTTATAAGTCATTTCGTTACTGTTGATGTTCAGGGTCATCATCTAGAGCATGGCTCGGTAAGGCATTCCAAACCGCTTTAACTAGCGTTGCTAGCGGGATAGCAAAGAACACACCCCAGAATCCCCACAATCCACCAAACACTAACACGGCAACAATAATTGCGACTGGGTGCAGGTTTACCGCTTCAGAGAAAAGAACCGGAACCAGTACGTTACCATCTAACGCTTGGATAATACCGTAAGCGAGAAGCAGCCAATAAAACTGAGGCTCTAATCCCCACTGGAACAGACCAACAATCGCCACAGGAACTGTCACAGCTGCCGCACCGATATAAGGAATAAGTACCGAGAAGCCAACCGCTACAGCCAATAATACTGAATAACGAAGATCCAGAATTGCGAAGGTTACGTAACTCACGCCGCCTACGATTAGAATTTCTAACACTTTACCGCGGATGTAGTTAGAGATTTGCTGGTTCATCTCTTCCCATACTTTAGTCGCTAAACGACGATTTCGAGGAAGTACACCGCTGGCCATTCTGATCATTTCTTCTTTGTCTTTTAACAAGAAGAAGATAAGCAATGGTACGAGAATCAAGTAAACCGCCAAGGTCGCTAAACTCACAAGAGAAGCAAGTGAGCCTTTGACAACACTTTCACCAAAACCTAACGCTTTGTTCTTGGCATTAGACATAATGGACTCAACGATCTGCAAGTTGGCAAGTTCAGGGTAGCGTTCAGGAATAGTCGCGATGAAGTTTTGTAAGCTGCCATACATACTTGGGATATCATTGATTAGGTTACCCACTTGTTCCCAAATGGTTGGTACCAAGCCAAAGATCGCAAGTAGCATCACGCTAAAGAACATCATGATAACCAGCATCACCGAAGGGGTTCTTGGAACACCGAGTCTTTGAAGTTGGGTAACAGGCCACTCAAGCAAGTAAGCCAACACAATGGCCACTAATAATGGCGCAATGAGGTGACCAAAAAAGTAGATGGTAATAAAGCCGAATAGAATGATGGCAACCAAACTGACAGCATGGGGATCAGAGAAACGTCGTTTATACCAACGATTGACCATTTCAAGCATCTGACTGCAATTCCTTTTTAGTGACGAGGAGATGATAATAGTTAGAGCAAACCTCAGTGATGACGTCATAGGCTTGCTTAGACAAAAAAGTAACAATATCTTTCATCGAGCTGTTATCAGAGACATAAATTGACAATGATTGCCCGACTTCTAACTTTACACTGTGACGCTTGGCTAATAATAGTGCCATTGGACAGCGCTCTTGGCGTAAATCTAGAATATTAGGTGTCATTCTTGAGCTCGATGCTTATTATAAGGGTCGTATTGTAATCTGTTTTTGAAAACGCGCCATCATTCATTCATCTTCCTTCATGATAGCGCACGCACTTGGCAAAGGTTAAATCAGATAAAGAACCAATTTGCATTGCACTTGTCTTACTGTCAGAAGAAACGGAGTATTACTGACTAATATGTTTAAACGCGCTCGCTCAATTGCTTGCTTATGCATCGCAGCTACATTAAGCACCCCAACGTTGGCGAATACCAATAGTTTGGAGCTACCCGATATCGGTACCGCTGCTGGCGGCACGCTCTCTATCGACCAAGAGCTTATCTATGGTGATGCCTACATGCGTATCATCAGAAGCAGCCAGCCTATCGTAAACGACCCAGTTTTAAACTTATATATTGATACGCTTGGTCATCGTCTGGTCGCTAACGCAAATGATGTAAAGACGCCTTTCCAGTTCTTTATGATCCGTGACCGCAACATCAACGCCTTTGCTTTCTTTGGTGGCTATGTTGCTTTGCATTCAGGTCTATTCCTGCATGCACAATCTGAAAGTGAATTGGCTTCAGTATTAGCGCACGAAATCGCGCACGTTACCCAACGTCACTTAGCACGTAGCATGGAAGATCAAGCTCGCCGTTCTCCAGCAACCATTGCTGCTCTTGCGGCTTCTGTATTACTGGCGATTGCAGCTCCTGAAGCGGGCATTGCAGCCCTAACGGCAACGACAGCGGGTAATATGCAAAGCCAGATCAACTACACACGTAGTAATGAAAAAGAAGCTGACCGCTTTGGTATCAACACGCTTGCGAAAGCTGGCTTTGATGTGAATGCAATGCCACGCTTCTTTGGCCGCTTAGCCGATGAATACCGCTATGCGAGCACACCACCTCCAATGCTACTGACTCACCCATTACCAGAAGACCGAATTACAGATTCACGTGCTCGTGCTCGTAGTTACCCGCCACTGAAACTGGCTCCGTCTTTGGACTACCATCTTGCAAGAGCCCGCATTGTTGCGCGCTATGCTGGCATTAATAACGATGCTGCTCTTGATTGGTTTGAGCGTCAGCTGAAGAAAGCCCCTAAAGCCTTGGTTCCATCGTTAGAGTATGGGCAAGCGCTGGTTTACCTAGATTCTAAAAAATTAGACAAAGCAGAGCCAATTCTGAACAAACTGATTAACAGCGACCCGACCAACCTGTTTTATCTAGATGCTATTTCCGATCTGCACATCGAGAAGAAACAGCCTAAGATTGCGATTAAAGAACTTAAGTCGGCACTGGTTCGTCAGCCAAACAACCCAGTTCTGACCATCAACTACGCCAATGCACTAATTGAAAATGAAAATCTACAAGAAGCAGTTCGCGTATTGCAGCGTTACACGCACGATAACCCGAATGACACCAATGGCTGGCACCTACTTTCAAAAGTAAATACGAGCCTTGGTAATAGCGACGAAGAACTGGCTGCTCGTGCAGAAATTTTGGCACTACAAGCCAACTGGAACAAAGCGATTCAGTACTACACGCAGGCGAGCCAAATCGCAGAACTAGGCAGCCTAAAACAAGCACGCTACGACGCTCGAATTGATCAACTAATGATTCAACGAGAGCGCTTCTTGTCGCTACAATAATATGTTTACTGGTAGCCGCTCGTTGCAAGAATAAAAAGAAAGCTCAACGTTACACAAAAAAGAAGTCGCCTCTGGTGGCTTCAGCTAAACAATTAAATCAAAAATAATAATGAGGAAGAACCATGTCTGTCGTGATTTATCATAATCCACGTTGCTCAAAGAGCCGTCAAACTCTCGAATTGCTTGAAACAAACGGTGTACAACCTGAAGTTATCAAGTACCTAGACACGCCTTTAACTGTCGAGCAGCTAAAAGTGCTTTTCACTCAACTGGGTTTTGACAGTGTTCGCGACATGATGCGTACCAAAGAAGCGGACTACAAAGAAGCAAACTTGGATGATGCATCAGTAACTGATGAAGATCTTTTCTCAGCAATGGCAACAAATCCAAAACTGTTCGAGCGCCCAGTGGTTGTTGCGAACAACAAAGCAAAGATTGGTCGTCCACCAGAGCAAGTATTAGAGATTCTGTAATCCGATATGAGCATTAACATTCTTGTTCTTTATTATAGTCGCCACGGCAACACACAAGCTTTAGCAAGACAGATTGCACGAGGGGTGGAGTCCATCCCTGAGTGTGAAGCTATGCTGAGAACAGTGAACGACGTGTATACCGTAGAAGAGCAGCCTGATTCGCGTCATCAACCAACCGACCCTATTGCAACATTACAAGAGTTACGCTCTTGTGATGGTTTAGCGCTAGGCAGTCCGGTTTGGTTTGGTAACATGGCCGGGCCGATGAAGCACTTTTGGGATAGCACGACGTCACTGTGGATCAATGGCGATCTCATCGATAAGCCAGCTTGCGTATTCACTTCTTCTTCATCACTGCATGGTGGTCAAGAGACGACACAACAAAGCATGATGTTGCCCCTGCTGCATCATGGCATGTTAGTCGTGGGCATCCCCTACTCAGAACCTGCGCTGCACACCACTCAAACCGGTGGTACGCCTTATGGTGCAAGCAGCACAGGCGAAAGTGCTTCATTAAGCAAAGAAGAAATTGAGTTGGCGCAGAACCTAGGTAAACGCCTCGCGCGCATTGCTATGAATCAGAAAGGAATCTCTCAATGATGTACATGTCAGAGAAGGCGATGTCTCCTAAGACTAAGCTATTCCGCTATCTCGCATTAGCAGGCAACCTATTGCTGTTAGGTTGGGTTGTGGCGTGGCAGATGACGCTTTCGCCGCATCCTCATCTCAGTAATGTAACACTGGCAATTGCTTGGGCAATACCGCTATTACTGCCATTACCAGGCATTTTAGCCGGTAAGCCTTATACGCACGCTTGGGCGAATTTCGTCCTGATGCTCTATTTCCTACACGCATTAACTATTTTGTATGTAGATGATGGTGAACGCTTGTTAGCGGCTGTAGAACTGCTTCTGACGACTCTTGGTTTCGCGGGCAATATCTTATTTACTCGCTTTAGGGCTAAAGAGTTAGGCATCAAGTTGAAGCGCCTTTCGGAAGTAGAAAAGAAAGAAAAAGCGAAATTCGAGCAATAATATTGATACGTTGCTCTTGAACACAGACACTAGATAAACAAAAGCCCTGCAGGATTGCTCTTGCAGGGCTTTTTTCATGTTTTCATTTCAATCAGTCATGTCAGCTGACAATTATGAGCGAACCCACTCGTATACCAAGCTTGGCTTAGCATGTACTGGCGCAGTATCAGCTGTGTTAGATTCCTCTAGCGTTGCGTCAGGCGTGTTCGTTAGCTCAGTATCCTCAGATACCTCGTTGCCATTAATCACTTGTACGCCTGAGTCAGTTTCGTCACCAACGACTTCAGCAGCGTCTGTTGAATCATCGCCTACAGACATGGTGTTGTCTTGAGTTTCAAATTCAGGGCTCACTTCAGGCTCAATGTAAGATTCTTCAACCTTCGCAACTTGGCGAATACTTGCAACTTCTTGCTCAAACTCTTGTTGAGTCGACAATAAGTGAATTCGGAAAGTTACTTCGTTGTTCTGAATCTTCAGAATATCTAGGCTTGCCACCGAGTTGAGACGCTTAAGTGCGTTTTCCAACTGAAAGAAGTCTTGAGCATTATTCAGGCTAATAAACTGCGTTAAAATCGATTCTGATGACTCACTCGCTACCGTCACAGCACTTTTTCCTGCGTAGTAGTTACTGATTTGGTCGACTAACTTCTTAGAAGTCGTGGCACTGTTACCTGATAAAGAACCACTTACAGGCGATGTTGGTGCGCTCGTCAATTGACTTGGCTTTTGATCATATAGAGTCCAACGTAGACCTGAAGATTGAGCCTTGATCACCAATACAGCATCAACAGGGTAACGCTGACTCGCTTTACTGATTGGCGTAACAAAGCTGCCCCACAAATCAGAAGTCGCAATACCCGTAATATCGTCAAAGTCACCCACAGGCAGCGTTAGAGGCAAACCGCGCTCTTTTGCGTTTGCTTGCAAGCCCGCTGCTAACTGCGAGTTAGAGTGTTCCCAGACGATATTCTTGTCGTAGTTGTCCTCTTCCACCAGCCAAACAAGGATGTTTGAACGCGTGTCAGGCCAGTACGGTAACTGTGCTTGAGTCAATAGCGAACGGATTTGAGCACCGTTAAAACGCATACGCAATGTTGATTGGTCATTGCTTTCACCAAAACTCATTTGAGACATGTACTGCGAACTCTTGCGCATCGCCTTTTGAATCGTCTCATTCGAAGCGACATCAGTTTGGCCGGTCGCACGTATCAATACCTGCTCCATACCTGTATTTCTTGCCACTTGTTCTGGCTGTTTGTCTTCAGCGTTAATCGCAACTTCAGCACTAAAAATATCTACTTGAGTTAAGGCGTAACTCGGAGAGGCTAATAGTCCCATCAACAACAATGCTATGTAGCGCATACTGATCCTAATATTCAAATCTTGTGCCTAGATGATAAGCAACTATGGATTGAGGGGCAAGGTCGATAGCGCCCACTGTGTTTAATAACCACAAAATATCACCTGGCCATGATAAATCGCTCACTTATAAACTGAATTTCTAGGGCTTAGATGGATATAAAACATCACTAAGATAAATAAATTTGATCTATTTAGTGTGGCAATCGATTGCTAAGTGATAGAATCCCGCGAATTTTATTTTTCGCTTTTCATATAACGACCATTTTTAAGGACATAACATGAAAAATGCTCTGCAAGGTGCGCAAATGCTGTTTGTAGCATTTGGTGCGCTTGTACTCGTGCCGCTACTAACAGGACTTGACCCCAACGTTGCACTCTTTGGCGCAGGTATTGGTACCCTTTTATTCCAACTTATTACACGCCGTTCAGTGCCAATCTTCTTAGCATCTTCTTTTGCATTCATCGCGCCTATCATGTTTGGTATTCAAACTTGGGGTGTAGGCGCAACCATGGGCGGCCTAATGGCGGCAGGTGTTGTGTATGTACTAATGGGCGCGTTAATTAAAGTTCGTGGCGTTGGCTTTATCCATAAACTGCTCCCACCAGTCGTTGTTGGCCCAGTAATTATGGTTATTGGTTTAGGTCTTGCACCTGTTGCAGTTAACATGGCGCTAGGTAAGACAGGCGATGGCGCGGTTCAACTTGTTGATGCAGACGCTGCACTGTGGATCTCTTCTATTTCACTGTTAGTGACGATTGTCATCAGTGTGTTCTCAAAAGGCTTCCTTAAGCTGCTGCCAATCTTCGGTGGTATTGTTGCGGGTTACATCACCAGCTTGGTATACGGCGCGGTAGACTTCACACCAGTAGCGCAAGCATCTTGGTTAGCACTACCAAACTTCACTGCGCCAGAGTTCAACATCAACGCTATCTTCTTTATGGTGTTTGTCGCGATTGCACCTGCTGTTGAGCACGTAGGCGACATGCTTGCTATTTCTAATGTAACAGGCAAAGACTACCTTAAGAAACCAGGTTTACACCGCACTATTACTGGCGACGGCGTGGCAACCATTGCCGCTTCAATGCTGGGCGCGCCACCAAACACTACGTACAGTGAAGTAACAGGTGCAGTAATGCTGACCAAAGCATTCAACCCAGTGATCATGACTTGGGCTGCTGTAACAGCTATCGTTCTTGCATTGGTCGGTAAGCTAGGTGCACTACTTCAAACGATTCCGGTTCCTGTAATGGGCGGCATCATGATTCTACTGTTTGGCTCTATCGCAACCGTAGGTTTGAATACTCTAATTCAAAACAAAGTTGACCTACACAAATCACGCAACCTTGTGATTGTCGGCATTACTTTAGTCTTTGGTATTGGCGGCATGGCCTTTGGTATCGGTGATTTCAGCCTACAGGGCGTAAGCTTGTGCGGTATCGTGGCGATTCTACTTAACCTAGTGCTTCCAGAAGAGTTAGGTGACAACACTGTGGTAGACAAAGCTCAAATCGATTAATGAATCGGTAAGGCTAGATTCAAAAGAATCACAAACCAACAAGATCAAAAAAGGGAGAGCATTGAATGCTCTCCCTTTTTACTAATACGGCTAATTCAGCGAGTTAAGAAACGGTTTAGAGTCACTTAAGCTGAAACCGAATTACTTAGTACCGAAGATCTTATCACCAGCATCGCCAAGACCAGGAACAATGTAACCCTTGTCGTTTAGCTTCTCGTCGATTGCGGCCGTGTAAAGCTCAACATCTGGGTGCGCTTTTTCTAGAGCAGCGATACCTTCAGGAGCAGCAACAAGCACAAGAATCTTAAAGTGCTTACAACCTTTCTCTTTCATTAGGTCGATAGTCGCGATCATAGAACCACCAGTCGCAAGCATTGGGTCTACCACTAGAGCAATACGCTCGTCGATGTTAGATGCAAGCTTGTTGAAGTATGGTACTGGCTCAAGTGTTTCTTCGTCACGGTAAATACCAACAACGCTGATACGTGCACTTGGGATGTGCTCAAGAACGCCGTCCATCATGCCTAGACCAGCACGTAGGATTGGCACTACCGTTACTTTTTTACCTTTAATTTGGTCAACTTCTACTGGACCGTTCCAACCGTTAATCGTCACACGCTCAGTTTCAAAGTCTGATGTCGCTTCGTATGTTAGAAGGCTACCCACTTCTGTCGCTAGCTCACGAAAACGCTTAGTGCTAATCTCACCTTCACGCATCAGGCCAATTTTATGTTTTACTAGCGGGTGTTTCACTTCAACAACTTTCATTTCCAACTCCGGCAATATTTAAACAAACCTGTAGATTATACACGAACTCTAAGGTTATTTCAGAATCTTTATTCTAATAAAAAAAACCGCGCAAACGTTTGCTCTTGGTAATCAAGCCCTGTTAGAATAGCGCCGTTTTCACATCCAACTTAAGTTCGAGGACTATCCCGTGAGTGGTAATACTTCTTCTCTAAGCTACAAAGACGCTGGTGTTGATATCGACGCAGGTAATGCACTAGTAGACCGTATTAAAGGTGCTGTTAAACGCACTCGTCGCCCTGAAGTAATGGGCGGTATTGGTGGCTTTGGCGCCCTATGTGAACTTCCAACGAAATACAAAGAGCCGGTACTTGTTTCAGGTACTGATGGTGTTGGTACTAAACTTCGCCTTGCTTTGGATCTGAAAAAACACGACACCATTGGTATCGACCTAGTGGCAATGTGTGTGAACGACCTAATCGTTCAAGGTGGTGAGCCGCTATTTTTCCTAGACTACTACGCAACAGGTAAGCTAGATGTAGATACAGCAGCAGACGTTGTTTCTGGTATCGCTGAAGGTTGTGTTCAAGCTGGTTGTGCACTAATCGGTGGTGAAACGGCTGAAATGCCAGGCATGTACGAAGGCGACGACTACGACGTAGCTGGTTTCTGTGTTGGTGTTGTAGAAAAAGCTGACATCATTGACGGCGCTAAAGTAGCAGCAGGCGACGCACTTATCGCTGTTGGTTCAAGTGGTCCACACTCAAACGGTTACTCTTTAATTCGTAAAGTTCTAGAAGTTTCTGGTGCTGATAAGAGTGAAGAACTAGAAGGTCGCACTATCGGTGAGCACCTACTAGAACCTACTAAGATTTACATCAAATCGGCACTTAAGATGATTGCTGAGCATGACATTCATGCTATCTCGCACATCACAGGTGGTGGTTTCTGGGAAAATATCCCACGCGTACTTCCTGAAGGCACTAAAGCAGTCATTGATGGCAAGAGCTGGGAATGGCCTGCTATCTTCAGCTGGCTACAAGAGAAAGGTAACGTGGAGACATTCGAAATGTACCGCACTTTCAACTGTGGTGTTGGCCTAGTTGTTGCTCTACCTAAAGATCAAGCAGACGCTGCTGTTGAACTACTGAAAGCAGAAGGCGAAAACGCTTGGGTTATCGGTGAGATCGCAAACGCTGAAGCTGGCGAAGAGCAAGTAGAAATCAAATAAGTGATACGCTCACTTACTTAGTTAGTTAATCAATGAGGACCTAATGGTCCTCATTTTGCTATTTAGCCCGCAGAAAACCTTAGTTTATGTAGGTACATTGTAAACAGTCCAGTTAACCAATCGCATGACCCACTCTATGAAGAACAGCCATTCTATGAATAACAGTCACTCTAAGAAAAACATCGTCGTTTTAGTCTCAGGAAGCGGAAGTAACTTGCAGGCAATTTTGGATGCCTGTGAGAGCCACACGATTGATGCCTCTGTTAAGGCCGTTTTCTCAAACAAAGCAGAGGCTTTTGGTCTAGAGAGAGCAAAGTCAGCAGGTGTTGACGCTCATTCGGTGAATCCAAAAGAATTTAATTCGCGTGAAGAATTTGATCATGAATTGATGGTTCAGATCGATGCTTACCAACCCGACCTGATTGTACTCGCTGGCTATATGCGCATTCTGAGTTCAGAGTTTGTTCGTCATTACGCGGGTAAAATGATCAATATCCACCCTTCTCTGTTACCTAAGTATCCGGGGCTGCACACCCACCAGCGTGCTATTGATGCTCAGGACAAAGAGCATGGCACCAGCGTCCACTTTGTTACCGAAGAGCTCGATGGTGGTCCTGTAATCTTACAAGCTAAGGTGCCAGTATTTGAAGGGGATGATGCCGACATGCTAGCGAGCCGAGTACTCACCCAAGAACACTGCATTTATCCTCTGGTCTGCAAGTGGTTCGCGGAAGATCGTTTATCAATGGCAAACGGACAAGCTATCTTAGACAGCAAGGCATTGGGCAAGCACGGTTACGCAGAAGAGTAATTCGTTAAAACTAAACCAAATAAAAACAAAAAGGCCGCTTACTGATTCATTAGTACAGTAAGCGGCCTTTCTTCTATGCGTTTCAAAATAAAACTATTCGAATTACTTAACTCAATGGCTCAGTCGGTGCTTGGCTTACCACCTTCTTCGGCGCATAAGCGACATCTTCCAATGCTTGATGGTTGTTACCAATCAGCTCACCAAAATGAAACAGTGCGTATTCGCCCGGCTTCATTCTAAACCACTCTTCATTGTCAGTAAGAGGCTGAGTCGCCACTACCGTAACCACATCATTAGGCGTGGTCTCTTCTTGAAAGTTAATCTCAACATCTTCATCAATCAGACTCGCATTACCAAAAGGCGCGCGTCTGGTTATCCAGTACAAATGGTTAGTACAGTATGTCATCACATACTCACCATCGCTCAATAACATGTTGAAAACACCTTTCTCGCGTAGCTTGTCACAACACTCAGCCACGAAACGAAACATACCTTCCATGTCTTGAGGCGGTTCAGGAAAACGCTCTTCAAGTTGTTTCAGTAGCCAACAAAAAGAGAGTTCACTGTCCGTTTCACCGACAGGTCTGAAACGACCACTCACCAGATCATCATAATCTGACAATTGACCATTGTGAGCAAAGGTCCAGTATCGCCCCCACAGCTCTCGGGTAAAAGGATGTGTATTTTCTAGATTGACGCCACCACGATTGGCTTGACGGATATGACTGACAACAGCTTGGCTTTTAATTGGGTAGTTTTGAACCAAGTCAGCGATCTTAGATTCACAGCTCGGATTCGGATCTTTAAAGGTGCGAAAACCCTTACCCTCATAAAAGGTAATACCCCAGCCATCACGATGCGGGCCGGTGTTACCTCCACGCTGCATAAGACCAGTAAAGCTAAAACAAATATCAGTTGGCACATTCGCGCTCATACCGAGCAATTCACACATGGTTTAATCTACTCCCTATTAAAACCAATGGAGCCAGAAATCTGGGCTCCAGATGTCTGTAAAATTATTCTTCCATCTCTTTTTCGACAAGCTGAATCACAATATGAATGATCTTAATGTGAATCTCTTGGATACGGTCTGCGTAACCAAAATGTGGCACTCGGATTTCGATATCAGCGCAACCCGCCATTTTACCGCCATCTTTACCCGTCAATGCAATCGTCTTCATGCCTTTAGCTTGAGCAGCTTCAATCGCTTTCAAAATGTTGGCAGAGTTACCTGAAGTCGACAGACCGAACAACACATCACCTTTACGACCTACCGCTTCTACATAACGAGAAAATACGTGGTCGTAGCCAAAATCATTACTCACGCAAGACAGGTGGCTTGGATCTGAAATCGCAATACCAGCGTAACCTGGACGGTTTTCACGGTATCGGCCAGTAAGCTCTTCTGCGAAGTGCATTGCATCACAGTGTGAACCACCGTTACCACAAGAAAGCACTTTGCCCTCTTGCTTGAATGAGTCAGCAATCAGTTTTGCCGCCGCTTCAATTTGAGCGATGTTATGGTCATCACTCAGGAACTTATTCAGAACGTCAGCAGCTTCGTTCAATTCACTTTTGATTAGGTCATGGTACATAAGGCTTATCTCTTATATTTTTTTACGCAACTTAAAGTACGTGAAATGAGAGCTGAGGGTTTTCCCCTCTTTTACCTGAGTTTACCCACAAACATGAAATAGTGTCGACACTTAAGCCCAAAGATTGCCACCTTAATTAGAGTCTCGCTGCCGATCCGTCCAAATATTCGCCACCAACCTCTCACAATTAGAACTTTAACTCTATTGAGATCACTTTTTATTCACTTTGGAGTTTTACAAATATTTAATATTTTGTTTACACTTGACTGGTTAGACCTCTTACCTAAAACTTAATAACAATAAGTGATCTCTGAAAAGGAAATCGATCATGAACATATTGCTCTCCCTACTCGGCATGACAGCCATCTTAGGCGTCTGTCTTTACCATAGAGTTAGTCTGGTACGTGCATTAGTTGTATTAACTGGCGCAATGGTAGCATTAACACTGTTCGGCGGCGTGGCCGTCACTGGTTGGCTTTGTTACTTGTTAGCCGTTGCGATCTTTGCTGTACCGACCATTCGTCAGACCCTAATCAGCCAAAAAGCACTCTCTTTATTTAAGAAAGTTCTACCAGCGATGTCCCAGACAGAAAAAGAAGCATTGGAAGCTGGCACAGTATGGTGGGAAGCAGAGCTGTTCAAAGGCAAGCCTGAATGGAAGAAACTTCAGAATATTGCTGACCCGAAACTCTCGGAAGCGGAACAAGCATTTTTAGATGGCCCAGTAAATACTGTGTGTGAGATGGTCAATGATTACCAAGTGACACATGAACTTGCTGATTTGCCACCAGAAGTATGGCAATACCTGAAAGACCATAAATTCTTCGCCATGATCATCAAGAAAAAATACGGCGGTTTAGAATTCTCGGCTTACGCTCAGTCTTTGGTTCTTCAGAAGCTAACCGGCGTTTCTAGCGTATTGTCATCAACGGTTGGCGTACCTAACTCATTAGGCCCTGGTGAGTTATTACAACACTACGGTACAGAAGAACAAAGAAATCATTACCTGCCGCGCCTAGCGGAAGGTAAAGAGATCCCTTGTTTTGCCCTGACGAGCCCAGAAGCTGGCTCTGATGCAGGTTCAATCCCAGATTACGGTGTGGTATGTAAAGGCGAATGGCAAGGTGAAGAAGTATTGGGCATGCGCCTAACTTGGAACAAGCGTTACATCACCCTAGCACCTGTCGCGACGGTATTAGGCTTGGCCTTTAAACTGCGTGACCCTGATGGTCTGCTTGGTGACCAAAAAGATCTAGGCATCACTTGTGCGCTTATCCCAACGGATTTAAAAGGCGTAGAAATTGGCAATCGCCACTTCCCGCTGAATGTGCCGTTCCAGAACGGTCCGACGCAAGGCGACGATATCTTTGTGCCTATCGACTTCATCATTGGTGGCCAGAAAATGGCAGGTCAAGGCTGGCGTATGCTGGTTGAGTGTCTGTCGGTTGGTCGTGGTATCACACTGCCTTCAAACTCAACGGGTGGTATTAAGTCTGCTGCATTAGCAACGGGCGCTTATGCTCGTATTCGTCGTCAATTCAAACAACCGATTGGCCGCATGGAAGGGGTTGAAGAGCCACTTGCACGCCTAGCGGGTAACGCTTATGTGATGGATGCGGCAAGTAATCTAACCGTTGCAGGTATCGATCTTGGCGAAAAACCTTCGGTTATCTCAGCAATCGTTAAGTACCACTGTACACACCGTGGTCAGCGCAGCATCATCGATGCTATGGATATTGTTGGCGGTAAAGGTATTTGCTTAGGTCCATCGAACTTCCTAGCTCGTGGCTACCAAGGTTCGCCTATCGCGATTACGGTTGAAGGCGCAAACATCCTGACTCGTTCAATGATCATCTATGGTCAAGGTGCGATTCGCTGTCACCCTTACGTACTTAACGAAATGGAAGCGGCTTATTCTGAAAGCAGTGATGCTCTAGATAAGTTTGATTCGGCGTTAGCAGGACACGTTAGCTTTACTATGAGTAACCTAGTCCGCAGCTTGTGGTTTGGTTTAACCGATGGCCGTGGTTCAGATGCGCCAACACCTTCAAATAAAACCGATAAACAGACACAACGTTACTACCAACAGCTAAACCGCTACAGTGCAAACCTAGCGCTACTGTCTGATATCTCAATGGCAGTTCTAGGTGGCTCACTGAAGCGTAGAGAACGTTTATCAGCAAGATTGGGGGACATCCTGAGTCAACTTTACCTCGGCTCAGCAACGCTGAAACGCTTTGAAAGCGAAGGCAGCCACGCTGAAGATCTACCGTTAGTACATTGGGGTATGCAAGATAGCTTACGCCAAACTGAAGTGGCGATTGATGAGTTCTTAGCGAACTTCCCTAACCCTGTGATTGGTCGTCTGCTTCGTGTTGTGCTAATGCCATTTGGCCGTATCCGTCGTGCACCAAACGACAAGCTGGATAGCAAAGTCGCGCACATTCTACAAACACCAAGTGAAACACGCTCTCGTATCGGTCGTGGCCAATACCTAGAAGCAACGGAATACAACCCAGTAGGTAAGATTGAAAAAGCGCTAGAAGTGATTCTTCAAGCTGAACCTCTGTTCGACAAAGTCTGCAAAGAGACGCATCAAAAACGTGCCTTCTTACGACTTGATCTTGTTGCTCAGTTGGGACTTGAAAAAGGTATCTTAACGCAAGACGAAGCAAATCTTCTGATTAGCGCTGAGGAACACAGACTGTACACGATTAACGTTGATGACTTCTCACCAGAGGAGCTTGCAGCAAAGTCTCAGTACCCAGACCAATCGATTGATAACGTCGCTTAAGGTCAAAAATAGAAACAAAAACGGGACTCCTATGAGTCCCGTTTTTTTGTTCATGACATCGTTGTCAAAAATTCTAATGCTTTATCTCTGGCGGCTTCTCTCCAGACAACCTAATCATCTAAGCGAGTTACTTAGGCGCTTTAAGCTGCATCTCAGGTAACGCTTTTTTCTTCGCCTTGACCTTACGAACCACAAACCAAATCAATAAGCCCAATAGAATAGCGACCACATTACCCACCGCAATAATGATCATACTGCGCTGTCTGTCATCTTCACGTTTTTGAAGGATCATCAACTCTGTTGCGATACGCTTCTGTTCAGCAAGTGCTTCTTCTTGAAGGCGTCGTGACTCTGCTAAGTCGATATCTTCAACAACGCTGTACGACTGCTCAGTAATTGGAAAGATAAGCGGGCGCTGACTTGAAGCATCAGTGGCATAAACCATCCCTGACCAATTATAAATCCCTAAATCGCCATTATAAGGCAGCTCTAAAGCGACTTTCATTGCGTCGACTTCAGCTTGCCCCTGCTTGTACATAACATATTCATCAGGAGCCTTGTGCTCAACATGAACCGCCAAAGAGCTCGGTGCGATCATCCCCTGTTCACCAGACACCACAATAGTATGAGGTAAACCCTCTTTTCGAGACTGAATAAAGGTGGTAGTGAGCGGTGTTGGGTAAACCAAGACTTCTTGCTCTTGCGCTCGCAGGAACACACCATTACCAGAGGTAATTCGCGCTCGGTATTTACCGGGCTCGATATCAATTGGTAAGGATACTGTGAATACGCCGTCTCCCGCTTTTTCATCAAGATCAACACCATCATCAGCAAACTCGCCCATCACAACCGGAACCGGGCGAGCTTCTCTCACTAAAGACTCTTCGTTTTCAACAAACTTAGTAAAGGTAACCTTAAGCTTCACGCGATCGAGAAAATCACGTAGCACAAGCGGCTTGCCATCAGAGGTGAGACGGGCGGTAAATTTAATGCGCTCAGTCTGATACAACTTGTCGGGAAACTCATTAGCATCCAAAACAAGATGAGACAGGAGCTTGATGTTGTTCTTAGGGGAAACTTTACCTATCGCTTGCCAAGGGCCAGGCATCGGATTGTCGATAGATATAATGTCCATGGACGACTCTTCGTACCAACGGACATTATCAGCATTGCGCCAAGAGTAGTATTTCTTGCCATCAGGACGAACCAAAACGACAGGTTTAGAGTTATCGGCTCGATAAATCACAAAGGTGACTTGTTCAATACTGGAATCAACTCGAAAACGGTTGTCCAATAAACTCATTACGGATTCTGTTGCCGCATGCAAGCTAAAGCTTAACAGCAATAAACAACCGGTAGCCAATACCCTTAACATACTCTCTCCCTACTGACGCCAGAGGCAGCTTCCGCTTTTCTCGACGAGATCTAAACGACTTTGATGCGCTTCTACTTCATCGGCCGTAGCTCGTAAAACCTTTAGGGATTTTCGACCACTTTCTACTCTTCGTATGCTTTCGGCTTCGCCTTCCTGTTGACCAGCGTTAAATTGCAGCGAAGTTTGGCCACCCGTCATCAATAAGTAGACGTCGGCTAGGATCTCCGCATCGAGCAATGCGCCGTGGAGAGTACGGTGCGAGTTATCAATACCATAACGGTCACATAAGATATCTAGGTTGTTTCTTTTACCTGGGAATATCTTCTTCGCCATCGCCAAGGTATCGGTAACTTTACAGTAGTCATCCGTTTTACCTATCGCTGGATTAAGCTTCTCAAACTCATAGTCCATAAAGCCGGTATCGAAGGGCGCGTTATGAGCCACCAGCTCTGCACCTTTTATAAAGTCGAGAAACTCTTTATGTATGTCTTGATATTCAGGCTTATCAATCAAGAACTCATCGGTAATACCGTGAACGCCAATCGCCTCTTCTTGAATCGCACGATCAGGTTTTATGTAGACGTGAAAATGACGCCCGGTCAACCTACGGTTGATGATCTCTACTGCACCAATTTCAACGATGCGGTGACCCATGTAATGAGGGCCACCTTCTGTATTCATACCGGTGGTTTCGGTATCGAGTACAACAATGCGCTTATTTTCGTTCGAACTGTTTTTTTCGTTCGTGCTTTGTTCTGGAGTGCTACTGGTATTCATAAGGATAACTGTGTCAGACTATGCCGATAATGTGCTTGAGGTAATAGTATCAAATCATGACGAAACAAGTTGAAATTTTCACTGATGGTTCTTGTTTAGGCAACCCTGGTCCTGGCGGCTATGGCATCGTACTTCGCTACAAAAAAGTCGAGAAGACGCTAGCAGAAGGTTTCACGCTAACAACCAATAACCGTATGGAAATGCTCGCCGCTGTCGTTGCTCTCCAAGCCCTCAAAGAGCCTTGTTCTGTGATTCTGACCACAGATAGCCAATACGTGCGTCAAGGCATCACACAGTGGATTCACAACTGGAAAAAGCGTGACTGGAAAACAGCCGACAAGAAACCGGTTAAAAATGCCGATCTGTGGCAAAGGCTTGATAAAGAAACCGCTCGTCATAGCGTTGATTGGCGCTGGGTAAAAGGACACGCAGGACACAGAGAAAACGAAATGTGTGATGATTTAGCAAGAAACGCAGCGGAAAATCCGACTAAAGAAGATACGGGCTATCAGCCAAGTTAATCGTCTTTTTGAATTAGACGTACATTTCAGAAAATGATTTATTGTTCCTGAAACTGATTGATAACGCCTTAAATTAATTGATAGTTTCTTAACCGAACTAGTAGATAAAAAGCCGACAACTAGTCGGCTTTTTCTGTTTTTAGCGGATATGATGCTTTGGCTGAATCCATTGTACGACGCGTATTTGTTCTAAAACTTGCTCCAACAGGTGAGAAACGTCGCTTAAGGTGCCAATGTGGCTTGATAGGTTTTAGCGGGTAAGTACGTTTACGTGCAACAATAAAGTATTGGCTTCCGGCGAAGGATGCACATCCACCTAAGCTGTTCTCCAACCACGTCCACATCGCTTGATACTTACTCATCGGAAACAGCGCGTAGGTGTCACAATGAATCACTTCATAATTAAGTACCCCTAACCAGTCTTTTATTCGGTTAGGCGTGTACATGCGCCCACTCCAAGGCAAACTGTTCTTTCGCCAAGGCATCAAACTGGCAAGCCCAGTGACACTAATCGGGTTAAAGCCAGTGATAATGATATAGCCATCGTCCATCATGACTCGATCAACTTCTCTCAATAAGCGATGTGGGTCATTGCTATAATCTAACTGATGACTCAACACCACAACATCAAAGCTTTTCTCCAAAAAGGGCAAATTATAGCCATCCGCTATCACATTATGTAATGGGTTCTGGATATCTAGGTTTACTTGATGTTGAATGTTGCATGTGCAGCTAGAAATCTCACTACTGAGGCCACCGAGCTTGAGCATATGGTAACCAAATAGCTTTGGGCACCACTCATCGAGTCGAGTTTGAATAGATTCTCTCAACCAGTCCCCATTGTGCAATTGCGCCCAAGTATAAGGACGTTCAAACTTCTTTCTGCTACGTGCTGGCTTCATCAATAATCTGTCTCACTTATTCTGTCGCACTAAAACTGGAGAACCAATAATGTTACATATCAAAAGCATACCTGCATTTAACGACAATTACATCTGGCTGATTGAAAATAGCGATCGCCGTTGTGCTGTCGTCGACCCCGGTGATGCGGCTCCAGTATTAGAGTACTTAGCACACCATGAGCTAACTTTAGATGCAATCTTGATTACGCACCACCACCACGATCACATTGGTGGCGTTCCAGAACTAGTTAGACAATTTCCCGGCGTTGATGTCGTGGGTCCAAGGAATGAACCAATCCCCACCTTAACTCACCCAGTCGATGATGGTGACCAATTAGAACTGTTTGACGAAGTATTCCTCGTCCTAGGGCTCAGTGGCCACACCGCGGGTCATATTGGTTATGTAGGTGATGCGAAACTGTTTTGTGGTGATGTGCTGTTCTCTGCGGGTTGCGGCCGAATCATGGAAGGCACACCACAACAGATGTTCGATGCACTGAATAAGATCACGGCGCTACCTCAAGAAACCGAAGTTTATTGTGCGCATGAATACACAGCCGCAAACATCGCTTTCGCATTAGCGGTTGAACCTGACAACCAACATTTGCAGCAATATCGCGACCAAGTGAACCGACTTCGCGCGCAAAATAAGTCGACCATCCCCACAAATTTGAGACAAGAGAAGTTTGTGAACCCCTTCTTGCGCTATACCGAGCCAAGTGTAGTGAAATCAGTGTCTAATCGCACCGAGCAGACCGACCCTTTATCGGTATTCACCGCTTTACGTGCGTGGAAGAACGAATTTTAACAAATACAGACTTGTCACTCATAGGGGGTGGCAAGTATTATCATCGGCCGTTAATTAAAAAGGCTGTAACATGCGAGTTAAGTACAGCTGGGCTTTGGTATTACTACTTTCTGGTTGCCAATTAACTCAGTCAGAGAATCCAGACCAAGCTTCCGAGCAAACCAACACATCTCCTACTAAAGAAGTTTCTCAAGCGAACGTTTCATCAGAAGCCACAGCCAAAGAAGATCAAAAAGTTGAAGCACCTGTCGTAACTCCACAAACACAACAAGATGTTTGGAAACGCATTGCGATGCAACTTGAAATGGAAGTACCAGACCAAAAGAAGGTCGACTACTACCGAACTTGGTACCTCAAGCACCCGAGTCATCTAAAAACCGTATCAAAGCGTGCTGAACCTTTCCTGTATCTGATCACCACTAAGATTGAAGAAAAAGGCTTACCACTAGAGCTGGCCCTATTGCCCGTTGTAGAAAGTTCTTTCGATGCGTTTGCCTATTCTCATGGCAGTGCTGCAGGTCTATGGCAATTCATTTCAGGCACAGGTAAAGACTACGGGCTTGAACAGAACTTTTGGTATGACGGCCGCCGTGATGTTGCCGCCTCTACCGACGCCGCATTGGATTTCTTATCAGACCTTAACCGACGTTTCGATGGCGACTGGAACCATGCGATTGCTGCCTATAACAGTGGCGGTGGTCGAGTGAACAGCGCAATCCGTAAGAACAAGAAGTTGGGTAAACCAATCGACTTCTTCTCTCTCGATTTACCAAAAGAGACCAGCAGCTATGTACCTAAACTGCTTGCTCTAGCTGATGTCATTGCCAATCAAGAGAAGTATGGCATCGATATCCCTGCGATCCCGAACAAGCCAGTGCTGACTCTGGTTAACCCTGAAGAACAGCTTGATCTAGCGATTGCTGCGAACTACGCAGGCATTCCAGTTAAAGAGCTGCAAGGCTACAACCCTGCTTACAACCAGTGGGCAACGGCACCAGAGAAACACCAACAGCTATTACTTCCTCTAGACTCAGTTGAAAAATTCAACAAAGAAGTCGCTGCCAATAAAGGCAAAGGCATGAAGTTGGTGCGTTACAAAGTTCAATCTGGTGACAGCATTAGCGTGCTAGCAAGCAAATACAACACCACCAGTAAAGTGATTCGCTCTGCAAACGGTTTGAGCAACAACAATATTCGTATTGGACAGCACCTGCTAATCCCAACATCAACTAAAGACGACAAGACATACGCACTAAGCGCTTCAAACCGCCTAGCAAGCACACAGTCGAAGAGTCGTGGTCAATATAAGCTCAGCCATACAGTAAAAAGTGGTGACAGCCTATGGACGATTGCACGCGCAAATAAGGTATCTCACCAATCACTGGCTAAGTGGAACGGTATGGGACCACGCGACACGTTGAGAGTTGGTCAAGAACTGGTCATTTGGAAGAATGGTTCAGACGGCGCCATCATCCGCACGATCTTCTATAACGTAAGATCTGGTGACACAGTCAGCGGTATTGCATCAAAGTTCAAAGTAAAAAGTACAGATGTTGTAAAATGGAACGCTTTGCAGAACAAGAAATACCTACAGCCAGGACAAAAACTCAAGCTGTATGTTGATGTAACTAAGGTAAGTGTATGAACCCGTCAAGTAACCCACTCGTCATGCTGTTGGATATATTCCGTTCACCAACAGCGTGTTTCTTAGCGCTTTATCAGCGAAGTGCTTGGGGATGGCAACCCTACGTCGTATTAATGCTCAGCCCATTTTTGTTTTGGGGTGCTTATTTTTCGAATGTCGATTTTGCATGGTTAAGTGCAGAGCTATCACAGCAATTGGCTCAAACTAACCCTGACCAATTGGCGTTACTTGACAGCAACACCCTACTCGCAAGTGAAATCATCAACGACGTATTTAGCCGAACGCTAACCATCGTTTTGTTGGCATTCTGGTTTAACCTAGCAACAAAGCCAAGCCAACATCAACATAGCTTTTGGCGATGGTTTGCAGCGGCATCCGTTATCATCTTCCCTGCAGTTTTAGGCGACATTGCGAGCTACGCAAGCCTGATACTCAAGCATGGACATGTGATGAACTACGCCGCTGATTTGAATAGCTTAAACGGCTTAATCAAGTTACCGCTAACCAATGATTGGTCGCAGTTTGCTAGCTCATTACCACTGTTGTTGCCTTGGTACATTGTGTTGGGTTATGCCGCAGTATTGACGTGGACTGAGTTTGAGCGTGGTCAGGCACTGGTCATCTCTGGCTTACCATGGGTCGGCTACTACCTAATCTGGGCGCTCTACATTTTAATCTTTTAAGTTAAAGATATAAGGCTAGCGAAAACTCTCTAGCCTATTTAACCTTAAAAGTCACTCGCATAGGGTTATGATCAGAAGCGTCCGTAATGGGCGCTTTTGCTTTTTCTACCTCTAGCCCTCGATAGAACACATGATCGAGCACCAGTCCTGTAATGAACTGAGTTCTGTTGTCTGGGTCAAAGGCTACTTCCGTCAAACCTACCTGTTCCAATGCACCTTTCAAGACAGCAAAGCGGGCTTCACTCCAACTATTAAAATCCCCAGCAAAAATAACAGGCCCACGATACTTTTGCAGATTGTCAGTTAAGCTCTTGAGCTGAGCTTTGTAATCTTCCGTACCAAACGTAAAGTTCACAGCATGGATGTTAATCACGGCCAGTTGTTCGCCGTTACTAAGTTGGTAACGCGACCAAAGCGCGGATTTTGGTAATTGAAGCCAAGGTTCTTCATGAGTATAAGCACAAGCTTCGATAGGCAAATGCGTCGCTAGGTTAAGTACACCAGCACTTTGCTCAAAGGCTTCAAACGCATTAACACGAGTGCTTCCCCACTGGCCACTCGTTACCCATTGGCGAAGTTCTTCTGTCATACTCGCTTCTTGCAACAAGACTAAATCGCTACCAGCCGACAGCTTATTTAATTCACTCTGCCAATTACTTCGGTTTTGCTTGTAGATATTCCACACCGTAATGTCTAAGCCATCAGACACATCAATTGCTCTCGGCTCAGAATTTTGATAGCAACTGTAGATATCATTGCTGGTATTTTGAGAAGAGGTGATCAGGTTGGGTTTATTCGGGATCACGAAGATTAAATGAAAACTAACGACAGCAAGCGTTATCAATAGCGTGATAACAATGATGGTTTTCTTAAACATACAACACCCTACCAGAGATGAAAAAGGAGCGATAAACGCTCCTTTTAGGGTAATAGTTTTTTTATACGGCGTCTTCGTCTTCTTCACCAGTACGAATACGTACCACACGTTCAACGTCAGTAATGAAGATCTTACCGTCGCCAATTTTGCCTGTTTGCGCCGTTTCGATAATGGTATCAACACATTGGTCAGCCACTTCGTCGGTCACAACAATTTCCAATTTCACTTTAGGTAAAAAGTCGACCATGTACTCTGCGCCGCGGTATAGCTCAGTATGACCTTTCTGACGTCCAAAGCCTTTCACTTCAGATACTGTCATACCCGTAATACCCACTTCTGCAAGTGCTTCACGTACATCATCAAGTTTGAATGGCTTGATAATGGCTTCAATCTTTTTCATGTTCATCCCTTAAACTGTGCGAATGGCTCATTATCGGTTAGCTATAGTAAACATTCAATGAAAAAAGCCAGAGCTTTAAAGCTCTGGCTCGAAATTTATCATCTTGTTTAATCAGCGCTTTAAGAAGGTTTTACTTTAGGCTTGCGTAGTAAGCGGCTAGATTAGCAATATCTGCATCATTCAGCATTGAAGCTTGAGCCTGCATTACAGCGGCCAAACCGCCTGTACGCTGGCCGTTCTTATATGCGTTAATTGATGAAGCGATGTATTGCTCGTTTTGACCTTTAAGGTTTGGGTAACCTGGGATCACTGCGATACCGTCAGCACCATGACATGCTGCACAGATTGCTGCTTTAGCTTGACCCGCAGCAACATCACCCGCCAGAGCGTTACCACTCAATAGTCCAAATCCAAGAACTAATCCTAGTGTAATTTTCTTCATTGCATATTCCATTAATTATTTTTATTAAAGTGACGGTGAATTGTGACACAAACTTTTTCTACTTGCTCCAAAGCGCTTCACAATCTTGACCTTCGTAGTTTTTATCTACGAATAAGCCTAAAACAGCGATCACTCGATCGCCATCCATTAATATTGGCGTTCTGCGTCGTAACCAACTGGGTACTTGGTACTCTTGAAAGAGTTTTTTGAGCTTTCTGCTATGACCGCGTCCAACAGGATGCGCTGATAATCCTTCAGGGTTGAAGATCACTCGTAGCGCTCCGTTTAACCCCTTCAAGCTGAAGCTTTGCGAATTACGACCATTCGATACAGCATCACTCTGTGATGGCATGAATTGTAATTTCCCTAAACCATCGGGCAGTTGCAAGCTATCACCAAGCACAACATCGGCATGCCAACTCGACAAGTCCTTAGTCTCTTTCACTATGTAGAGCTGATGATTAAAACGCCTAACCTCAACCTCATTCAACACCAATTTAGGGTTGGCATCAACCTGAGCGCACGCCACTTCATTCCAGATAAGCTTGAGCTGCTTTTGACTCGGCATTGCTTGATTACAATGACTCAACCACATTCTTAACAGTCGTGCTCGTAACAAGTCTGAGTGTTGAGATAACGCCTCAATGCTTAAGCTCTGACTATCTCCCAAAGCTTGCTGAAAGTGTGACTCAAGTAACTCATCGAGCAATAACTCTTGCTCCGCACAAAGCTGAGCACTACGACTGACCGACTCACGAAAGCTCGGCCAACGCTCAGTCAGCACCGGAGTCACTTGATGACGAATAAAGTTTCGGTCAAAACGCACATCCTGATTACTCTCATCTTCTACCCAAGTTAAGCCCATGCCGTAAGCAGCTGCTTCAATCTCGGTTCGAGTTACCGATAGCATAGGGCGAACAATATGAGCATCAACAAACGGCATCACTTTCGCCATTGAAGAGAGGCCTTTAGGCCCACTGCCACGCTTCAACGCTAACAAGAAAGTCTCTACTTGATCATCGAGGTGTTGACCTGTAACAAGCACATCCCCATATCGAATATGTTGTTTGAAGGCGTGATACCTAGCATCTCTAGCGAGTTTTTCTATGCTTTCTCCACTGTTAACATCCAACGACACTCGCTCAATAGCTAATGGAATAGACAAACCATCACACCATGTTTGGCATTGTTCTACCCAGAGGTCTGCATTTGTACTTAAGCCATGGTGCACATGAACCGCATGGCACTCAATGTCGTGCGCTTGGGCATATTGAGCGGATAACTCCAACAACACTCGTGAATCGACACCACCACTGAAAGCGACGACCAACCTACTACGAGGCTTAAGCGCGCTTTGATCAAGTACAGATGTGAAAGTATCAATTAAGTGTGTCATGAGGCTACTAAACCAAGAGGTCGTGTGTGAAAGGATAATGTTTTAATAATAAAAAAGGGTTGGCACTGAGTCCAACCCTTTCATCAACTTGTTACGTTAAGCAGACCTTATTACTAAGGTAACTTATCAGCAGTAGCCGTAGCTCATTAGACGCTGGTAACGACGCTCAAGAAGCGTTTCGTTATCAAACTGCTCTAGCTCTTCTAGCTGTTTAACTAGCATGTCTTTCATGTTCTGAGCGGTTTGTGCAGGGTCGCGGTGCGCGCCACCTAGAGGCTCAGGAATGATTTCGTCGATAAGCTCAAGCTCTTTAAGACGAGGAGCAATCAGGCCCATCGCTTCAGCTGCTTGTGGGGCTTTATCTGAATCACGCCATAGGATTGAAGCACAACCTTCTGGAGAGATTACTGAATACGTAGAGTACTGAAGCATGTTCACGTAGTCACCAACACCAATCGCTAGTGCACCACCAGAACCGCCTTCACCCACAACGTTACAGATAACTGGAACAGAAAGACCAGCCATAACCTTTAGGTTTTTCGCGATAGCTTCAGATTGACCACGCTCTTCAGCACCAACACCTGGGTATGCGCCCGCTGTGTCGATGAAAGTAATAATAGGCATGTTGAAACGCTCAGCGGTTTCCATTAGACGTAGCGCCTTACGGTAACCTTCTGGCTTTGGCATACCAAAGTTACGGATCACTTTCTCTTTAGTCTCGCGACCTTTCTGGTGACCAATAACCATAACAGGACGGCCATTTAGACGAGCCATACCACCCACAATAGCTTTGTCGTCAGCGTAAGCGCGATCGCCCGCCATCTCTTCAAACTCTGTGAATGCATGCTCCAGGTAATCTTTTGTGTAAGGACGTTGAGGGTGACGAGCAAGTTGAGCAACCTGCCATGCACCTAAGTCACTAAAGATTTTCTGTTTAAGCTCTAAGCTTTTTTTCTCTAGTTGTTCGATTTCTTTGTCTAGATCTACCGCTGTGTCACCACCATGACGCGAAACGTCACGTAGCGCTTCGATTTTTGCTTCAAGTTCAGCGATAGGCTTTTCAAATTCTAGAAAGTTCAGGCTCATCTATGAATCCTTGTTGATTCAGCTCCGTATTCGCGAAGCTAAATTTTAGTTAAATTCGAGTTCTACTTGGCTATTTCCAAGCAGCTGTTTTAATTCGTCTAGTAATGTATCACTTGGCGTCACACGCCATTCTGTGCCCAATGTTAACCGCGCTCTAGCGTCGGCACGCTGGTAGTATACATTGACTGGGACCGTTCCGGCTCTATAAGGTTCTAAGATTTGACTAAAGCGTTCAAAAAATTGACCGTTAATTTGGGATTGGTCGATAGATATCGACACCCCACGAGCATATTTCTCACGGGCGCTTCCTAAGTCCATGACCTCGCGCGCGGACATTTTAAGCCCGCCATTGAAATCATCAAAGCTGACCTGTCCGGAAACGACCACAATTTTGTCTTTTTCGAGCAACTCTGCGTAGCGATCGAGCGCATCAGAGAACAACATCACTTCCATTCGCCCAGATCGGTCATCAAGTGTCATCAAACCGATTCGTGTACCGCGCTTAGTGGTCATCACTCTCGCAGCAATCACCAAACCGGCAATCGTTAATGATTGGTCACGACGCGTTGGCGTGGCATCTTTCAAGCGACAGCTGGTGTATTTCGCTAACTCTTTGATGTAAGCGTTAACCGGGTGACCAGTTAGATACAAACCAAGCGTTTCGCGTTCGCCCTCAAGCCAAACCTTCTCAGGCCACTTAGGCACTTGGGTATACTTGTGTTCAACCTCTTCCGGAGCATCGGTCAACACGCCAAACATATCTGATTGTCCAAAGGACTCAGCGTGGTGATGTTGGCTTGCCGCTTTAACCGCATCCGGCAATGAAGCCATCATCGCTGCACGGTGAGGACCTAATCTATCTAAGGCACCGGATAGAATCAACTTTTCGATAACACGTTTGTTGACCTTCTTCAGATCAAGACGCGCACAGAAGTCGAATAAGTCTTTAAAGTAACCGCCCTTATTTCGTGCTTCGATGATCGCTTCAATAGGGCCTTCACCTACCCCTTTGATCGCGCCGATACCATAAACAATCGCGCCATCTTCATCCACGTTAAAGCGGTACAAGCCCGAGTTGATATCCGGTGGGAGCAGCTTGAGTTTCATACGGAAACACTCATCAACAAGGCCAATAACCTTCTCGGTGTTATCCATATCAGCCGTCATTACCGCAGCCATAAATTCCGCTGGGTAGTGCGTTTTCAACCACAGCGTTTGGTAAGAAACCAGTGCGTATGCAGCCGAGTGAGATTTGTTGAAGCCGTAGCCCGCAAATTTCTCTACCAAGTCAAAGATCTTCATGGCAAGTTCGCCATCAACACCGTTGGCTTCAGCACCCTCTTTAAAGGTACCACGCTGTTTCGCCATCTCTTCTGGCTTTTTCTTACCCATCGCACGACGCAACATATCCGCGCCGCCAAGCGTATAGCCTGCCAGAATCTGTGCGATCTGCATTACCTGTTCTTGATACAGGATGATGCCGTAGGTAGGTTCTAGTGTCTCTTTCAGTGATTCGTGTTGCCACGTTTCATCAGGGTAAGAAACCGCTTCACGGCCATGTTTACGGTCGATAAAGTTATCTACCATGCCTGATTGCAGAGGACCCGGACGGAACAGGGCTACCAATGCGATGATATCTTCAAAACAGTCGGGCTGTAGACGTTTGATCAGGTCTTTCATACCACGCGATTCCAGCTGGAATACCGCAGTCGTTTCAGAATTTTGTAATAGATTGAACGAAGCTTGGTCATCAAGAGGAATCGACTCAATACGAACTGGCTCTTTACCCTCTTTCTTCAGGCGAGGGTTTACGAGGCCCAACGCCCAATCGATGATGGTCAGGGTACGCAGGCCCAAGAAGTCGAACTTAACCAAGCCAGCCGTTTCAACGTCATTCTTATCGAATTGCGTTACTGGGAAGTTACCTTCAGCATCGGCATAGATTGGTGCAAAGTCAGTGATCGTGGTTGGTGAGATTACAACACCACCCGCGTGTTTACCGGCGTTTCGCGTACAACCTTCAAGAATGCGACATTTATCGATCAGTTCGCGAACTTCTTCATCGCCATCGTAAAGCTCCGGCAGTGCCGGTTCAGCAAGGAATGCTTTCTCCAACGTCATACCAGGATCTGGCGGTACAAGCTTTGAAATTCGATCGACGAAGCCAAATGGGTGACCCAGTACACGGCCTACGTCGCGAATTACCGCTTTCGCCGCCATGGTACCAAAAGTGATGATCTGAGATACCGCATCACGCCCGTACATCTCAGCAACGTGGTCGATAACTTGGTCACGCTTATCCATACAGAAGTCGATATCGAAATCGGGCATGGAGACACGTTCTGGGTTCAAGAAACGTTCGAAAAGGAGATCGTATTCAAGTGGATCGAGATCGGTGATATCCAAGGCGTAAGCTACTAGAGAGCCAGCACCAGAACCACGCCCAGGACCTACTGGCACATCGTTGTCTTTTGACCACTGAATGAACTCCATTACGATCAAGAAGTAGCCAGGGAAACCCATGTTATTGACAACTTCGAGCTCGATCTTGAGTCGCTCATCGTATTCAGGTCTGCGCTCAGCGCGAACTTTTTCGTCAGGGAACAGGAACGCCAAACGTCGTTCAAGACCTTCTTCAGATTTCTTGATCAAGAAGTCTTCAATCGCCAAACCTTCCGTAGGGAAGTTAGGCAGGAAGTATTCCCCTAAACGAACGGTCACGTTACAACGCTTGGCAATCTCAACACTGTTCTCTAACGCTTCCGGAATATCAGAGAACAGCTCACACATCTCTTCTTCACTACGAAGATATTGCTGCGCGCTGTAGTTCTTAGGACGACGAGGATCGACCATAGTGAAACCGTCATGGATCGCCACGCGGATTTCATGAGCATCAAACAGGTCTTCAGTTAGGAAAACCACTTCGTTGGTTGCGACAACAGGCAGGTCTTCCTGTTCAGCAAGCTCTAACGCAAAGTGTAAGTATGACTCTTCATCCGGTCGTCCGGTACGAATCAGTTCTAAGTAAAAACGGTCGGCGAAGTACGTCTTGTAAAACTCGACGCTGCTTGCAACCAAATCACGGTTACCTTTCAGTAGCGCCTTACCAATCTCACCTTCTTTGGCACCCGATAGAATAATCAGGCCTTCGGCATTCTCAATCAACCACTCTTTATCGATAACAGGCTGATGCTGTACATGACCACGAAGGTAAGCTTTTGAGATAAGCAGCGTTAGGTTGTTATAACCTTTATTGTCGGTTGCAATGACGGTGAGCTTGGTTAGCTCGTCACCGAATTCCGGAGACTGCATCAAGAAGTCAGCACCAATAATTGGTTTAACCCCACACCCATGAGCAGTACCGTAAAACTTCACCAACCCACACAGGTTGGTGAAATCGGTCAATGCTAGAGCAGGCATACCCATTTCAGCGACTTTTTTTACTAATGGCGGCACCTTAGAGAGGCCATCCACCATAGAAAAATCACTGTGTACGCGTAGGTGAACAAATTTTGGATCTGACATTATTTTTCCTGAGTTCTAGGTTTGAGCCTAGGGGTTACAACTGTGTGTATTCTATTTTTTTCTGACGCAAGTAAGCAACTTTATTCGATGCCCAGGTCTAGCTAACGTAAAGCTCTAGTCTAGATAGAGCTTAATCAATACGCTCTAATCTATGCCAAGGATACGTTTTACTGGCTTAAAGCTCTTGCGGTAATGTTCGGTTACACCATGTTGCTCAATCGCTTCGAAATGCGCTTTGGTCGGGTAACCCTTATGTTTAGCAAAACCAAACTCTGGATGAAGTTTATCAAGCTCTTCCATCTCTTGGTCACGGACGACTTTTGCAATAATAGACGCCGCACTGATTTCAGCCACTCGCAAGTCACCTTTAACAATAGCCAGACCGTCCATTGGCAGTTCAGGAACACGGTTACCATCGATCAGTGCCATGTCAGGCTGAACGCTCAACCCAGCGATAGCGCGCTGCATAGCGACCATAGTTGCCTGTAGAATATTCAGCTCATCAATTTCTTGTGGCGAACAGCGACCAACAGACCACGCCAAGGCTTTCTCCTTGATTTCAGGAAGCAGAGCAAGACGCTTTTTCTCAGACAGTTTTTTTGAATCGTTTAAGCCTTCGATTGGATTATTTGGATCTAGGATAACCGCAGCAGTCACCACATCGCCTACCAATGGCCCACGACCTACTTCATCCACACCAGCAAACAACTGGTAGCCTTGCGGATATTCAAATGGAGGAAGCTCTTTTTTCTCTTTTACTGCCATGACAATTCTCTTTGTAACTTATAAGTCAGTGCTTTCTGAGGCTGCACTTTATGATTCAACAAACTCTCGACCAATCAATTTCAGTACTGCGTTGGCGGCTTGCTTATCAGCATCTTTACGAATCCAGTGATGCATCTCGGTAAAACGTTCGATCAATGCACTGTTGTCGGCTGATAGCATTTTGTCGACAGATGGGAACAAGAAGTCTGGGTGGCATTCCTCAAGAATATGCTCTTTCACGATCTCTTCACCAGCCAAAATATTCGGCAGTGATACGAAATCAGTGATTGCTAGCTTCTTCACAATGTAGCCTGTCAGCTTATTTACTTTGTAGCCAACGACCATTGGACGCTTCAGTAACATACACTCAAGAGCCACTGTGCCGGAAGCCAGAAGCACAGAGTCAGCAGCGGTAATCACGTTGGTTGCCGTATCTTCGACTAACGTGAATTCAAGCTCAGGCGCTGTTGTTTGCCAGATTTCGGTAAACTGTTTTTTACGCTGTTCATTCACGAGCGCAACAACAAAATTGATGTCAGGGTATTTTTGCTTAATGCGCTGGCACGTTTCGATAAATGGTTGAGCGATCAACCCCATCTCACCACCTCGACTGCCCGGCAATACGGCTAACCACTGTTTGTCTTGGTCTAAGCCTAACAGCTCACGTGCATCTTGTTTACTTGGTTCTAAAGGAATTGCGTCTGCCAGCGTGTGGCCAACAAATTCACAGGCAACGTTGTATTTATCGTAAAACGCTTTCTCGAATGGCAGGAAGGCCAAAACCAAGTCGGTTGCTTTGTCGATTTTAAAGATACGCTTGGGACGCCAAGCCCACACTGAAGGGCTCACGTAATGGACCGTTTTAATGCCTGCGTTCTTAAGATCAAGTTCAAGTCTTAGGTTGAAATCAGGTGCATCGATACCAACAAACACATCTGGTGGGTTTTGAGTGAAATACTTAACCAACTCTGCTTTTACTTTTAGCAGACGAGGTAAACGGCCAAGTACTTCAACTAAGCCCATGACAGCTAGCTCTTCCATCTCGAAAAGAGACTCACAACCAAGCGCCTTCATTTTGGGTCCGCCAATACCGACGAATTCAGCATTCGGGTACTGTGATTTGATTGCTTTGATAAAACCTTCACCAAGCGTATCACCAGAGAGTTCTCCGACAACGATACCTACCCGCAGAGGTTCATTCGAAACAAAGTCCGTGCTGTTGGTTGCTGCTTCTTGCTGTGCCATAGTTTTCCAATTCCCTTCTTGCCTAAAACAAAAAAGATCGCCTAATGATTAGCGATCTTTTTGTTATACCAATCTGATTAAGTAATTATTGTCATACTTGCGCGGATTGGTACACAACCACATCCAGTATTAACGAATAATACCGCGCTCAGAATTCTCTAGCATTTCTAGCATAGGAGCCACCGAAGTAAACTCTTTCGCCATTTCAACTAAAGCCGCTTTCGCTTCTTCAAGTGTTTTACCTGAACGGTATAACTCTTTGTACGCTTTCTGTAGTGCACGAATTTCTGGTTTTTCAAAACCGTTACGCTTCAAGCCCACTAGGTTCAGACCGAATGGAGCAGCATGGTTACCCTGTGCAAGTACGTACGGAAGTACATCTTGAACAACAGCAGAACAGCCGCCAATGTATGCGTAAGCACCAATTGAGCAGAATGGGTGAATCGCAGACAGTGCCATAACACCAGCGTAGTCGCCAACCGTCACGTGTCCGCCAAGAATAGCGTTGTTACCAATGTGAGTATGGTTACCAACAATAACATCGTGCGCTACGTGAGCATTAACACAAAGTAGGTTGTCATCACCAATTACAGTGGTTGCTTTGTCTTGAACCGTACCACGGTGGATTTGAACCGCTTCACGGATCACGTTGCGATCACCGATCACAACTGTTGTCTCTTCACCACCGTATTTCTTGTCTTGGTTTTCTTCACCAATAACAGCATGAGGGAAGATACGGTTTTCTTTACCAATGGTTGTATGACCTTTGATCACAACATGCGACATCACTTCAGTGTCGTCACCAATTGTCACGTTACCAGCAATGTAAGTGAAAGGCCCAACTGTCACGTTAGCACCGATAGTTACATCACCTTCGATTACTGCTGCCGGGTGAATTTTCGCTGTTTCATGAATCATATTAAAACTCTCTACGAGCACATTTAAGTTCAGCTGAACATACAACGTCGCCGTCAACTTTCGCTACACCGTTAAACGATGCAATGCCACGACGCTCTTTTAAGAATTCAACTTCGATAACCAGTTGGTCACCAGGTACGACTGGCTTACGGAATTTTGCTTTATCAACACTTGCAAAGTAGTAAAGTTCGTTGCCAGAAGGCGCACCAAAAGATTTAAATGCTAGAAGGCCTGTTGCTTGTGCCATTGCTTCTAAGATCAACACGCCTGGGAATACAGGAAGCTGAGGGAAGTGGCCTGTGAACTGAGGTTCGTTAACAGAGACATTCTTAATTGCGGTCAGTGTTTTTTCTTTTTCAAAGCTAGTCACACGATCAACCATTAAGAATGGGTAGCGATGAGGTAATAGTTCCTGAATTTCAGTAATGTTCATCGTTGTCTGTTCAGTAGTCAAAGTCGTATTCCTATGTATATTCTTTATTTAATTAGAAGGATTATAAACGAAAAAGACTCGCTATACGCGAGCCTTTTATTAGAAATGCTGGAATTATGATTCCGCGCTCTTCTCGATAAGTTTTTCAACGGTTTTCAAACGCTTGTTCATTTCATCAATACGATGAACACGCGTTGCTGTTTTACGCCAATCTTTGTTTGGCTGTAAAGGAATACCCGAAGAGTACATGCCTTTCTCAGTGATGCTGCGCATTACCATCCCCATACCGGTGATTGTAACGCCGTCAATGATTTCAATGTGACCATTAATCACACAGCCACCACCAATAATACAGTACTTACCTATCGTCGTGCTGCCAGCTACAATAGTACCACCCGCAAGGGCTGAACCATATCCGATGTGAACATTGTGAGCAATTTGAAGTTGATTATCTAAGATAACGTTATCTTCAATAATTGTGTCGTCTAATGCACCACGGTCGATGGTAGTACACGCGCCGATTTCTACGCGGTTACCGATACGAACTGAACCGACTTGTGGGATTTTAATCCACTCGCCTTTCTCGTTCGCATAACCAAAGCCATCAGAGCCGATAACCGTGCTTGATTGAATCAAACATGCTTCGCCAATCACAACTTCATGGTAAACACTTACGTTAGCCCATAGCTTAGTGCCAGAGCCAACTTTCGCGTTTTTACCAATAAAGCAACCAGCACCGATGATCACATCATCACCAAGTACCACACCAGACTCAATCACAGCATTTGCACCAATAGACACATTTTGTCCAATGGTCGCATCACTTGCAATCGAAGCTGAATCAGCAATAGCCGCAGCGGGTGCTGGAGTAGTATCAAGCGCTTGAGCAACTTTAGCAAAAGCAACGTAAGGGTCATTAACCACAATCACGTTCGTCTTACAAAGTTCACGCTCACTCTCTTTAACCATAATAGCGGATGCTTTACAGTCACCTAGGTGCTTGCTGTACTTTACGTTAGAAAGGAACGTAATGTTACCTTCTTGCGCTTTATCCATAGGAGCGACTGCTGAAACGGTACTAGTACCATCTCCGTGTAGCTCTCCCCCGGTAATCGTTGCCAATTCGGCTAAAGTTAGATTCTTCATAAAACTTATTTCAGTGCTTTAATTACTTTCTCAGAGATGTTGTATTCTGGCTTGCCGTATTGCAGAGCTTGAATATCAACGATCATATCGTAGCCTTCTTTCTCTGCAACTTTCGTTACAGCATCTTGAATCACTTTGAATAGCTTCTGCTTCTCTTGTGCTTCACGACGTTGGCTTGCTTTTTCTAGTGCTTGAGCTTTGATTTTGTACTTGCTGTCTAGTTGACCTACTTCGATACGTAGCTTTTCAACTTCGTCAGGACCTAGTAGCTCGCCATCACGCTTAAGCTTTTCAATCTTCGTTTTTGCTTCAGCTTGAATGCTCTGCAGCTCAGCTGCTTTGTCTTTGAACTCTTCCTGCATTTTTTGAAGAACAACTTCACGCTGAGGTAGAGCCTGGAATACTTGTGCAGTGTTTACATAACCCACTTTTTGCGCAGCTTCAGCAGCTGTTGCAAAGAAAGAAGAGCTAAGAACTACAAGGCCTAAACCTGCTGCTTTAATCATATTTTTCAAAATATTGTCCTTTAAATATTAGAAAGTTCTACCAATGGTAAATGTGAAGAATTCCTCATCATCACCTTCGTAAATTTTAACTGGTTTCGCTAGAGAGAAAACTAGTGGGCCCATCGGTGACATCCATTGAAGGGCTGCACCATAAGATGAACGGTAATTCGTTGGATCAGAGTAATCGTAGTAGTACTGGCCGCCACTATTAGGCGCGCCACGGTCTACAAATTCGGTATCCCATACACTAGCCATATCGAAGAAGACACTGGTACGAATCTGGCTGCGTGCTTCATCAGAAGCAAACGGCGTAGGTACAATTAACTCTAGACTTGCCAAAGCAACCGCGTTACCACCCACTGAATCATCAGTAGCAGTATCGTAGGTTGGGTTGTTACCTGTGCTGCTTCCGTAAACGGCTTTCGGGCCAGCCGAGTTAGAACCAAAACCACGTAGGGTTGTAAAACCACCTGCGTAGTAGTTCTCGTAGAATGGGAACAAGTTATCGTTACCATCCGTTTGACCATAACCATTACCATAGCCTAATCGGCCACGCATCAATAGTGTGAACTCATGCTTTTTGGTCAGCGGGATGTAATGTTTTACATCGTACTGCATTTTGAAGTACTGAGCATCAGAGCCTGGCACCGTCATTTTAGCGAAAGCACGTTGGTGGTTACCTTCTGTTGGGAAGAAACCACGGTTCAAGTTATTACGCGTCCAAGAGATATTGATATCGAAATCATCGGTTAAGATGTGCTCGTCACCATATTGGTCAATACTTCTCGCAAACTGTTCAACTTGGATATAAGTCGGAACGTTACCGATTTTGTTGTGTGTATAGCCAACACCAAACTCGATACGGTTCAGCTCATCCATAGGGAAACCCCATGTAAGGCTCGTACCGTAACTTTGGTTGGTATAGTCGACAATACCCGCTTCAGAGGCTTCGAATTCGTTGTAGAAGATCTTACCGCCTAGACTCACACCATCAAGGTTCCAGTATGGGTCACGGTAGTCTAAGCTCACGTTCTTTTGGTAATCGTTCATCATGGCACTTACGCCAACACGGTTACCAGAACCCGCAAAGTTGTCTTGTTGTAGGCCAACTTGGAAACTAACACCTGATTCCGTACCGTAGCCGACACCAAAGTTGATGCTGCCGGAGTTCGCTTCCTTAACGTTGTAAACCAAATCAACTTGGTCTTCACTACCAGGAACACGAACTGTTTGTACGTCAACCGTTTCAAAGAAACCTAAACGGTTAAGACGGCTCTTACCAGTATCAATTGACTTAGAGTTAAGCCAGCTGCCTTCCATTTGACGCATTTCACGACGAAGAACTTCATCTTTCGTTGAATTGTTACCCGTAAATCGAATGTCACGAACATAGATACGGCTGCCCGCTTCTACATTGATAACCAACGACACTTCTTTGGTCTCATCATTGAACTCTGGAATAGTACGAACTTGTGGGTACGCATAGCCAGATTCGCCAAGAATTCGTTTTACGTTCTCTTCTAAAGACGTTACCGATGAACCGTTATAAGTATCACCGTCTTCAAATGGCACTAACGCCTCAAAGTCAGCCTCACGGCCGATGAGCTCACCACGAAATGCGACATCTTTAACGGTATAAGCTTCGCCTTCATCAATACCAAGCGTGATATACACGCCTTTCTTATCTGGAGAGATCGCAACTTGAGTAGAATCTACCTTAAACTTAAGGTAACCACGGTCAAGGTAGTAAGATTTCAGCGCTTCGATATCACCAGCTAATACTTGCTTCTGGTATTTTTCATCCGCAAGGAAATTCCACCATGCAACATCAACGTTCAAGTTGAAACGACTGAGGAGTTCAGCGTCAGAGAAAACTTCGTTACCGATAAAGTTGATTTGCTGAATCTTAGCGGATACGCCTTCAGTAAACACAAACTTAAGGTCAGAACGGTTACGTGGCAAAGGCGTCACAACCGCTTTTACTGTCGCGTTGTACTTACCAACACTGTAGTAAAAATCTTCAAGGCCTTTCTCAATGTTACTCAGCGTCGTACGGTCAAGAGCCTCTCCTTCACGAACACCAGACGCATCTAGGTTCTGCTGAAGTTGCTCTTCTTTGATCGCTTTGTTACCCGAGAATGAAATGCTCGCGATGGTCGGTCGTTCTTTGACTTGAACAACTAAAACACCTTCATCGCGAAGGACTTTAACATCCTCAAAGTTACCCGAAGCATACAATGCACGAATGATCTCAGATACATCGCTTTCATCCACTTCATCGCCAATACGTACTGGCATTTTCAGTAGAGCCGCACCAAGTGCAACACGCTGTAAACCTTCGATCTTGATATCTTGAACTACAAAGTTTTGTGCTCCGTTCGCAGCCACACTAGTGGCCAATAGACTTGCGAACAGAATTTGCTTAATCGCCATACTTATTCTAATTATTCCTTGCTACTACCAATGCCTGTGAGAAACCATTCACAGACGAGTAAAATCGTTAAATATTGCCAGAGCCATCAATGAGAAGAGGATTGCCCCTCCCAATCTGTATCCCATTTCCTGAACTTTCTCAGGTACCGGTTTACGAGTAACGGCCTCAATAGCGAAAAACAGCAAATGTCCGCCATCAAGCATAGGCAGCGGAACCAAATTAATAATCCCTAAGTTAACACTAATCAGAGCCAAAAAGCCTAAGAAGTAAACCAAACCATAATCGGCGGTTGTACCTGCACCTTTCGCGATTGAAATAGGGCCACTCAAGTTGTTTAAGCCAACATCACCAACGATAAGCTTCTTAAGCATTGTCAGTGTCAAACCAATGATTTGACCTGTTTTATCAAATGCTTTTCCTACAGACTCAATTACACCAAATTGTAACTCAAAGCGATAATCTTCTGGCCATTCTGCGACTTCCGGAGCAATACCTGCATAGCCGATTGTCGAACCATCAGAAAGCTCTCGACTTTTTGGTGTCATAACCAATGACTGCTCAGCACCATTTCGCAATACGACCAAGTCCAAGGGTGTCATTGGATTTGCACGAATTAACTCAACAACCGACTGCCACTGTTCAATAGGTTGCCCGTTAATCTCAACAATTTTATCACCGGCTTCAAGACCTGCATCGTATGCAGCGCCATCATCAATGATTTGAGCCAGTACAGTCGATACCTCTGGAGAGTACGGTCTAAAACCCAGCGTTGTCATTGCAGATTCAGTTTCTGGGTTGAACGACCAGTCTGAAATATCCAATGTCATTTGTTGCTCAAAGCCGATGTCGTCTTGAGAAGCAACCGTCACTGTCATGGATTGATCACCAATGTGTGATATCAAACCCATATTGACTGATTCCCAATCTGCGGTTTTGATTCCTGAAATAGATTTAAGTTCCATCCCAGTTTCAATTCCGGCTTGTGCAGCAATAGATTGCGGAGTGACTTCACCGATTACAGGTTTAACCGCCGGCACGCCAATCAAAAATACTAGCCAATATGCAAAGACGGCAAAGATAAAGTTAAACGCAGGACCTGCACCCACAATCGCCGTTCTTTTCCACAATGGCTTCTTATCAAAAGCGTATTGTTGTTCGTCTTCAGAAAGGTCGTCAACACGACCATCAAGCATCTTAACGTAGCCGCCCAATGGAATGACTGACAAGCTGTATTCCGTACCATCACGGCCAACTTTGCTCCAGATTGATTTACCAAAACCAATCGAGAATTTCTCAACTTTCACACCACAGCGACGAGCAACCCAGAAATGTCCAAACTCATGAACAGCGACCAGAATGCCAAGCGCTACAATAAAGGATGCGAAGTTCCACAGAATTCCACTCATGCTAGCTGCTCTTTAATAAATTGATTGGCTAATTGACGAGACATATTATCTAGCTCGAGAAGGCTTTCCAAGCTATCTAAGCCCTCAGAGTTATGTTGTTCACATACTTTGCTCATAACATGTTCGTTAATGACAGCAATATCGGTAAACTTCACTCGATTATTCAAAAAAGCATCGACTGCAATTTCATTTGCTGCATTAATGGCTGTTGTCGCATGCTGACCTAAGTAGCACGCTTCAATCGCCAATCTCAAACACGGGTAACGACTAAAATCTGGTTCTAAGAAGGTAAGCTCGCCCACTTTCGTAAAGTCTAAAGGCTTAACACCCGCCTCGGTGCGATTAGGGTAAGACATCGTCAAAGCAATTGGCGTTGCCATGTCCGGCTCGCCCATTTGAGCCAGCACAGAGCCATCCTTGTACTGGACCATAGAGTGAATCACAGACTGCGGATGAATGATGACTTTTAACTGCTCCTGAGAAGCATTAAATAGCCATTTCGCTTCAATGTACTCTAGCCCTTTATTCATCATAGTCGCAGAATCGACAGAGATCTTAGGACCCATAGACCAGTTAGGGTGTGCAATTGCGCGTTCAGGAGTCACGGATTCGAGCTCAGCCACATCGGTATAACGGAAAGGACCACCAGAACCAGTCAGAAGAATATGGTTAATGCCGTTTTCTTCAAGGTCACAGCGGCCTAGTTTGGTTTGTACGTTCTGCGGAAGGCATTGGAAAATAGCATTATGCTCACTGTCGACAGGAAGTAGTTCTGCACCGTACTTTTCTACGGCGTCTATAAACAGCTGCCCAGACATCACCAAAGCTTCTTTGTTAGCAAGCAAGATACGCTTGCCCGCTTTAACCGCAGCCATCGTAGGAAGCAAGCCTGCTGCGCCAACAATCGCAGCCATAACAGTGTCAACTTCATCTAGGGAAGCAACCTGACACATGCCTTCAGTGTCTGAAAGCACTTGAATGCTTGGGTAATCCGCAGATAATATTTCAGTCAGCTGAGATGCAGCTTCAGGGCAAGCCATAGCAACATAGCTTGGTTGCCACTTTTCAACTAGCGCCAGCATCTTTTCAACATTCGAACCGGCAGCCAATGCCACGACCGAATAAAGGTCTGGGTTTTGCTCAACGACTTTTAGGGTACTTGCACCAATTGAGCCGGTAGCGCCAAGGATAGTTAGATTTCGCATCACATATGACCGTAGAAATGTAATAAAGGGCAGAATCACTGCCCTCTTTTATTAGAATGCTAAATAAAGCAGAGCAAAGACAGGGAATGCAGCCGTTAAGCTATCTATTCTATCAAGTATACCACCATGACCAGGAATCAGATTACTGCTGTCTTTCACCCCAGAAACACGTTTAAACATGCTTTCAACAAGGTCACCAAGAACAGAGATAACGACGGTCACAAGAGTAATAACAATCATGTGAAGAGGACTTGTGAATTGGATATCAAACAAGTCAGCAAAAATCCAAGCCACGATCACTGCAGTAATGATGCCGCCAATAAGACCTTCAATCGTTTTATTCGGGCTTACCTCTGGGGCCATTTTGCGCTTACCAAAACTCTTCCCTGAAAAATAAGCACCGCTATCCGCTGCCCAAACGAGCAAACAAACAAACATAACCAATTTTGCACCGTGGTAGGGATCAACATCGATACCGTTAGCACGCAGGATAACCACACTCCAGAAGAATGGCAGCAGAGTCAGCACACCAAAAGCGTGACGAAGAAGAGAAGAGTCTTTCCATGCAGGCATAGACTTAGGATAAGTCACGGCCATACCACTCGCGATTACCCACCAAATTGAGCCAATCGTTAGAATGGAGTAGTGAGCAATAGACAAGTTATTAAGGCTAAATGCATCAAAAGGGATAAAAGCAAAACTTGCGGCACTGACTACAACCGTTGGAATCAACGCTAAATAACGCGATTTGCTTTCAACAAACTGAGTCCACTCCCAAAAACCTAATAGCGAGATTACCGCTAATGAAAGAATAAATGTAGGAAGTGATAACTCGAAAATGCCTAGAATAACTAGGGGAGCTAAAATCAACGCCGTAATAATTCGTTGTTTCAAACCAAAAAATCCTTATTAACTGTCCATCAGAGCTTTAATTTGCTCACCAGTGCATCCAAAACGACGTTCACGGTTTACAAACCAAGTCACAGCTTCTACTAAGCTGTCCTCATTAAAGTCTGGCCAGAATTGTTCAGTGAAATACATTTCGGCGTAAGCCAACTGCCAAAGCATAAAATTACTAATGCGGCATTCACCACTGGTACGGATAAGTAGATCGACTTCAGGAATATCTGCCATCGTCAGGTGCTGTGTAATCATAGCTTCATCAATGTCATCTACATTAATATCACCAGACTTTACCTGTTGAGCAATAGAGGTCATTGCTTGCTGAATATCCCACTTACCGCCATAGTTAGCCGCAATATTAATAACCATACCGGTATTAGTGCTAGTCAAAGCTTCCGCTTCTTCTATCTTCTTTTGTAGTCGATCATTGAAACGACTTTTATCACCAATAACACGCAGTTGTAGATTATTTTTATGAAGCTTTTTTACTTCACTCGACAGCACTGAAATAAACAGTTCCATCAAGATACCGACTTCTTCTTCAGGGCGACGCCAGTTTTCGCTACTAAATGCAAAAAGAGTAACGGCTTTGATGCCAAGTCTGGCTGCAGAAGAGATGGTTTTACGAACGGCTTGAACACCGTTTTTATGGCCAAAGACGCGAGGCTTGCCCTGAGCTTTTGCCCAGCGACCATTACCATCCATAATGATAGCAATGTGTTTAGGAAGAGAGTCTGTGAACGCTTGAGAATTATGCATAAAAGAGTGAATCAAATTCTAATAGTCGAACAGAGTAGCATAAAAAAACGCTGCACCGTGAGTACAGCGTTTTTCCGGAAAGAAAAGAATAGGGGAAATTAAACTTCCATCAACTCTTTTTCTTTAACAGCTAGAACTTCGTCTACGTTCTTAACCGCAGCGTCAGTTAGCTTTTGAATTTCGTCTTGTGCTTTACGATCTTCATCTTCAGAGATTTCTTTATCTTTAAGAAGTGCTTTTAGATCGCCATTCGCGTCACGACGGATATTACGGATAGCAACACGGCCACCTTCAGCTTCGCCACGAACGATTTTAACTAGGTCTTTACGACGCTCTTCCGTTAGCGGGGGAAGTGGAACACGGATAACTGTGCCAGCAGACATAGGGTTTAGGCCTAGGTCAGATGTCAGAATTGCTTTTTCAACTAGAGGAGTCAGTGTTTTATCAAACACTGTAATAGCTAGTGTACGTGCATCTTCAGCGATAACGTTAGCTACTTGAGTCAAAGGCGTTGGAGCACCGTAGTACTCAACAGTAAGACCAGAAAGTAGGCTTGGGTGCGCACGACCTGTACGAATCTTTTGCAGGCTGTTTTTTAGTGCATCAACACTTTTTACCATGCGCTCTTGAGCGTCTTTTTTGATTTCGTTAATCACAATTTCACCTTGATTATGTTCTTTCTTCAAGAAAGCTTTTTATTTGGAGTGATAAGGATAAGCTTACCAAGGTATAACACCTCAGTAAGCCCGAAAAATTAGTCAGCGTCGCTGATTAATGTACCTTCAGTTTCACCCATAACCACGCGACGTAGTGCGCCTGGTTTATTCATGTTAAATACACGGATTGGCATTTTGTGATCACGTGCTAGCGTAAATGCAGCCAAGTCCATTACTTTAAGTTCTTTATCAAGAACCGTGTTGTAAGACAACGTATCATACAACTCTGCGTCTGGGTTTGCTACAGGGTCAGAAGTAAATACACCATCTACTTTTGTCGCTTTTAGAACTACGTCAGCTTCGATTTCGATACCACGTAGACATGCAGCAGAATCTGTAGTGAAGAATGGGTTACCAGTACCAGCAGAGAAGATCACAACGCGACCTTGACGCAGTTGGCTGATTGCATCTGCCCAGTTGTAGTCGTCACACACACCTTTAAGAGGGATTGCTGACATTACACGTGCGTTTACGTAAGCGCGGTGTAGAGCATCACGCATCGCAAGGCCGTTCATTACCGTTGCAAGCATACCCATGTGGTCACCAACAACGCGGTTCATACCTGCTTCTGCAAGGCCAGCGCCACGGAACAGGTTACCGCCACCGATTACAACGCCCACTTGAACACCTAGTTCAACCAATTCTTTTACTTCTTGAGCCATACGATCAAGGATCGTCGGGTCAATACCAAAACCTTCTTCGCCTTGTAATGCTTCACCGCTAAGTTTTAACAGAATACGTTGATACGCTGGTTTAGGGTTCGTAGTCATGGAGTTTACCTTCCAAAGAGTTGATGATTAACAGTCATGGATAAAAACTGATTAGCTCAGTTTGCATTCATAACAGCTAAAAAATAATTCACTATTCATAAAAAGACCGCAGCATTTGCCACGGTCTCTTTTCAAACAATACGCTAAGGATTAACCTTTTTGTACCGCTGCAACTTCGTCAGCAAAGCTCATTTCAGCTGCTTTCTCGATGCCTTCACCAACTTCTAGACGTACGAAGTTAGATACTGAAGCGCCTTTCTCTTTAAGGATAGCGCCAACAGTTTGCTTAGGCTCCATGATGAAAGCTTGACCAGTTAGAGAGATTTCGCCCGTGAATTTCTTCATACGGCCAACAACCATTTTCTCTGCGATTTCAGCTGGTTTGCCTTCGTTCATAGCGATTTCAACTTGAACTGCTTTTTCTTTCTCAACTACGTCTGCAGGTACGTCTTCTGGGTTTAGGAACTCAGGACGTGATGCAGCAACGTGCATTGCAACGTGCTTAAGAGTTTCAGCTTCGCCTTCACCAGCAACAACAACACCGATTTTCTCGCCGTGACGGTAAGAAGCTAGTGCAACACCTTCAACGAATTGTACGCGACGGATGTTGATGTTTTCACCGATTTTAGTTACTAGTGCGATACGCGCTTCTTCAAATTTAGCTTGAAGATCAGCGATTTCTAGACGTTCTGCTAGAGCAACTTCAGCAACTTCGTTAGCGAATGCAAGGAAACCTGCATCTTTAGCTACGAAATCAGTTTGGCAGTTAACTTCAAGAAGAGCAGCTGCGCCGTTTGCTTCTTTGATGATGATTGCGCCTTCAGCAGCAACGTTACCAGCTTTCTTAGCTGCTTTTGCTGCGCCAGATTTACGCATGTTTTCAATTGCTAGCTCGATGTCGCCTTCAGCAGCAACAAGCGCTTTTTTACATTCCATCATGCCCGCAGCTGTGCGTTCACGAAGTTCTTTAACTAGAGCTGCAGTTACAGTTGCCATTCTCTATTCCTCAGTAAATTCTAAAAAAGATAAAAAACAGGGGCCTAATTAATTGGCCCCTGATATTGACTGTATTCAGTCCGTTAAGCCACCGATTATGACCGCTTAATATGAACTAAATATGGCTCAGAGCCGCTATTATTCAGCTTCTACAAAACCGTCTTTTTCAGCAGCTACAGCAGCAACATCTTTGTTGCGACCTTCTTTAACCGCGTCTGCAGCAGCGTTTAGGTAAAGCTGTACTGCACGGATTGCATCATCGTTACCTGGGATAACGAAGTCAACGCCGTCTGGGTTAGAGTTAGTATCAACTACAGCGTAAACTGGGATACCTAGGTTGTTTGCTTCTTTAACTGCGATGTGTTCGTGATCAGCATCGATTACGAATAGAGCGTCTGGAAGGCCGCCCATGTTCTTGATACCACCAAGAGATTTCTCTAGCTTCTCCATTTCGCGAGTACGCATTAGAGCTTCTTTCTTAGTAAGCTTGTCGAAAGTACCGTCTTGAGCTTGCGCTTCAAGTTCTTTCAGACGCTTGATAGACTGACGAACAGTTTTGTAGTTCGTTAGCATACCGCCTAACCAGCGGTTGTTAACGTAGAACTGGTTGCTGTTGATAGCAGCTTCTTTAACAGCTTCAGATGCAGCGCGCTTAGTACCAACAAAAAGAACTTTACCTTTCTTCTCGCCAACTTTAGCGATTTCAGCTAGAGCGTCGTTGAACATTGGTACAGTTTTTTCTAGGTTGATGATATGTACTTTGTTACGAGCACCAAAGATGAATGGCTTCATTTTTGGGTTCCAGTAACGAGTTTGGTGACCGAAGTGAACACCAGCTTTAAGCATATCGCGCATTGATACAGTTGCCATTTTAAAATCCTCTATGGGGTTAGGCCTCCACATCCCCCATGAATCCGACCCCTAACAACTAACCACTTTTCAGCCGTTATCTGTGTTGTTGAGGCACCCCGGAACATGTGTCGGAATGTGTGTGATTTAAAGAAATAAGTTAGTGGACACAAAGCTTGTTTCGCCTATTGGAGAAAACAGTCCTGATGTCCGGCGCGCTTTATACCATATTTTGTCTATCTATGGCTAGAAAAAAATCTAAAAATGGCGACTGCTATACTGATCCCTATCGGCGAAATTTACCTATAAATAGTGTCGCTATTCATTCACTTCTATCTCAATAGACCGGACGTAAACCACTCAGGTTGAGTAGTATCCACCAGCATTGTATGGATATGGGAATGTTGCGCTAAAATGCTGCACTGATAGAATAGCCCCAATATGCACACTTAGGTGCTACCAAATTAAGAGATATGCAATGGCTGTAAAAATTAAAACTGCTGAAGAAATTGAAAAAATGCGCGTCGCCGGCAAGCTGGCGTCGGAGATTCTAGAGATGATTGAACCTCATATCCAAGTAGGTACAACGACAGAAGAGCTAAACCAAATCTGTCATGAGTACGCTACGGAAAGAGGCGCATACTCAGCACCACTTGATTATCACGGTTTCCCTAAGTCAATCTGTACCTCTATCAACCACATTGTGTGCCACGGTATTCCAGCATCACAAGATGAGACTGGCAGCACAGGTCAATTCAAACCTGCGGTACTAAAAGATGGTGACATTCTTAACGTTGATATCACAGTAATCATCCCTGATGACGAAAACGCAGACTTAAGCGTTCGTCCACAAGGCTACCACGGTGACACATCTAAGATGTTTCTTGTGGGTGAAGTTTCACCAGCAAACAAGCGTCTATGCATGGTTGCTCAAGAAGCACTTTACGAAGGCATGCGCCAAGTGAAACCTGGTGTTCAACTTGGCCAAATCGGCACTGCTATCGAGAAGTACATCAAAACAAACAACAAGAATAACCCACGCGCTAAGTTCTCTATTGTCAAAGATTACTGTGGTCACGGTATTGGTTCTGAGTTCCACGAAGATCCACAAGTGGTTCACTACAAGAACAGCGACCGTACAGTGCTGAAAGCAGGCATGTGTTTCACTATCGAGCCAATGATCAACGCGGGTAAGTTTGGCTGCCGTCTTGATGACCAAGATAGCTGGACAGTATACACAGCAGACAGCAAAAACTCGGCGCAGTGGGAACACACACTGGTAGTGACAGATACAGGTTGTGAAGTACTAACACTACGCAGCGACGATACGATTCCACGTATCATGAAAAACGCTTAGTTCATCAAACTGAACACATCAGCCTTTTAAAAATATCCTCGCCTTGTCGAGGATATTTTTTTATCCACTCAATTTCGACTTTCCACCAGCTTCTGTTAAATTGTTTACTATTCTCATTTGCTTGCACGGATAGCAGACCATATGCCTTATCAATGCCCTCTTACGTTCAATGACGAACAAATTGAAATCTGCGAATTAAAAAATCAGCTCGAGATCTTCACGCAGTATCAAAAAAATGAATTCCTGAATCATCATCCAGTTACCGACTTAGTGTTGCTACGCTCCGAATACATGGATTTACTTCTCAATCGTTTATGGGAGCATTTCGGATTCAATAAACTGCCTCATATCTCACTTGTCGCAGTGGGTGGTTATGGTCGTGGTGAACTCCACCCCTTGTCCGACATTGATATCCTTATCGTCTCGCAAAAAACATTGCCACCAGCACTTGGCGAAAAAGTCAGCCAGTTCATCACCCTACTCTGGGATTTGAGACTCGAAGTTGGTCACGCGGTACGTACCATTGCCGAATGTCTTGATATCGGTATTGATGATTTAACCGTTGCAACCAACCTGCAAGAGTCTCGATTGCTGTGTGGTAGTGAAGACACTTTTCAAGAACTAAAGCTGAAAATTCATTCCGATTCATTTTGGCCAAGTGAAACCTTCTACAAGGCTAAGATTCAAGAACAAAGAGAACGTCATGCTCGCTACCACGACACCACTTACAATCTAGAGCCGGACATTAAATCGACTCCAGGTGGACTCAGAGACATCCATACCCTGAGCTGGGTAGCGCGTCGCCACTTCGGTGCGACCTCTTTGTTAGAGATGAGCAAGTACGGTTTTCTAACCGATGCTGAGTATCGTGAGTTAGTTGAGTGCCAAGATTTCTTATGGCGTGTTCGTTTTGCACTGCACATAGAGCTGCGCCGTTACGACAACCGCCTCACCTTTGCCCACCAAGCTCAAGTCGCTGAACATTTGGGTTATACTGGCGAAGGTAACCGTGGCGTTGAGATGATGATGAAAGAGTTCTACCGAACACTTCGTCGCGTTGCCGAGCTCAACAAAATGCTGCTTAAATTGTTCGATCAAGCAATCATCAATGGTGGCCAGACTCAAGACGCTGAGATTCTCGACAACGACTTCCAGCGCCGTGGCTCACTGATCGAAGCGCGCAAGCCAGCTCTATTCCAAGCTAGACCAGAAACGATTCTCGATATGTTTATCCATATCGCTAATGACTCGACTATCGAAGGGGTAAGCCCACCAACATTGCGACAACTGCGAACGGCACGTCGCCGATTAAACCGCTTCCTGCATACTATTCCTGAAGCTCGTGACAAGTTCATGGATCTAGTTCGCCACCCAAATGCACTACACAAAGCCTTTAGCTTAATGCATAAGCTAGGCGTGCTCTCAGCGTACTTACCACAGTGGAGCCAGATCGTTGGCCAGATGCAGTTTGACCTATTCCACGTATACACTGTGGATGAGCACAGTATTCGCCTGCTCAAGCACATTAACCGTTTTGGCCAAATTGAGAACCACGACAAGCACCCTATCTGTTGTGAAGTTTACCCACGCGTACAGAAGAAAGAGCTGCTGATTCTGGCGGCTATCTTCCACGACATCGGCAAAGGCCGCGGTGGAGACCACTCAGAGATTGGTGCTGTTGAAGCATACTCTTTCTGTATTGAACACGGGTTATCAAAACCTGAAGCCAAGCAAGTCGCGTGGTTGGTACAGAATCACCTGTTGATGTCTGTAACCGCTCAACGCCGTGACATCTACGACCCAGATGTAATCACTGAATTCGCAAAGAAGGTCCGTGATGAAGAATCACTAGAGCTACTGGTTTGTTTAACCGTTGCCGATATCTGTGCAACTAACCCAGAGCTATGGAACAGCTGGAAGCGAACGCTGTTAGCGGAGCTATTCCACTCTACTCAGCGAGCACTACGCCGCGGATTAGAAAACCCTGTCGATGTCAGAGATCGTATTCGTCATAACCAACAAATGGCGTCAGCTTTGCTGCGTAAAGAGGGATTCACCGCTCGTGAAATTGAAGTGTTATGGCAACGCTTCAAAGCCGACTACTTCTTACGCCACACACACAAACAAATCGCTTGGCACTGTGAGCACCTACTTCGCCTAGAAGACCCAAGCCAACCACTCGTACTGATCAGCAAAAAAGCGACACGTGGTGGTACAGAAGTATTCGTTTACTGTAGAGACCAAGCGGCACTGTTTGCGACCGTGGTTGCAGAGCTCGACAGACGCAACTTTAACGTTCATGACGCGCAGGTCATGGTCAGCAAAGATGGCCATGTTTTAGATACCTTTATCGTACTAGACCAACATGGTGAAGCGATCGATGAAGCCAGACACAAAGCCGTTGCCAAGCATCTGACTCATGTACTGGCTGATGGTCGTCCAACTAAGATCAAGACACGTCGCACACCTCGTAACTTACAGCACTTCAAGGTGAAGACTCTGGTTGAATTCCTACCAACCAAGAGCAAAAAACGCACCTTAATGGAGTTGAGAGCTCTAGACACGCCAGGGTTGTTGGCTCAAGTCGGTGCTACCTTTGCGGAGCTAGGTATCAACTTGCACGGTGCGAAAATCACCACCATAGGTGAGCGAGCTGAGGATTTGTTTATTCTGACCAGTGAAGCAGGAGGAAGGCTTTCTGAAGAGCAAGAACAAGCGCTAAGAGAAAGGCTAACCGAGCATGTTTCGGAACTCGCTCCTTAGAAGTCGAATTAAGTCTGAGGGCAGCTTTAATAGCCAAATAAGTGTGGGTAAAGATAGAGAGCGATCTTGCCCACAACTTACAATCAATTCACAGATATCAACTATCTAGCTCGTCGTTAGGCTGCTACATTGATCAAGTCAATTACATAAAAGTATTACATTCATAACCTAGAGGTCGCTTATGTATCCAAACCTCACTGGCTTAGGTATCCACGAACCTAAACAGATTGAACGTTATTCCCTTCGCCAAGAAGCTCATAAAGATATCCTGAAAATTTACTTTCGTAAGCAGAAAGGTGAACTGTTCGCAAAAAGCGTTAAGTTTAAATACCCACGACAAGTGAAAAGTGTGCTTGTTAGCGGTGGCAATAATCAATACAAAGAAGTGACCGAGATTAACCGCAACCTCACTCTTGTAATTGATGAACTCAACAAGATAACCAAACCGACGCCAACAGCTGAGGTGGATGTGAAGCAGAAGATCCTTACCGACTTACGCCATCTAGAGAAAGTGGTATCAAGTAAGATCGCTGAGATCGAAGCCGATCTAGAAAAGCTAAAATGATCCCACGATTAACGACGAACTAGTCAACAATAGTGATGCCGTTAAGGTTGTACAGATACAAAAAGGGCTGATATCACTATCAGCCCTTTGTTTTTATTATATTTTTCTTTTCACTTAGACTCGCGATTGCTTAAATACGCGTGACTTACTTCGACAAGCAAGTTTGAGCATCGATTAAGTTGGTATCCCACTCAAAGGTTTCAAACAACCTTAGCCAAGTTTCATCCAGGTTCGCCTTCATGACCAACTCTTCTTTAGTGAAAGGATGAATGAAGCGCAATTCAGAGGCATGCAGCAACAAACGGTGCGAATCTAAATCATCACGAAACAGTCGATTGTGTTTACCGTCACCATGCGAAGTATCGCCAACGATTGGGTGTCTTAGGTGAGCCATATGACGACGCAGCTGATGTTTACGGCCTGTTTTTGGCATCATCTCAACCAAGCAGTAGCGGCTCGTTGGGAAACGTCCCGTTGAATAGGGTACTTCGACTTTTGCTAGCGGTTCATAAACCGTCACAGCCTCTTGCGCTTCTTTGTCTTCTTTCGCGAACTTATCTGCGATCTTATCCAGCTCAACCTTAAGTGCGTAATCAAGCGTATCGCCCTCTTCTATCCAACCACGAACAATTGCATGGTAAGTCTTTTGCATCTCATGGTTAGCGAACATTGGCATCACCTCAGAGGCGACCTCACTCGATAGCGCAAACACCAATACGCCAGACGTTGGGCGATCTAAGCGATGCAGAGGAAATACGTGCTGACCAATTTGATCACGCAGTGTTTGCATCACAAATTGCGTTTCGTGTTTATCCAACCATGAGCGATGCACCAGCATGCCAGCGGGCTTATTCACCGCGACAAAATACTCATCTTGATAAATGATCTCTAACATTACGCGCATACCTCATCAATGCTCTGAATCGTCACTAGCAGCTCAGCCTTGTCTGCCTCATTTTTCCAAACTTCACAAAAATAAGGATGGATAGCAAAGCCCTTCGGTAGGGGCATTTTCGCATCCATCATTGCGTTGATCTTAACGATAAAGATCCACTGCAACCACTCTTCCGGTTGTAGACAATCAATAGCAAAAGGTTCAACACTGGCCAGAGCTTCGTCCGAAGGTGGAACATCACTCCACAGCGAACATTGGCGCATTTGTTGTTCTAATTGTTGAAGTAAAGGAGGTAACTTTGTGGCAGCTGTCATTTTTCACCAAGTTATTTATCTAGTGACCTTGAAATTGGGACATAGAGTACCATCTATTTAGGAAAGAAAGTTAGGAGCTTTATTACTATGGAAACGATTCACACGCTCACTCAGTTACTCAAGAATAGCGGTTGCCAATACGATATCTACGACCTAGGTCGTCGCATTCAGAAGATCGACAACACCTTATTCTCTGATGTTGAGCAAGGGAAACAGCCGTACCCATTTCCACTTCAGAAACAAGCTCACTTAGCCATTAGTTACTGGAACGAACACAAGCAGCCTTGGATTTGGTTTCTAAAGTTCAAGCTGGACGAAAGGGGCCTGTTGCATCAAGGCGATGTAGGTAACTTCCTTAAGTTTGTCATAGAAGCAATGGGCACACGTCTAAACGGCGAGATCAGCGAAGAGCAACAACAAAAGCTGTCTAACAACCCATACACGTTTAAGCCTTCAGAGGACAAGATGGCCGTGTTCCATAGCCAAGTAAGATCAGGTTTAGATCTGGCGACTAGCCAATACTACGAACACGCTCAACACTACTTCACTGGTGATCTAGGCTGGGATAACTGGAAAACTGTTGGTCTTCAAGGTATCACCGATATGTGTGCTCGCCTAGGCAGCCAACAAAACGGTGTCGCGATTCGTAAAGCATTGAACAAACTACCATCAGAACCTCTATACGCAACACTAGGGGCGCTTGAGCACACGCAAATCAATGACAAGCTGGCTCAACGCTTACAAGAGATGGCCGAAAATGAGATCAATAGCCAAGAACCGGATCTGTTCTTGCTGTCTGCGTTGGTTCGTGCCCTTTCTGGTGCAGAACCAAGCACAACGAATGCCGTAATTAACCAAGTTCTGGCGAGCCCACGCTTAAGTCACCAAGAAGTGTTAATTGGTTTGGCTGGTCGAAGCTGGCACGCACTGCAAGATCCTGCGATTGCTGAGCAATTCTTGCTGCGCCTCGCACAAACAGGTAACCAAAACTTGTTCAATCAGTTATTTGCAGATTTAGTGATGATCCCAACTCTGAGAATGGTATTTTTACCGCTACTGAACTCAAATCCATCACCAGAACTTGCAAACGCACTGGTCGAACTGCAGCAAGCGGCTAAAGCTAAATAAGTTCACAAAGAGACTCACTCTGTAGTTCATCAAAATGCGCAACTATCACAATTGGAATGAAGAGATAAAAAAGGAAGTATGGATTAAATGATAGATAACTTATTGGCTATTTTGTTTCTGTGCTTCTTTTGCTTTTTATTTTGGCAGCAGCGCAGGCAATCAGAGCTTGCGAAGGCTGCCATTGCGAGAAAGTGTAAAGAGCTGGACTTACAATTGTTGAGTGTCGCTTTTAGTGGTCATAAGCTTAAGATGCGCCATGAGTTAACCACGATTTGGCGCTGGCATACTGTGTACCAATTTGAATTTTCAGCGTTAGGTGATGACCTATACCAAGGTAAACTGATCATGGTCGGTTTCCGCTCTATGCGGTTTGAGCTACAGCCTCATAGAATGTAACGTCGCAATACTCGGTATAACGATATTCATGATAAGGGCCAAACTGATCTTGTTTGGTCTCTTTAAATGCAAAGCCTAATTTTTCTAATAGCTTAATGGATGGGTTGTGTCCGACATTCACAGTCGCAACAACATTCGTTAAACGTTCTTCAAAGCGCACCAAACTAAAGAAAGGTTTTAGTACCTCACTAGCAATACCTTGATTCCAGTATTCTTTATCCAAAATAAAGCCAAGTTCATGCTTACCCTTTTCCGATGAAACAAAGACATGTCCAAGATATTCACGGGTTTGGTTGTGGATGATCGCGCGGCAGAAGCCGACGTTATCTTGCAGTATTTCTTGAAAAAGGTGCTTCGCAGAGGCGACAGAGTGAGGTCCATTCATTTCGGCACGATTAATGGGGCAGCAATTTAACTTGATAAAGTCGAGTTCTAGCTGTTCAGTATAAGGTACCAACAGCGTTCTTGAGGTTGCTATCGTCATAAAACACTCCTTGTGTTGACCATTAGCAGAAAAGCAGATGTTGCGCTCTTAAATAAAGAAGCTCTTAGATAAAGACGCTCTAGATTTAAAAGAGTCTCCTAGATAGAGAAAAGCCTCAGGAAAAGAAAAGCCCCGACACCGAAGTGTCAGGGCTAGGGTCTTACTCGCAGCAGTCCGGCTACTAATTAATGCTCCATGCATCATCCATAATAGTGGCTGTAATCCTTCAGCTCTTTCCTTTACTTCGCCGTCCTAGCGGTGTCCAATCATCCTGAAAGCTAACAATCCTAGTTAGCGCACATCACTTGTTCCGTGAGCGGTGTCCTTTACATCGTCCTGATGCTAATCCAACCCTTTAATCCTAAAGGTGTCCATTGTCATTCCGTTGCAGCTAACTTCCTGTTAACTGACTGTATCCCTACAATGTCCTTACGCTCCATGCTTGATCACTCAATCCTAAGTAACCAAATCTTCATCCTGAAGATAACCAAATCCTTGGTGCTTTCCTGTTCCGTGTCAGAATCCTTCCGACAAGGTTTAATTTACGCGATTTAGGATTTCGGACAATAGATTTGCATCACACTTTGAATTCAGCCGAGTTGTTAATTATATAAAACAATTAAAATTCAACAAGTTAATCATATGCATATCAATCTCTCTAGACAACTATTCGTGTTATCTCACAGCCTTTGTAAGAGATCTCTCACACGCTATGGGATGTTTTATGATTCGCTATCATCCAGCGGAGCGAGTAAAATGATTGAAGACTAAAAATGGAGGTCAACATGCTGACAAAAGATGTTTCTGAAGAGTTGAAATCAGTGCTTGAAGGACTGCAAGCACAAGGTAAAGAGCCGACCGTTGCATTAGTGAAAGCTCGTATGAGTACATCGGTTCCAATGCCTGCTTTAATCACAACCATCAAGAGCTGGAAAAGTGCGAATCGCGTTCCTAAAGTTGAAGTCGCGACACAAAAAGAGCCAGCACTAGACCGTGTTGGCCAACTGGAAAAGCAAATCCTTGAACTTACTGCTCGCGTTGCCACGCTTGAAGCCAAATTAACTGAGTAATAAGTTAACCGAGCAATAAGTTGACAGATAAATAAGCGAATAGAGAAATAGAACACTATGAAGATATGGGTTGATGCGGACGCTTGTCCAAAGGTTATCCGAGAAACAATCGTACGCGCAGCTGAGCGCACAGGGGTTGAATGTACCTTTGTGGCAAACCATCTGGTTCCCGTTCCTAAACGCAATAACATTCACTCGATTCAAGTACCAAGCGGATTTGATATTGCTGATGATGAAATCGTAAAGCGCACTGAACCTGGCGATCTTGTGATTACATCCGATATCCCTCTGGCTGACGAAGTGATCACCAAAGGTGGCCAAGCTCTCAGCTCTCGTGGTGAGCTTTACACCAAAGAGACCATCAAAGCACGTCTGAATATTCGTGACTTTATGGATACCATGCGCTCAAGTGGCATCCAAACGGGTGGCCCAAGTGCCTTATCACAGACCGATCGCCGTGAGTTCGCCAACCACCTCGATCGCCTGCTAGCAAAACGCTAACAATCTAATTCTAGATTAACTTAGTTCTATCTCTTCATGACAAGAACAAAAAAACCTGCAATCAATGCAGGTTTTTTATTGTCGATTAAAAGGGGGCTCCCCTACTCGACCACTAAGGCGTGTAGTAAGTTGCAGCGCCCGGACCTACTGGTAGGCCAAATACGAATACCCAAACGTAGAACATTAAGCTCCAACCAACCAAGAATACGATTGAGTATGGAAGCATAGTTGCAATCAAAGTACCGATACCTAAGTTCTTCATGTAACGCGTCGCTACAGCAAGGATAAGACCGAAGTAGCTCATCATTGGAGTAATGATGTTCGTTGTTGAGTCACCGATACGGTAAGCCGCTTGAATCGTTTCTGGTGCGTAGCCTACTAGCATTAGCATTGGAACGAAGATAGGTGCTGTAACGGCCCACTGAGCAGAAGCCGAACCGATCATCAGGTTAATGAAGCCACACATTAGGATGAATGCGAAAAACAACATTGGACCCGTTAGGCCGATATCCTGTAGGAACGTAGCACCTGCAACTGCGAATACTTGACCGAAGTTAGTCCACTTGAAGAAAGCAACAAACTGAGCAGCAAAGAACACAAGTACTATGTACATACCCATTGAAGACATAGATTTAGACATTGCATCGATTACATCACGGTCGGTTTTCATTGTGCCGGTAACTTTACCGTAAACGAAACCAGGAACTGCGAAGAATACGAAGATGAACGCTACGATACTTTTCAGGAATGGAGAACCTGAAACCGTACCTGCGGCTGAACGTAGAACGCCGTCAGCTGGAACAATCGTCCAAGCAAGAAGTGCAGATACCGCTAGCACTGCGATACCCGCAAGCTTAAGGCCTTTCTTCTCAACGTCTGTTAGTTTACCCATCGAATCATTTGATAGGTCTTCAGACGCTTCTTCATCGTTGTATTTACCCAGTTTTGGCTCAACAATCTTCTCAGTTACAAATGCACCTGTAATCGCAATGAAGAAAGTCGAAACAAACATGAAGTACCAGTTTGATTCAGGACCGACGCTGTAAGTCGGGTCGATCATTTGTGCTGCTGTTTCTGTAATACCAGAAAGCAGTGGATCAACCGTACCGATTAGAAGGTTTGCAGAGTAACCACCAGATACACCAGCAAATGCTGCCGCTAGACCCGCTAATGGGTGGCGACCCAAAGAGTGGAAAAGCATTGCTGCAAGAGGGATAAGTACTACGTAACCAAGCTCTGAAGCCGTGTTAGAGATAATACCGGCAAAAACTACGGTTACCGTAACCATACGCTTAGATGCGCCCATTACCATGCCACGCATCGCCGCAGATAATAGACCTGAGTGTTCAGCAATCGCTACACCTAGCATTGCAACAAGCACGGTACCTAATGGCGCAAAGCCAACAAAGTTTTTAACTAGATTAGTAACAATGAGCTGTAAGCCTTCAGCGTTAAGTAAGCTTACAACGTAGATCATGCCGTCAGCAGCACGACCTGGAGCACCTTCTGGGCGAGGGTCCATAACAGACACTTCAAAATATCCAGCGATACCTGAAGTAACTAGAATAGCGACACAGAAGATTGCGAAAAGAGTGATTGGGTGGGGTAATAGGTTCCCCAAATATTCAACACCATCGAGAAAACGGGTAAAAATAGGTTTCTTTGGCGAGTTGTTTTTTATTGAAGCTGATGAACTCATCAGTTCCCTCCTTGTAGTGATTCCTATGCAATTGTGAAAAAAATGTTCAAATTGCCAGCGAAGGGTACGCGACAAAATTATCAATTAGAAATTCAAAATGTTACAAAATGTGTAACAAACGACTATTTTTAACTCTATTTGAACAATTAATTAGCAAATAAGTCTACATTAAACACAAAATCTAGATTTATAATTCACAAATACACATTCACTACAAATATAACTTATAATATAACCCATTGATTCATTTGAAAATAAAACACGCCATACTCTAAGTGAGTATGCAATATCCTGTCAGGTTCTCCTCGAGAGAAAAGAAAAACAGGCAAATGAATGAAGTTTGACTTTCCCCTCGTTTTTTACACACGTGTCACATCAAATTGACGGCTTATTTCTGAACCGCTTTGAATCTCGGATTAGTTTTACAGATAACATAGTGTCGGCCTCTGCGTTTTACTATCTGACAATCCGGGTGACGGCTCTTTGCACTTTTCAGTGATTTCACGACTTTCATTTATTTCGCTCCCTTACCTAGTTGACCAAAACGACGAGTGAAGTTCGCAACACGTCCCTCTTTATGTAGCACTCTCTGTTTACCGGTATAGAAAGGGTGCGACTTTGACGACACCTCAATCGTGAAGTAAGGATAAATATTACCGTCTTCCCATTCGATAGTACGGTCTGTTTTTAGCGTTGAGCCGATTAAGAAGTACTCATCGACACTGGTGTCATGAAAGACCACGGGACGGTAATCTGGATGGATATTCGGTTTCATTGTATTTCCCTCAATAACTAATTTGAAATGTTATAACATTTCAAATGATAATTATTATCAAAGGAAAAACAAGCAATTTTATGATATTTTTCCGTCTTAATCGTAATCAGAGAACACCCAACTATGTACACCATTGAACCTGTTGGCTTTATTGACTCTCCTTATAAAGAGAAGTTCGCTGTGCCAAGGCAGCCTAGGTTGGTACCCACATCCACCTCAAGAGTCAGGTTAGTTGATGCAGCAAACTGCCTTGAGTCTGTTCGTGGTATTGAGCAATTTAGCCATGTTTGGTTACTATTTCTGTTCGACAAGAACCTTGAAGCAGGCTGGAAACCAACCGTGAGGCCACCTCGCCTTGGCGGGAATGAACGTATTGGTGTATTCGCGTCTCGTGCCACATTCAGACCGAATGGAATTGGCATGTCTGCGGTTGAACTAAAAGGTGTGTCTCAAGAGAAAGGACAAACTTGGTTGGATCTCGGCAGCGTCGACTTAGTAGATGGCACACCGATCATCGACATCAAGCCTTATATCCCCTACTCAGATTCGATTCCGGACGCATTGGGAGGGTTTGCTGCCGATGAACCAGAAGTGCTCGACGTTAACTTTTCGCAGCAAGCGCAAAGTAAGCTAGCCAGTCATCCACAAGCGCGCCATATCGTTCAGGTGATCAAAGAAGTATTAGGCCAAGATCCTCGTCCTGCCTATAAGAAAGGTAAACCTGACAACAAGGAATATGCGGTAAATTTGTTCGATCTTAACGTGAAATTCGTAGTTGAAACACTTTTCATCAATGTAACTGACATTGAACGCTTTTGAGATCCCAAATAGGCTGATATTATATGCGGCTATATCAGATTTGCTGTGGTCACGAACGACAGCAAGTTTTCTTTTATCAATGATGAAACGGATACCATAGAATGCGTACCAGTAACTACCTTCTTTCTACTCTGAAAGAGACTCCAAACGACGCAGAAGTTATCAGCCACCAGCTGATGCTACGTGCAGGTATGATCCGTAAGCTAGCTTCAGGTTTATATACTTGGCTACCTACTGGTCTACGTGTACTGCGTAAAGTCGAAAATATCGTTCGCCAAGAGATCGATAATGCAGGTGCCGTTGAAATCTTGATGCCCGTAGTTCAACCGTTTGAGCTTTGGGAAGAGACTGGCCGTTCTGAAAAGATGGGTCCTGAGCTACTTCGTTTCACAGACCGTCACTCTCGTCCGTTTGTTCTTAGCCCAACAGCTGAAGAAGTAGTGACGAGCCTAGTACGTAACGAGATCAGCTCTTACAAACAGCTACCTTTAAACCTGTACCAAATCCAGACTAAATTCCGCGATGAGCGCCGCCCTCGTTTTGGCGTAATGCGTGCACGTGAATTCTCTATGATGGATGCGTACAGCTTTGATATCGATAAAGAAGGCTTAGAAAAGTCTTACCAAGCGATGCACGATGCTTACTGTAAAGCATTCGACCGCATGGGCCTTGAGTACCGTCCAGTATTGGCAGACTCTGGCGCAATCGGCGGCAGCGGCTCTCAAGAGTTCCACGTTCTTGCTGAAAGCGGCGAAGACCTAATCGCATTCTCAACTGAGTCAGATTACGCAGCAAACATCGAAAAAGCAGAAGCACTTGCTCCTACTGAAGATGCTGCAGCACCAACTCAAGAGATGGAACTGGTTGATACACCAAACGCGAAAACTATCGCAGAATTGGTAGAGCAACACGGTCTAGCAATCGAGAAGACAGTTAAGACTCTATTCGTTAAAGCTTCTGATGAAGTAGAAGCAGATATTATTGCTCTGATCATCCGTGGTGACCACGAGCTTAACGAAGTGAAAGCAGAGAACCTTCCACAAGTTGCTGCTCCGCTAGAGATGGCTTCTGAAGAAGAAATCCGCGCACTTGTTGGTGCAGGTCCAGGTTCACTTGGCCCTGTTGGCCTAGAGCTACCATTCATCGTTGACCGCTCTGTTGCTGTAATGAGCGACTTTGGCGCTGGCGCAAACGTAGACGGTAAGCACTACTTCGGTATTAACTGGGGTCGTGATGTTGAGCTTGCTCAAATTGAAGATCTACGTAACGTAGTTGAAGGCGACCTAAGCCCATGTGGTCAAGGTACTATCCAACTTAAGCGTGGTATCGAAGTTGGTCACATCTTCCAGCTGGGTAATACTTACTCTAAAGCAATGAACTGTAACGTGCTTGGTCCTGACGGCAAGAGCGTAATCCTAGAAATGGGTTGTTACGGTATCGGTGTTTCACGTGTTGTTGCATCTGCTATCGAGCAAAACCACGATAAATACGGTATCACTTGGCCAGACGCTCTAGCGCCGTTCCAAGTTGCTATCGTACCAATGAACATGCACAAATCTGAGCGCGTTAAAGAAGCAGCTGAGAAGCTATACGCTGAATTAACAGCTATGGGTATCGAAGTTCTATTCGATGACCGTAAAGAGCGCCCAGGTGTTATGTTTAAAGATATCGAGCTAGTGGGTATTCCTCACACTATCGTTATCGGTGATCGCAGCATGGACGAAGGTAACTTCGAATACAAAAACCGTCGTACTGGTGATAAAGAAGCTATCGCAATGGACACGGTTATCGAGCACCTTAAAGCTCAACTAGCTTAGTAATCAGATTGCTCACTAGATAAACATTGAAAGGCTACCATCAGGTGGCCTTTTTTATACCTATTTTTTCCCTTCAAACTCCCTTCTATTTATCAGTAGAGTAAATAACGTAAGTTAATCCCCTGTTCATCTTCAAATCCGTATATTGGTGTCATCAACTTTTTGGACATGCTCACCATTGGAGGTATCGATGGATATCAAAAGCTTACTGAACCAAGCACTTAAGTCAGATCTCGTTAAACAAGGCACTCAGAAACTTTCACAAGGTTCTTCAAGTTTAAGTGGCCTTTCTCAAGGCAACAATGGCAAGAGTAGCAGTAAAAGTACACTCGGAGCCTTCGGTGCAGGCGCTGTTGGTGGCGGGCTATTAGGTGCATTAATGGGTTCTAAGAAAACCAAGAAAATGGGTAAGAAAGCCGCAGGTATTGGTGGCGCAGCAGCTCTGGGCGCTCTCGCTTACAAGGTCTACAACGACTACCAATCTAAACAAGGCCAAACACCGAATGCCGAGCAAGCTCAATTTGATGAGAACGACTCAAACCATAGCGTACTGATTCTCAGATCAATGATTGCCGCATCCAAAGCCGATGGCCATGTCGATGAAGAAGAGATGGCTAAGATTGAACAAGCCGTCGAGAACATGGGTGCCGATTATCAACTGACTAAATTGGTGTCTGAAGAGTTGCACAAACCACTCGATGCAAGTGAAATCGCTCAACTCGCGACATCACCGCAACAAGCCAGCGAAATCTACTTAGCCTCTTTGATCGTAGCCGACGAACAGAACTTCATGGAAAAGGCGTACCTCAAAGAGTTAGCCAAACAACTCAACCTTGCTGATGAAGTGACTTATCAACTTGAACAGCAAATATCTGGTTAAGCGGTCAATATCCGGCTAATTGGCAAGCTAGCAAGTGATACGTTGAGCATCAACAGAATGAGATATTGAGCAAGAACAAACTAACTCTGAACTTAATCAGATCTACTTTGTTTTTGCTTATCTCTATGTGTATATTGAGATCAGTTATCATTTGGTTAGGTATAAAAATGAAAGTATACGATTGTTGTGATTTGGTGCGTGAACTGTATTCTCAAATTGGCAGTGGCGACCAAGGCTATATCCCGAAAGCGATCACCTGCGCGGTAAAAACATTGAATGACCTTGCTGCAGACGAATCTCTTCCTAAAGAAGCGCGTGAGCGTGCAGCCTTTGCCGCTGCAAACCTGCTGATCTCAGATTTCGAGGACTAATATGAACCTCGCTAATTTTGAAAAAATGGATCCTGTAATGTTGATGAGCATCGTCAACATGAAGCTACGTGACGACTTCGGCGGTGATATAGATCGAGTGGTCAACTTCTACGAGATCGACAAAGCAGCATTGATCGCTAAACTTGCGTCTGCTGGTTTTGAATTCCTTCCAGAAGCCAAACAGTTTCGATAGTCATTTAAAACAAGCTTGATTTTGAAAGGCCAACCTCAGTGTTGGTCTTTTTTATTGGTGATACGTATTGGATAAACATGCAGTTAGCCAATTATAAATTATCTGTCTACATCTATACTTTTATATCTTAGAGTCAACGAGCGCTCCTTGAACCAAAGCGTATTGTTGTATAGGCTACCTGAAATAGCATATAAAACTCATCAATCAATCTGATGATAGCGAAGGATTAACAATGAAAAGACTCGGACTTTTGGCAGTTTTCGCAGCAACACTGACTGCAGGTTGCGCTTCAAATACACAGCAAGACAACTTTCGTGAAGCCTCTTTTGAGCTGTGTAACACCGAAGTCGATATTTACTCAGTAAGCCATGATGAAAGAGTGCGTATTGTCTGCTCTGATGGCTCTAAATTCGCTCTGAAAAGCGAAGATACACTAGAAGTGATGCGTGACATCAATATCGACTACTGTGACGGCGAAGGCTTAGGAAAATTCAACGAGAGCCGCCATTATTACTCATTCAAGTGTAAGTCAGGCACCCTACTTAGCATCAAAAAGTAGAATCGACACTAACAAACAACAAAGGGTTAATGTGAAAGCATTAGCCCTTTTTAGTACCTGCAATAACCAATCTTCAAAAACAAAAAAAAGCCCCTATTAAGGAGCCTCTAGTATCAATATTTTTCAAAGTAGTTGTTTGAAATTCTAGGAGAGCACGCGGAGCTTACCGATGTAAGTGAGCATGCTCGACAACAACTTTAAAACTTCCAAGTGCAAAAAAGGCTCCCAATAGGAGCCTCTAAAATCATCACTTTTCAAAGTAGTCGTTTGAAATTCTAGGAGAGCACGCGGAGCTTACGAATGTAAGTGAGCATGCTCGACAACGAAGTTCAAATTACTACGAAGAAAAATTAAGCGTAAACCGGTAGACGCTTACAGATATTTAGTACTTTTGCTTTAGTCGCTTCGATAACAGACTCATCGCCCATGTTATCTAGGATGTCACAGATCCAACCTGCTAGCTCTTTCGCGTCTGCTTCTGAGAAACCGCGACGAGTGATAGAAGGAGAACCGATACGGATACCTGAAGTAACGAACGGGCTACGTGGATCATTTGGTACTGAGTTCTTGTTCACAGTGATGTTCGCTGCACCTAGTGCTGCATCAGCCTCTTTACCTGTGATGTCCTTGTCGATTAGGTCAACTAGGAACAGGTGGTTCTCTGTAGAACCTGAAACGATGTTGTAACCACGTGCTAGGAATTCAGCAACCATTGCTTTTGCGTTAGCAACTACGCGAGCTTGGTATTCTTTGAACTCTGGCTCTAGAGCTTCTTTGAACGCTACTGCTTTACCAGCGATAACGTGCATTAGAGGACCACCTTGGCCGCCTGGGAATACTGCTGAGTTTAGTTTCTTGTAAAGATCTTCGCCTTCGTTAGAAAGGATAAGACCACCACGAGGACCAGCAAGCGTTTTGTGCGTTGTTGTTGTTACAACGTGAGCGTGTGGAACTGGGTTCGGGTAAACGCCTGCAGCGATTAGACCAGCAACGTGAGCCATATCTACGAAGAAGTAAGCACCTACTTTGTCAGCGATTTCACGCATGCGCTTCCAATCACAAACTTGAGAGTAAGCTGAGAAACCACCGATGATCATCTTAGGCTTGTGCTCGATAGCTAGCGCTTCCATCTCTTCGTAATCGATTTGGCCTGCTTCATCGATACCGTAAGGAATGATGTTGTAAAGCTTACCAGAGAAGTTTACTGGAGAACCGTGAGTTAGGTGGCCACCGTGCGCAAGGCTCATACCTAGAACCGTATCGCCTGCATTTAGTAGTGCCATGTATACAGCGTTGTTTGCTTGAGAACCTGAGTGAGGCTGTACGTTTGCGTACTCTGCACCAAATAGTTCACATGCACGTTCAATTGCTAGAGTTTCAACTTTGTCTACGTACTCACAACCACCGTAGTAACGCTTACCTGGGTAGCCTTCAGCGTATTTGTTTGTAAGTTGAGAACCTTGAGCTTCCATTACACGTGGGCTTGTGTAGTTTTCTGAAGCGATAAGTTCGATGTGCTCTTCCTGACGAAGAGTTTCTTCTTGGATAGCTGCGAATAGATCCGCATCGTAATCAGCAATGTTCATGTCACGCTTAAGCATCTGTATCTCCTGACTCAGATTGTACTGAAAGTTTCAAAAAAACCACACAACGACCGAAAGCAAACGTTTCCGTCACCGTTTTGATGTGACGCATTCTACATAATTTGATCTAGGTCATAAAGAGCTAATTGCAATTTTATCATGCAGTTTTTTCATAATCACATATAAGATTCATCATGGTTATTTAGCTTATCCAACCAAAGATGCCGCTTACTGTCAATTTTACGATTTACACCCTGTAAAACGCAGATTACATAGGTTTACCTTAATTTTGCACCTCAAGCTACCGAAAGCTAAGGTTTTTCTCTACTATGCACGCCTTTATTGGTTAGGTAATTATAAAAACGATGGAAAAACACTCACGTAAAGAAGATTGGGTAGCAATTCTCACTGGCACGTTTTTAGTGGCGTTAGGCGTCTTCTTTTTACAGTCAGCGAACCTGCTTACCGGTGGTACTACTGGCTTGGCTCTGCTTTTGAGTCAATTCTTGCCTGTAACCTTTGGTATTTTGTACTTTGTTGCCAATTGTCCATTCTACTTATTAGCATGGAAACGATTCGGCCGCAGCTTTGCTATTAGCAGTGCGATTTCTGGAGCTTTAGTGTCTGTGTTTGCCGATCATTTATACTTGGTGATTTCGTTAGAAGTTCATAATGAGATTTACTGCGCTGTTGCAGGCGGGCTGTTAATGGGCTTAGGTATGCTGATCTTATTCCGTCATCGCTCAAGCTTGGGTGGATTCAACGTCTTGTGCTTATTCATTCAGGATCGCTACGGTATCTCAGTAGGCAAAACCCAAATGGCTATTGATGCGTGTATTCTGTTTGCATCATTCTTCTTCGTATCGCCTTGGGTGATTGCGGTTTCTGTATTGGGCACTGCGGTATTGAACATCGTATTAGCGATGAATCACAAGCCTACGCGTTATTCAGTGAACTACGCGTCTTAGCGCCAGCTATCCAATCAATGAATTACTAGCTGTTTTTCATAACGAAAACAGCTAGTATTTAGCTTTTATAAGCTACCTTCTCTTTTCTTATGCAAGATTACCTCTCTAGTGCTAAAGACACTCAAACCTCGATCTCTATTGAAGGTTTAGAATTCAACCCCGCGACACGTGTCTTAAGTTGCAACGAGCAGGTCATCGATCTAGAACCTCGTTCTATTGAATTACTCGAACTGTTTCTGACTAGCGTGGGTGAGCCGCTCGCAGCTGAGCAGATCATCGAGTCGGTTTGGCAAAGTAGCTTCATCTCGAAGAATGTGCTTACTAACAGGATCAGTACACTGCGCTCAGTGCTGCAGAAGTACTTACCAGAAAGTGATGCGACTAAGATCTTGGTTACTTACCCACGCAAAGGGTACTTCCTTAACCCTAGCTCTGTGAGTTTGGCTAATGCACAGCCCGAACCTCTTGAGTTCACCGAGCAACCTAAAGCGAGTAAAAAGACATCACCGTTTAATCTTTTGTTACTGTCACTCTCTGTTGTGCTGCTGATAAGCACTGCGACTTTAGGTTATATGTTTTGGCACTCTTCAAACCAAGCCTCTGAGCTTGAACGCACACAAAGGCTGATTCCTAAGGTCGAGCTATTACTGAACCGTATCGATGCCATTGGAGACAATGCAAGAACGCATCGCAAAGCCGTAAAAGCGCTGCTGCTTCAACAACAAATTGAATACGCTTATACCGACTTAGCGAATCAAGATGCACCAAGTTACTTCGTAGACCCAATAGACAGCACGCCCTTCTTTCCGGGTGCCAAAAACATGCGCACCAGTGACTACCTGCTCAATATTCAATTGAAAGATCAGGAAGTTGATACACGTCTTGCGGCTAAAGTCAGCCTTATTTACCCAAGTTCAGGGAAACTTGCTTTCCGCGGTGTCTATTCAATAGCGGTAGATAACCTCAGTGAAGACTTGATGGAGATAAATAGAGAGCTAGCGAACTACTTCGCTTTGCCTGCTCCGCTATCACCAGAGTGGTCTGTCAGTGGTAAAGAACTGAGCCGCTTACTTGACGGGCAAACAATAAAACTTGATAGCGTCCAATTCAACGTGATGACCTCGACCTTGCTTGCTCGACAACTGGCACTGTTTGAAACTGACCACCAGCGACTGATCAGTTTCACTAGCCTTGTGCAAACACGCTTTAAGTTGATTCCCGACGAGCTCAAACTCTGGCTTGGAATTATTCACTTCAAGTTAAGAGACCTGCAAACCGCCAAGGAATTCCTAACCAACACGGCGGGCAATTCGACCATCGAGAACGCACTGGTCTATATGATGATTTCCCATATTGCTTACAAGCAAGGAGACATGGATAAGTTTCGCCTCAACTACATGGAATCCTTGGTCGCGTTATTACGAGTGGTTCCTTCAGAAGAGTTGTTTGCTCGCTTATCCAAACCGGAGTCAAAATCGACCTGTCTCCAGCCTTGGAAAAATCTAAAATTGAGCATCAAAGAGCCACTTATCATTAAGCAATGGGAAAACCTGATGCTTAACTACTGCACGAATGTCGGTCATCAACTTTCCGAATAAATAAATATAAAATACTTAAAAACAAAAACTTAAATATAAATTAAGATCTTATGTATCTTCATTTTTTGCCCTCTTAACTCTCTCACCAATAGCATTCCTAAAAACATCAGGCCGCTCTAGGTCAACTATATTAGGAATGCTCAACATGAAAAAATCCATGACGCTGCTTGCGACTTCTCTCTTTGCTCTTTATGGCTGTGGCGGCGGAGGTGGCTCTTCTTCTGGTTCAACAGATGGTAATAAAGGTCCAAGCAATCAGGTGGATTACCCAATTGCGAGCTCTGTATTTGCCCCTAAACCAGAAACAACATTGAGCTACTCATTTACCAAAGATGGTCAGACTGAAGGCGTGATGACAATGAACTTCACTCCTTTAAGCGGTGAACTCATCATTGCAGGGTTAGAAGAGGAGACAGGCAATGAAGCAGTAGTTCAAGTTATCAATGACCTAATCAACTACGGCATCACCGAATTTTATGTTTCTGAAGACATCATGACGAGTGTTGAAGGTACAGAAGAAGACGGCAGCATTTATTTTGCAGGCCCTGACCGCGGTCTACACGAAGTCACCAATGCCTACTTTATTGGTAGCCAATACATCACAACCGTTATGCACAGCAGCCCTCTTTTCCGTTTAAAAGGTGCTGACGTAAAAGAGAGTAACCCAATCATTGATATCAGTGAGGCAACCGTTTCATTGCAAGTAACGTTAGATGGGGAAGCTGTCTCGAATATGTTGAGTGACTTTGAGGATCACCAGTGGGTGCAATCCCTGCCCACTGATGCTTCATGCCAAGTTACTTGGCAGCAAGAAATTAATGAAACAGGTGTACGTAAGAGTTTCACTGTTTCGGGTAAATCCATCGAAGCTGCGAATCTTACGGAAAAAAACACTTACTACATTGGATGTAATGGTATGGATTCAGCAGAGTTTGGCACATCATCAGAGCGCTGGTTCAACCCTAGCATCGGCTTAATTGAACAGATTGAATTGATGTCTGTAGAGCAATCTACGATCGAAGAATCAGCAGCGGTACTGACTTCGATTAGTTAGCCTTGACTTAGATTCACTGAACCTGAGCGTAACTGCTAACTAACCACAAACAATAAAAAAGGCTTTGGGGAGCGCTCCAAAGCCTTTGTAAAAGCCTAAATCTTTAGGGGGACGTAAGAATTAGGTTTGTTAAAATAGAAACAAGGTTAATCTTCAATCAAAAGAATGCGCGTCTCATAAGGTCGTAGTACTTGATGATGAGACTTAACTGAGCTCTCGCTCACATGATAGTTGGACAACAGGCTCTTAGCCTTCATCATCTCAAAACGCTCAGGTAAAACGCATTCCGCTTCTTCACCGTAGTAGTTGTTAATACAAACCAAAGTCTGGTTATCACTTTCGCGAGAATACGCAAATACCGACGGGTGCTCAGGCAATAGATCTTGATAGTTGCCATGAGTAATCACTGGCACTTCTTTACGCAACTCAATCAAGCTCTTGTAGAAGTAAAATACAGAGTCTTTATCTTCCAATGCTTGTTCGGCGTTAATCTCAGTGTAGTTATTAGCAACATCCAACCATGGCTGTGATTGTGAAAAGCCTGCGTAAGTTTCATTGTTCCATTGCATAGGCGTACGAGAGTTATCACGAGATTTCTGCGCTAAAATCGCCATCATATCTTGATGAGCCACACCATCACGGTTAACCATGATGTCGTACATGTTGGTGCTCTCTACATCACGATACTGGCTGATCTCGGTGTAACCAGGGTTAGTCATGCCAATCTCTTCACCTTGATAAATATAAGGCGTGCCTTGCATCATGTGTACAGACGCAGCCAGCATCTTCGCCGACTCAACACGATACTGCTGATCATCACCTAAGCGGCTCACCACTCGCGGTTGGTCGTGGTTACACCAGAACAATGCGCCCCACCCTTTGCCGTTCAAGCCTGTTTGCCAATGATTGAAGATCGACTTGAGCTGTAAGAAATCAAACGGCGCATTAGTCCACTTCTCACCATTGGTGTAATCGACCTTAAGGTGATGGAAGTTAAACACCATTGATAGCTCGCTGTTATCAACATTTGAGTATTGCTGACAATGCTCCAACGTAGTTGAAGACATCTCACCTACAGTCACGCTGCCGTATTTCTGGAATACTGCTTCGCTGATCTCTTTCAGGTATTCGTGTATACGTGGGCCATCAGTGTAAAAACGACGACCATCACCGATATCATCGTTAGGAAAATCTTGTTGTTTCGAAATAAGGTTGATCACATCCAAGCGGAAACCATCAACGCCCTTCTCTGCCCAAAAGCTGATAACGTCCTTCACTTCTTCGCGTACAACTGGGTTCTCCCAGTTGAGGTCAGCCTGTTCTTTGGCGAATAAGTGTAGGAAGTATTGCCCAGTCGCCTCATCTAGTTCCCAAGCATTACCACCGAACTTAGACTGCCAGTTAGTTGGTGCTTGGCCATCTACTGGGTCTTTCCAGATGTAGTAGTCGCGGTATGGGCTGTTTTTGTCACCCAATGCCGACTGAAACCACGCATGTTCTGTTGAAGTGTGGTTTACCACGATGTCCATCACGATACGAATACCACGTTGGTGCGCTTCAGCCAGCAATAAGTCGAAGTCTTCCATGGTGCCGAATTGCGGGTTAATCGCGTAGTAATCTGAAATATCGTAGCCGTTATCGATCATTGGGGAAGCGTAAACTGGGGTTAACCAAATTGCATCCACACTCAAGTGTTTAAGATAATCCAGTTTTGAAATGATCCCTTTGATATCGCCAGTACCTTTACTGCCACTATCACAAAAGCTCTTTGGGTAGATTTGATAGATGGTTGCGGTTTTCCACCAACTTTCATCATGCTCAGTCATCGCCATCTCTAACACTCACTTACCAGAAAATATAAAATAAAAATCACCATGTGAATCATGGTCGAATAGCCGTTATAACTAAAAGAAATAGCTATAACTAAGAGAAAAAGCGATGGCTCACTTTGAAGCCATCGCTTATTTAATGCATTACGCGTTGGCGGTTTCTAGCTCGCCTTTCATCTGTGCTCGTTTATAGAAGAACAGTGTTAACGTGACGGGTAGTACAATCGCCACCAGCATCGCAATTAAGTAAACAGACCAATATTGCGGTTGAATCGATAAGATGCCCGGCAAGCCACCAACACCGATACCATTCGCCATCACACCTGCACTACCACAGATTGCAGCCGCTGCAGCACTGCCGATCATTGCGCTCAGCATTGGGAATTTGTATTTAAGGTTGATGCCGTACATCGCTGGCTCTGTTACACCTAAGTAAGCAGAGATTGCTGCTGGAACCGAGATGTCTCGTTCACCTTCGCGTTTACTTAAGATGATGATGCCAACAACCGCTGAAGCTTGTGCGATATTTGATAGCGCAATCAAAGGCCAGATTGGCGTGCCGCCTAAGTCTTGCATCAATTGTAGGTCGACTGCGTTGGTTGTGTGGTGAATACCCGTAATAACCAAAGGTGCGTATAGGAAGCCAAATACCACTGAACCAAGAATCGCAAAGTCACCCGTCATTGCTGCTTTAGCCGCGAATGCTACGCCATCACCTAACATACGGCCAAATGGACCAATGAAAGCGTGAGCTAAAATCACAGACAAAATAATCGATACAAATGGCACGACAACAAGGTACAGATAAGAAGGTACAATACGCTTAAGGTTAGTCTCAATGAACGCCAGAGCCACACCCGCTAGCATCGCAGGGATCACCTGTGCTTGATAACCGACTTTCTCAATCACGAACAAGCCAAAGTCCCACACCTCAGGTACCGATTTACCTATCATGTAAGCGTTCATCAATTGCGGGGAAACCAAGGTCACACCGAGCGTGATACCCAAAATAGGGGTTCCGCCAAGCTTCTTAACCGTCGCCCAACACACACCAACCGGTAGGAAGAAGAAAATCGCTTCGCCAATCAGCCATAAGAAAGAGTGAACAGTTGCCCAGAATTGGCTGATTTCAACGAGGGTTTTGCCGTCGAACATGCGAATGTCGCCAATCACATTACGGAAACCAAGAATCAGACCACCAGTAATGATGGCAGGCAGCAGTGGTACGAAAATTTCGGCTAAATGGGAGATACCACGCTCAAGGAAGTTCATGTTCTGACGAGCAGCTAGCTTAGACTCATCTTTTGATGACGCCTCTTTACCCGTTTGCTCAATCAGAAGTGCGTACACTTCATCAACTTCAGTGCCAATCACGACTTGGAATTGGCCTGCGTTAGTAAAGCAGCCTTTTACCAGCTTCAGCTTTTCTAGTTCTGCTTTATTCGCTTGTTCTGTATCGTTCAATACAAAACGCAGTCGAGTCAGACAATGGCTGACACTCGCAATATTTTCTTTGCCACCGACTAACTCGATAAGACGCGCAACGTCTTGCTTCGCTATCTTACTCATACTACCCCACCCTGGTTTCATTCAATTACTCATCTAAACCATACAGTGATAACCACTCAAGATTCAGATCTATGGGAACATTCCCAATCACAGTTATTATAATGCCCGCATGAATGATAAATTAAAATGGGAACAGTCCCATTAATTGAAAGAGATCACACTCTAATTTTAATCTAAGCGGTTCAATTTCGCTTAATTGAGTGGATTATAGAATCGGAGATTGAGTGTGATGAGAGATCTCTGAATTGCCTAAAAGCTGAGAGATCAATAGATTAGCCGCCAACTTACCTGCAGATTGATAGCCTGGATCAATACTAAATACGCGAGGGAACAAGAAAGAGAGAAGATCATTGCCACCAACGCCTGTTACAACCACATCTTCACGTTGTAATTCTTGTAGACGCTTGATCACGCCAAGAGCCAATGTGTCACTAGCACAAACAAGTGCTTGAGTTGTAGGAGTCAGTACCTCATCCACCAGCTGATAAGCGCTTTCATGATGAAGTTGGCCAGTGCGATAGTTCGCAATCACTCCAGTGCTTTCACACCAATCGAGGTAAGCCTTAAGACGCAACTCACCGGTTGATTTATCGCTAGGATCAACACCAATAAAACCGACATCGAAGATACCCTGATCCGATAGATGCGCTAACGCACTATTGATCACCTGTTGGTTATCGTAGTTAATCGACGTTACGTTCTCGGTATCCAGAGCGATAACAACGGCTTTGTGTTCCCACGCTTCGATCGCTGGAATGTCACAGTCCGTAAAGCCAAACACAATAATGCCATCAACGTTACGACGCTTAAGAACCTGAAGATGCTCGTTGGCTTTATCTCTATCGAGTTGGCTTTCCATGATCACCACGTCGTAATCCGCTCGATACAACTCAGCTAGCATGGTGCTAACGGCTTTGTTTTCAGAGGGAGAATCTAAACGAGAGATGATCACGCCGATGACTTTTTGACTGCCACCACGCATTGATTGCGCAGACTTTGAAGGCGTGTACCCAGATTCTTGAATTACTCTTTCCACCCTTTCACGGGTTTCAGGTTTCACTTTTGGATCATTGGTCAGAACGCGAGATACGGTTGACTTACCAACACCGGACAGCTTAGCAATATCGAGAATAGTGAGTTTTTTGCTCATAAAAAGTCTAACGTTAAAGGGAAGAGAAAAAAAGTGAGGGTAGATCCCCTCACTTAACTGTTTGTAAATCTTAGGAGTTAACTATGACTTACTTTCGACAATTTTTATAGACGACACGACCAAGTTCTAGACGTGCGTTGTCACCTTTGGTACGTAAAGTGACGCTATTGATCAGTTCAGAGGTTCCATCATCTAAGATGTACTTCGTTCCTGAACCTGCCGCTATTTGAGTGAGGCGATATTCATTCTCTGGCAAACGTAATACCGCTTTTTCATTACCAAGGTAAGCGACCTTAAATGAAGCGTCAGACTCACATTGATAAGTCACGAATTGATCGTCCGATACTGCACCATCAGGCGCTGCGGATTTAGAACACCCGAATAACGCTACCGTACATAGAGATGCTATCAACAATGCTTTCATGCTACGTTCCTCATCTTTATATAGTGAACAACACTTATATCTAAGTGAAAGAGACTTAGTGTCTTAACCTTTTAAGAAAGCAGGTACATCTTTAATGCTATCAAGTACCACACTAGCTAGCGCTTCACCCTTTTCAGTGATTGGCTTACCGGTTCTTACCAGTACTTTTGTGCCAACACCTGCCGCTTCTGCAGCCATCATGTCTTCCGCTTTATCGCCGATCATGACCGAGTTAGCCATATCAATCTTCAGAAAGTCACGAGCAGAAATGAACATACCTGGCTTTGGTTTACGACATTCACAATCTTGCTTGTAGTCACCAATACCGTGTTCAGCGTGGTGCGGGCAGTAATAGATGCCATCAAGCTCAACGCCGTTATCGACAAAGTTCCAATCCATCCACTGCGTTAAAGAAAGAAAACGGTCTTCACTAAACATGCCGCGAGCAATACCAGATTGGTTGGTCACTAGCACCAATAAATAACCCATATCTTTAAACGCTTTCGCCGCTTCAAACACACCATCGATGTATTCAAAGTCATGCTCATCATGTACGTAGCCGTGATCAATGTTAATCACACCATCACGATCTAAAAAAACAGCAGGTTTAGACAAAATTTTGTTCTCTATCAACTCTCTATTAATCATTAATTATTACACGCTTTATTTGCTTCATCACTATCTATTTAGTTTTGCGTTCGTTAACGATTTGTTTCTAGCTTATCAATACAATCGACGTTTAGCCGTCTAGACGTAAAAATATCTATTGACTTAGATCATAGAACACCATAGCATCGTCTGTAAATCGAGCGAGCTATCGACATATTATTCTGTTCTACCTGCACGGGTTTCTCTATGATTAAAGTGAATCAAGTCAACAAGGTTTTTTATCAAGGCACTAAAGAAATCAATGCCTTAATTGATATCAACCTCCACATTCCTCAAGGTCAAATCTTTGGAGTCATCGGCTCTTCAGGTGCAGGCAAAAGTACCCTAATTCGCTGTGTAAATATGTTGGAAGCCCCGACTTCAGGTGAAGTGATTGTTGACGGTATCGACCTGACAAAACTCAGCAAATCTGAACTTAGCGAAGCGCGCCGTAACATCGGCATGATATTCCAACACTTCAACCTGCTGTCTTCTCGTACTGTATTTAACAATGTAGCACTGCCTTTAGAACTTGCTGGTAAAGATAAAGCGATTATTGAAGCGAAAGTGAGTGAGTTACTTGAACTCGTTGGCTTGGCTGATAAGCGTGACACTTACCCTGCCAACCTAAGTGGCGGTCAAAAACAGCGTGTTGCGATTGCTCGTGCCCTGGCCTCTGATCCGAAAGTACTGCTGTGTGATGAAGCGACCAGCGCATTGGATCCTGCGACTACCCAATCGATTCTTGAGCTACTGCGTGAAATCAACCGCAAGCTGAACATCACGATCCTGCTTATTACGCACGAGATGGATGTGGTTAAGAGCATTTGTCACGAAGTGGCGATCATCGGCGGTGGTGAATTGGTAGAGAAAGGCACAGTTGGTGACATCTTTGCTCACCCTAAAACTGAGCTTGCGCATCAATTCATTCGTTCAACGCTGGATCTGACGATTCCCGAAGATTACCAAGCACGCTTGCAACAGACTCGTGTAAACAGCAGCTACCCGCTGGTACGCCTTGAGTTTACTGGTGCTACGGTTGATGCTCCGTTGATGACGCAGATTGCACGCAAATTCAATATCGATGTCAGCATCCTAAGCTCTGACCTTGATTACGCCGGCGGTGTGAAGTTCGGCATGATGGTTGCTGAACTGTTCGGTAATGAAGCAGATGATAATGCTGCTATCCAATTCCTACGCGATAACAATGTAAAAGTAGAGGTGCTTGGTTATGTCCTTTAGTTTCAACGAGATTGCTGACTGGATCAGCCTTAACGGTAACCTTCTATTAGGCGCAACAGGCGAAACACTTTACATGGTTGCTGTCGCAGGCATTGTAGGCTTCGCTGTCGGTATTCCACTAGGCGTGATTCTACACACGACTAAAAAAGGTGGCCTGTTAGAGAACACCAAAGTAAACAAGATTCTAGGTGCGATTGTGAACGTCGGTCGTTCAGTGCCTTTCTTAGTGTTGATGGTTGCGATTATCCCACTGACTAAGATGCTGATTGGTACCTTCATCGGTACAACAGCAGCGATTGTTCCACTGACAATTGGCGCTATCCCATTCGTAGCTCGACTTATCGAAAGTGCACTACTTGAAGTACCAACAGGTCTAGTAGAAGCAGCTCAATCGATGGGCGCAACACCAACACAAATCATCAATAAGGTTCTGCTTCCTGAAGCACTACCGACTATTATCAACTCAGTAACGATTACGCTAGTGACGCTGGTGAGCTACTCGGCAATGGCAGGTACTGTAGGCGGTGGTGGTCTAGGTGATGTCGCGATTCGTTACGGATTCCACCGTTACGATGTGACCATCATGGCTGTAACGGTAGTGATGTTGATTGTGCTTGTACAAATTATTCAATCAATCGGTGATTCATTAGTTCGCCGCGTTGACCACAGATAAAGACTCAGCGTTTAAACGCAAACTATCTAAGACAAGAGTCGTCTGAACCAAATTAAATAGATTTATTAAAAGGAGATTATTATGAAATTTAGCCTTAAAGGTTTACTTACTATCGCAGCAGCAGCATCAGCGCTAGTACTAGCAGGTTGTGGTGATAAAGAAGTGGATACTTCTAAAGTAAAAGTTGGCGTAATGGCAGGTGCTGAAGCGCAAGTTGCTGAAGTTGCAGCTAAAGTAGCAAAAGAGCAGTACGGCCTAGACGTTGAACTGGTTACTTTTACAGATTACGTAACACCAAACGCAGCACTGGATGATGGCTCTATCGACATCAACGCATTCCAACACGCACCGTACCTAGATCAGCAAGTGGCTGACCGTGGTTACAAACTGACTATCGCTGGTAACACGTTTGTTTACCCAATTGCTGGTTACTCTAAAGAAGTGAAATCTGTAGACGAAATCCAAGACGGTGCTCGTATTGCAGTACCAAACGACCCTACAAACCTAGGTCGTTCTCTACTGCTTCTTGAGCAACAAGGTCTTCTTGAGCTTCGTGAAGGTGCTGGTCTTCTAGCAACTGTTCGTGACATCGTTAAGAACCCTAAGAACCTAACAATTGTTGAACTAGACGCAGCACAACTGCCACGTTCTCTTGATGATGTAGCGCTTTCTATCATCAACACAACTTACGCGAGCTCTATCAACCTGACTCCACAAAAAGATGGCGTATTCGTTGAAGACAAAGATTCTCCTTACGTAAACCTAATCGTTTCTCGTGAAGACAACCTAAACGCTGAAAACGTACAGAACTTCGTTAAAGCTTACCAAACTGAAGAAGTGTACAACGCAGCTTCTGATATCTTCCAAGGTGGCGTAGTTAAAGGTTGGTAATCACCTAAACTGCAGCATCGTATAGATACCCGAAGGGGCTGACATAACGTCAGCCCCTTTTTATTTACGGCAGTTTTTTATGTACCGCAATTAGTTAGAAAGGCTCGACTTACCACCAAGCTTCCACTTGCATACCAACGCTCATTTCACTGTTTTTTCCTTCACCGAAGGCATTGTCGTTTTCTGCATCATTTAGGTAAGTGGCGAAGATACGAAATTCAGGACGAGACCAAAAACCCACTTGCGGAACCCAAGCCTGAGCAACGGTAAACTTACCGCCCGCGCCGTCTTGGTTATCAATGGTCTCCACAAAGCCGCCAATTTCAAGAATGGTACGCATACGCTTGTCCCACTTATAAAGCGGACGGATTACTGCACTGAACGACTCATCATCACTGTTATTCGCACCCACACCCGATGACGCCGCATAACGAACCGTGTGGCCAAATTCAATGTTCTCACCAATCGCAAGCACACCCCAGTTAATCAATCGGAAGCCATCCGCATCGTTGTTGTTTGCATCACGAACAATACCTTTACCTGTACCAAAGGTGGTCATCTGCTCGGCATAACCAGAGTTAGCTACTTGAAGAATGGTTTTGTTGAAACCACCCGCTAGGTTTTGATTTAGGCTGGCTGTTAGCATCACGCTATCATCTGCGTCCACCGTTTGACCCTGCTTTTCATTGGCAAAGTTCATATCAATACCGACCTCAAGATCCGCATTGTTCCACAATGGAATACCCGCATAACGTATATCCGCAATCATGGCTGTGGTTTCTTTGCCATCAAACACATCACCTGTCACTGTGTCTTGAATCAAAGCCACCGATAATTTACCTGGGCCCATATTGATGTGTTCAACACCCGCACCAATACCGCTTACATCCCAGTAGTAGTTATCAACAATGTGAACATCATGGCGTTGGTAGTAGCGCTCACCCGCCCAAATACCAATATCTTTATCTTCAAAAAGCCCTACTGCTTGAACATTGAGTTGAACGACATCCACGCTTTTATCCGCCGCGTTCTCATCTTGGCCTTGCCAGTACGACAACATGGAATCAACTAAAAATGAAACGTCGTCCTCAGCATACACTTCTTTTTTAAAACCAAACTCGCCATACAGGTCATTTTCGTTGCCGAGTCGTCCAACTTTACTCACCTCCCATTTACTATTTGAACCGCCTTCATTACTCAGACCAACGCCGCCGCGCATGTAGCCATTAAACTCCAATGGCGTGGTTTCATCAGCGTATAAATTAGGTGCAAGTAAAGCAGTAGAGAGTGCAGCAGCAATAGGTAACAGTTTCATCGTCCATTCCTTTAAGATCTAGAATTACGTTATTTTTATAAATGGGAACATTCCCATGGGATCGATCCCATTTATATTGAGAGGAATATAAATTGAAAGGGAACTGATTGATTACTGTGATCCAGTTAACTATTGAAATGATCAAAAGTTGATGGACGTGGAATTATTTCGGTGAATACTTGAGGGCTACAGAGAGAGACATACAGCACAGAATGAGCGTACTTAAGGGCGAAATAGATTCGACAATATTGGAAAAGCCCAATACTGATTAATGCTCAATATGGAGGTCAAAGAAAGAGAAACAGACGAGAAGCTAGCAGAGAGAAAACAGAGGAATAAGTATCGAAGTATTGATCAACACTTCGATACCTTGAATCGAAAATTAAGCTTTATGGATTACTTAAGATGATCCCAAGAGATGTTTGATACCAGACGGCAGTCATCACACTTGAAATAGAAAATATCGTGGATAGGCGCATCTAGCAGCCATTCGCCACCACATTGCGGGCATTTGCGCTCTTTTTCAGCTTTTAAGCTAATGCCACCCACGCGGTACAAGTAGTAATAAGTCGGGATCTTCGTGAGATATTCAATGCGTCCTCTCAAGCCCCAACCGCGTTTGAACAACACACTTTTAGTATCACTAATCTCTGTCAGAGTTGCGTGTTCAGCACGACAACCACCACCCATTTGGACTTCATCACAAGCTTGCCATTCAGTCTGCCATTTCAATACGGCTTTATGGTCACCATTGAAGGTTGGCGGGTTGCGATACAGAGGGATCGGCAACAAGCTGTCACCACTGCGTAGCGGCGAACAGGTATGAACGAACGTCGTGTACAACACCTGCCAGCTTGGCGCTTCGTCTTCGGCCACTTCTTCAGAGTTAAGATCTCGCCCCAGTAAACGCATTTTAGGCGCAAGCAGGCTCGCGTTAGACAAGCGATCAAAACACACTTTTACGAAATCTGAGTGGTTACGCGGGTGCAAGCTGTCTTGCTCTGGGCAGACAACGCGAACATAAAATTCGCCGTCACCCATCACGATAGGAAATTCACGACCCAACACTTGCCCGTTATAACGAAGTGCATCCATTAAGCCATTAACAGCCTTGTCGACAGCGCTTACCGTTGTGTTGTCAAAACACTCAAATTGAAGTTCTAGTACGTACATCTATTTATACCGCTGGTTGTAGCTTTTCTAAAAACTCTGCCAATGTCTCGGCTAGTACATCTCGATTTTTGGTGCCCAAGCGCTCTAAAATCACGTTGCCCGTTAGGTTACAGATAGAGATGACATCTAGCTCAGCGTCAGTCGCTGCGATAAAAACCGTAGGCTTTAGCTTTAAGCGACGTTGAGTTACGAGGTGGCCTAAGATGTTTTCTTGTAGGCATTCGAAGTCTTCATCACTCCAAATCTGTAATAGAGTCAGTTCGTTACCGTCGAAGGTCGCGTTCATGTCTGCGCTGTATTGCGCACCGTAGAAGGTTTTGATGTCTTCGTGCAGCGTCAATTCAATGCCAGTTTCAACGTTGGTGAAATCCGCGAATTGCTCACGTGGATAGTGCTTCCATAACACGGCATCGCCGCTCTTTTCTTCTACACATGGCGATACCACGTCCACCAACTCCTCATTGCGAGGTAAGCTTTGGTGTTGCTGTTGCCACGCGTCAACGTATCGCTGACTGAAAGAAAGTAGTGCGTCTTGAGCACGTTGAGTCATGAAAATCTCCTAAACACAAAATAATAAATAGAATCCGAGCCCTTTCCGTGTCGAATAGGCGATGACTTAATGACAGGGTAATGGGGATTCAGTAAAATCGACCCCATTCTAATCGAATTTGAAACGAAAGTATGAGCAAATATTCTGACGCAAAAGAGCTAGCGGGTTTAACCCTAGGCCAAAAAACTGAGTACTCTAACCAATACGATGCAAGTTTATTGCAACCAGTGCCTCGTAGCCTTAATCGCGATGATCTTGCGCTAAACGGCGAGCTGCCTTTTGTTGGTCATGATATTTGGACTATGTACGAGCTTTCGTGGCTAAACACCAATGGCCTACCACAAGTGGCTGTTGGCGAAGTTTTCATCCCGGCAACCAGCCCAAATTTAATTGAATCAAAATCTTTCAAACTGTACCTGAACAGCTACAACCAGACTCAATTTGAAAACTGGGAACAAGTCACTGAGCGCCTGACCCAAGATTTGTCAGCATGTGCAGGCGAAACCGTCATTGTGAATGTAAACTCAGTAACCGACTACACCAACCAACCTATCGTAACGATGGAAGGCGAATGTATCGACAACCAAGACATCCACATCACTAGCTATGACTTTGAAGCATCACTGCTTGAGGGCGCTGCTGGCGAACAAGAAGTCGAAGAAACACTGCACAGCCACCTATTGAAGTCGAACTGTTTGATCACTAATCAACCGGATTGGGGCAGCGTTGAGATCGCATATTCAGGTAAGCAAATTGACCGTGAAGCTCTGCTACGCTATTTAGTTTCTTTCCGTGAACACAACGAATTCCACGAACAATGTGTCGAACGTATCTTCACTGACATCATGAAATACTGTGGCCCATCGAAGCTAACCGTATTTGCTCGTTACACGCGTCGTGGTGGTCTGGATATCAACCCGTACCGTTCAACAGAGCAAGATAGACCAAGCCACAACAAGCGTATGGCTCGCCAATAATAGGCATACAAACCACACACTTATTGGAACCTACCTCATCTTTAAAGGGACATTGAAATGCGTTGGTTATACGTCGTTAGCCTATTTATTTTAAGCTTAAGCACATCGGTTAATGCGTCGGTCTACTCGTCGGCGCTGCTCAATGAAGCCAATAACTTGGTTGAGATCGAGCCGAGCCAAGCAAAACAAATGGCCAACAGCTACCTCACGCTTCGTGTCCTTTCCGATCAACGCGAGAAAAGCCCTTCTGCTATTTCTCGCGAAGAGACAGACTCTTCTATTCGAACACCAAACAGCAGTATCGATGCGTATAAGATCTTAGCTAAAGCAGAGTACAACCTTGGCAATATTCGCATTGCTATCAAGCACATCGAAAAGGCCTCTGAGCTAGCGAAAACCTATAAGCTTGATTACCTAAAGCTGGATCTCCAGATCCTAAAAGTTCGCTTGGTTTGGCTTAATGATAGAAAATCAGCCAAAGCAAAATCAGAGCTAGCAGGTATTGAAGCAAACCTAGAATCGGTGAATAAAACCTTACGCTTGACGGAAGGCATCACCTATCGCTTGATCATGTTAAAAGCCGACATCGCCTCTTACGACAACAAGGTCGACGAAGCTGAGAAGTTCTATCAAGAAGCCAAAACCTACCTCGACCAGCGCTACTCTGAAAAAGTCACCATCGACTACCACATCTCAGTCGGTGAGTTTTATCTGACCCACAAAGAGTACAACCACGCGCTGTCTGAGTTGTTGTATGGCTATTGGAAATCAGTCGAAGGCAACCTGAGTTCACGCTTGGCCAAGGTAAACCGCCTACTTGCTCAGCTTTTCTTTGAGCGCCAAGTTTTAGATAAAGCGCTAGAGCACCTTTCTCAAGCTGCTGATTTCTATGATAACTTTGAAAACTCGCCTGTCTTAGCGCAAGTGCTTAAGAAAATGGGTGACGTGTACTTCTATCAAGGGAAATATAACCTTGCCCTGGTGCACTTCTTCAACGTTCTTGATCACGAAAGTACTGACCGAGATATCCACGAAGTCATTGATATTCGCCTAAGCCTATCAGCGACTTACCTACGCCTTTATAATTACCCTTTAGCAGAACAGTACCTAACACGTGCCCTTGAGCTGCTGGAATACACCGACATACCAAAGCTGGAAGGTCGTGCCGCACTGTTATCGGCTGGGTTGGCTTATCACCTGCAAGAAAGCGAAGACGTGATTAAGCATGCAACACGCGCACTTGAGATCTCACGCCAGATAGAAAACATGCGCCTTTCACAACGCTCGTACTACTTACTTTCTTTAGGTTATGAGCAGGCTGGCCGTCCACAGCAGGCGCTAGCAAACCTCAAGCAGTACAACAGCCTTGTCTCTTTAGAGCAGCAAAAACTTAACCGTGTTGGCGAAGATGCATTCCGCCAACAGAAAGAGTTTGCCGAGCAGACCTTGCACTATGCAGGACAAGCGCAAGAGCTAGAGAAATACAAACTGGAGCATCGTAAGTTCCAAAAAATATCGTTCGCCCTATTCTTGTTCAGCATTGTCTTGTTCTTCTTTGTGCTACGCCGAGGCTACCTCATTCAAACCTTGGCCAAAGAAGTGGACTCACTACGCACAGATCTCTTTACGCACTCGCGTTCGAAGCTTCCTAACCTAAGAATGCTCAATGCGAAGCTCTCAAACTCTTTGGAGCAAACCAGCCAAACCTTTGAGCAATGGCAGATGGGTGAATTGATTCATGAACCACTGAACGATCGTTTGCGCTTTGTGATGATCGATTTGCCGTTCTTGCGCAACATGTACACGCAGAACGGTTACAAAGCCGGTTTAGAACTGGAAGATGCTTTCGGTGAATTCCTCAAATCTAAGCTTGAAGGTCCAGCTCGTGTTTACCACTTCTCGGATGCGAACCTGCTTTATATCGAGCCCAACGCCGACCGTGATTTATCGCCTGAGGCCATGTTCAGAAAAATTCAATCTTGGGTGAATGACTTCGAAACAGAGCGTAACATCAACCGAACGGTCCGTATGGGCATCGCTGACTACCCGTTTTTACCACGCGCTTACACCGCAATTAACGATCAAGAGTTGCTCGACGTATTATTGATGTCGACCAATCTAGCTCGTGAGATCAGCCTCAAAGAGCGGAGTAGCCAATGGGTATACCTAAAAGCTATCGATAATGCACCAGCAGCGAGCCTTGCAACTGGTAACATAAGAGAAGCGTGTAAACATGCGATTAATCAAGGGTTAATAAAAATACAATCGTCGTACCAGAATGAGGACAACATCAAAAAAATGCTAAAAGATGACTGATTTGCGAGCGGTTAAGAGCGGCAAGTCGTGACCTTATTTTTAGTTTTGTTATTATCGATGTAACGGAATTTCATCAAAATGATCGAGATCGGTCTACGCGGCGCTAATTAATACATCTATGGGCATTCTTGAAAAAGACATTCAGGCGCAACTCCACCAGCTGAAATCTCAGTTGGAGCAGGTCCGTTTGACGCAAAGAGACACTTCGTTCAAGTTTATTAGAGAACAGAAAGTTCTAAAGCGTATCGTCACATCTTTAAGTGATGCATGTGTTGGCAGTAACAGTCATTTAGATGAAAATCTCATTGCCCTTAGGGAAGAGCTAGAAAAGCAAAAAGACATTAGCTCGATGATCCCAAAGCTGGCAGTATTAGAAAGGATGCTTAAGCAGAAAACGTTGGCTATGGATAAACAGAACGGATATCTGGACGATAGCATTAAGCACAGTGGGGAAACGCTGCAGCGCATAACAGGCCTTCCAGCGCAGCTTAAACGCGACCTACGAAACTTACTTAGCTTCTCCGAATGCAATGGCAGTCAAAAAGTCGATCATGCCATGAAACTTCTCGGTATTTATGAGCGTGCCATTAAGATTATGGCGAATAACTCACGCACTCATTTTGCCGACGCTACGTATTCTCCGGAACAAGAGCTCCTTTCCGACCTATCAAATGAATTACAACATCTGATCACTGAACTTGATTTCGAGGGTGAATCGGGTGATCTCCTTACCGATATTCGAGCGAAGCTGCTGCTTGGTGTTTCCACACAAAACCTACTTGAGTTGACACTTCAGATCCTCAAACTGGTCATTGAAGGCACCAACCTAGAACGTAAGAAGTCTGAACAATTTGTTGATCAGCTTAATTCATCTCTAGCTTCCAGCATCAAAACGGCAGACCAAAATACCGACCAGAGCCAAAGCTACTTTGAGCACCGCCAAGGGCTTAACTCTGAGTTAAATGAACTTGTCACTAAGAGCCAAAACTCTGTAGAGAAAGCAAAAGATATTGATAGTTTAAAGCGCTCGATTAACCCGCTGCTCAGTGAAATAGCCTCTCTTTCGGAAAGATTGAACCACGCAGAGCAAAAAGAACAAGCTCTAATAGAGAGAATGAATTACGGAAAGACTCAGTTAGATTCACTGTATGAAGTCACCCAAGATTACCGTAAGCGTTTGGAAGATCAGGCTCAACGCATGCTGCTTGACCCGCTGACAAAGGTTTACAATCGCACCGCCTTTACTGATCGCTTAGAGCTTGAGTATCGACGCTGGATCCGTGCGCAACACTCATTAAGAGTAGTGCTGCTCGACATCGACAACTTCAAAGCGATTAACGATAGCTTTGGTTATACCGCGGGCGACAAAGCACTCAAAATCATCGCAAGAACCATCACCAAAGAAGCAGGTACCACTGATACTGTGGCTCGTTTTTCAGGTGAAGAATTTGTCTTATTGCTGCCTGAGCAAACTGATGAATATTGCCACCAGGTCATTCAAAACATCCAAACTCAAGTAAGTCGTTTGCCCTTTAAGTTCCGTGACCAACAAATCACGATTACCTTGTGTGCGGCAAGCACTCAGTTTAAAGAGTCAGATACACCAGAAGAAGTATTAGAGAGACTCAATAAGACGCTAAACAAAGCAAAGCAACGCGGTACTAACCAACTTGTTTGGCACTAAGCCAACCTTAGATTTAATTTATTTCATTTTTTCAAATACTTATCACATACCATTTCCCTCAATGTTTGCTAAGCTAATGATTAACATTCGCTTAACAAGCATTCTTGGCAAGCAACGCTGTCGTATCCGTTTCGTCTGGTTAACTCTCTCCCACCTTTAACCAAACACTTTCAACGTTTGCTTCTCACTCTCGAGCCAGAGGGTCACTTCAACGTCCCCTGCTCTTTTCAACAAGGAGGCACTATGATCACTCATATCAGCCCTGCCGGTAGCATGGATTTACTCTCTCAACTTGAGGTTGAGCGTCTTAAGAAAACCGCGTCTAGTGATCTGTACCAACTGTATCGTAACTGTACGTTAGCGGTACTCAACTCAGGTAGCCACACCGACAACTCCAAAGAGTTACTCGACAAGTATCAATCGTTTGATGTTGAGGTAGTGCGACGTGAGCGTGGTATCAAACTCGAGCTGAGCAACCCACCAGAGCATGCCTTTGTCGACGGTGAGATCATCAAAGGTATCCAAGAGCACCTATTTTCAGTGCTGCGTGACATTGTTTACGTCAACATGCACCTCGCAGATAACCAAAGGCTCAACCTGACTAATGCCACTCACATTACCAACCTCGTATTTGGTATTCTGAGAAATGCAGGCGCACTTACACCGGGTATAGAGCCTAACCTGATTGTATGTTGGGGTGGTCACTCTATTAATGCCACTGAATACCAATACACTCGCGAAGTGGGTAATGAACTTGGCCTACGTGAGCTGAACATCTGTACCGGTTGTGGACCGGGTGCGATGGAAGGGCCAATGAAAGGCGCGGCTATTGGTCACGCTAAGCAACGTTATACTGATCATCGTTACTTAGGGCTGACAGAACCTTCAATCATTGCCGCTGAGCCACCAAACCCAATCGTGAATGAGCTGGTGATCATGCCAGATATCGAGAAGCGTCTTGAGGCATTCGTTCGTATGGCGCATGGCATCATCATTTTCCCAGGCGGCCCCGGCACGGCCGAAGAGCTACTGTACATCTTAGGGATCATGATGCACCCGAATAACGCCGAACAACCAATGCCGATTGTCTTAACCGGCTCGAAAGAGAGTGAAGCCTACTTCCGCTCTATCGATAAGTTCATCGGTGAAACCTTAGGGCCTGACGCGCAGAAACATTATGAGATCGTGATTGATGATCCTGCTCGCGCTGCGAAAATCATGAAACAAGCGATGCCAGATGTGCGCTCTCACCGTAAAGAGACCGGCGATGCCTACAGCTACAACTGGTCACTGCATATTGAGCCTGAGTTCCAACTGCCATTCGATCCGACACACGAATCTATGGCGGCGCTTGATCTTCATATGGACCAAAAAACAGAGAGCCTAGCCGCTAATTTACGTAAAGCGTTCTCAGGTATTGTCGCAGGTAACGTCAAAGCTGAGGGTATTCTGGAGATCGAGAAGCACGGTCCATTCCTGATTGATGGCGACAAAGACCTAATGACCAAAATGGACCAACTGCTGAATGACTTTGTGGAGCAACATCGAATGAAGCTACCGGGTGGTACGGACTACGTGCCTTGCTATAAGATTGTGTCTAGTAGCTAATAATAGCAAGCGACTGATAACAGGTGACAAGCGTAAAACTAAACAAGTCCTGACGTATACGTCGCTAACGTTTCAACTCACCAAGTGATACGTTACTATAAGGGGCTAGCAGCCCCTTTTTTATTGCCTATTTAGTGGAAACTTATGTCTATCCATCTTGTTATTATCGATGCCTTAAACCTCATCCGACGCGTGCACTCTGTTCAGCCGGACCCAACCGATATAGCAAGAACCGTCACCACGACAACTCGCACTCTCAATAAGATTCTGAATGAATCAAAACCCACCCACATCATCGCGGTATTTGATCACCATTTACAAGACCGTGGCTGGCGCGCAGATGTGCTCCCTGCTTATAAGCAGAACCGCAAACCGATGCCAGAGCCATTAATGAAAGGCCTTGATGCTATCCAACAAGCTTGGTGGGAATTAGGCATTGATTCACTGCTGTCTGATGGCGATGAAGCGGATGACCTAGTCGCAACACTGGCAAAGAAAGTGGCTGACCACGGAGAAACCGTCACCATCATCTCGACAGATAAAGGGTATTGCCAACTGCTATCACCTACTCTACAGATCCGAGATTACTTCCAGCACCGCTGGTTAGATAAACCCTTTATCGAAGCTGAGTTTGGCGTTAAACCTGAACAACTGGCGGATTACTGGGGCTTAACAGGTGTCAGCTCTAGTCAAGTTCCGGGGATCCCAGGAGTCGGACCAAAAGCAGCCAAAGAGATATTAACCACCTACCCAGATATCGAAGCGGCCTACCAAGCAGAAGATCTACCGAAAAAATACCGTAAGAAGTTCGACGAACACATCGAATCCGCTCGTGTATGTAAGCAAGTATCGGCCCTCAAAACCGATATCGATTTAGGGTTCAATCTGCAAGATATTCGCTACGAAGCGAACACTTAAGTCGCTGTGACTCGATGGTATTGATACAAAAATGCTCCTTAAAGGAGCATTTTTTCACTGACACCCTAACGTAAATATTAGTGCGGTGAGATGTTTGAAAGCGCCTGAATGTGAACCGTGATCTCTTCGCGATCGTGGTAAAGGTGCTTAGCCTGCATCTTAAACTTCACTTTGTTCTCAATAAGGAACACTTTTAGGTTCTCGATATCTTGCAGTACTTCATCGTAACGGCCTTTCATAGGCAGTTTAAGGTTGAATAGTGCTTCTTTCGCCCAGCCTTTGATGATCCACTCCCCCATAAGGTGTGCAACGCGCGCTGGCTTCTCAACCATGTCACAGATAATCCAAGTTACGTTCTTACGGTCTGGTTCAAACTTAAAGCCATCCACCATGTGGTGCTTAATTTGACCCGTTTCCATTAGGCTGTCTGCCATCATGCCGTTATCAACACAGTGAACGAACATCGAGCGCTTAACCAGCTGGTAAGTCCAACCACCTGGACATGCACCTAAATCAACACCCCACATACCTGGAGCCAGACGCTCGTCCCACTCATCTCGAGGTATGAATACGTGGAATGCCTCTTCTAGCTTCAATGTAGAACGGCTTGGCGCATCTGATGGGAATTTCAGACGAGGGATACCCATAAAGAACTGTGAGTTATTGGTTGGGTAAGAGTAACCCACAAAGCAGTGACCTGGAGCGATGAAGCATAAATGAAGCACAGGCTTCTTAGCGTTATCTTTCGCTGTCATCAGGCCTTTACCACGCATCGCTTGACGCATCGGCACAGTAAACTTACGGCAGAACTTCAAAAGCTCTTTTGCTTCGTTAGTATCTGGTGTTTCGATACGGATATCACCACAACGAGGGAAGCCTTCTTTCTCAGAAAGCGCCTCAAGAATTGGAGAAATACGGTCATCGGTTGGCAGGTCTTTGATTTCAACCGCCACTGCTAGCATTTGACGAGCAAAGATCAGTGATTGGAAATCGATCTCTTTGATTAACTTATCCGCTTCACCTGCTTGGTAACATTCAAACAATACAAAGCCGGTATTATTCTTTAGGCGAGGAAAACCAAACACTTCCAGTTGTGTTGCCTTGTCTTGAATTTCGCCAGCACATTCTTTTTCAAAACCAGAGCGACAATAAAGTAGTACGTGTTTCACTGAGTTACCTCTTTTATATTCAAAGCAGCGAAGGAGAAAACTCCCCAACCAATGATAAATAGTAGACCACCAAACGGTGTTATAGGGCCAAACCATTTTATTCCTGTCAGTGCTAGCCCATAAAGGCTGCCACTAAAACAAAGGATGCCGATGATAAAGCAAATTGCCGCAATGAAAAAATATTTTTGTGATTTAGCGCCAAGTTTCATCTGTAGCAAAGCACCACACGCCAATATCGCTAGAGTATGGATAAATTGGTACTGAACACCCGTCTCGAACACACCCAAAAGATACTCTGGCAAGATAGCCTTCAAACCGTGCGCGGCGAAGGCCCCAAGCATCACAGCGATCGCACCAGAAATGCCTGAAAAAGTGAGTAAATACTTACTTTTCATTGAGCACCTCTTTGATAAACGCTGACAACTTCTCAACGGTTAACGCAATATTCTGCTGTTCGGTGTAACCAGAACTCTTACGAGGCTTAAAACTATGGTCGCCATCAGGAATAAATTCAACACGAATTGAATCCGATAAATTGAAGTCAGCAAACTCTTCACGCTTACCAAAGGTATCGCGCTCGCCTTGTAAAATAAGACACGGCTTAGCGAGCTCAGCAAGATGTTCGCCTTTGTACTTCTCTGGTTTGCCCGGGGGATGGAAAGGAAAACCCAAACACGCCATCGCTGCCACTTTATCCAGTTCAGACAGATGACTCGCCATGCGTCCTCCCATCGACTTACCACCAATCACAAGCTTGTCGGCATCTGTTTGTTCGATGATCTCTTGGTAGGCTTCAAGGAGCTTGGGAGCTCTGTCTGGTGGGCGACGCTTGCCATCTTCAGCACGCTTGATCATGTAAGGGAAGTTGAAACGAATCACTCGTATCCCTTTAAAGGCCAACCCTTTTGCCACTGACTGCATGAACTCGTGGTCCATGCCTGCACCCGCGCCGTGAGCGAAGATAAAGGTGATTGGGTTGTCTTCACCATCAATGATGACGTTATTCATCGAGTAAGTCCTCTTGTTCACTTTGCGCTTTCGCTAGCATCCAGTCGCGGAAAGTGGCGATACGACCCATGTCAGCTTGTTTCTCATGACAAACCACATAGAAAGCGTTTTTACTCACCAACACTTCATCAAAAGGCGCAATCAAACGACCTGCTTCGATTTCAGGTTGCGCCAACACATTGTTACCAAGAGCAATCCCCTGGCCGTGAGCAGCCGCCTGCAGCACCATGGTTGAGTGACTGAAGATAGGACCGTGATTAACATTAACCCCGTCAATGCCATTTTGCTTAGCAAACTGTTTCCAATCCTTTCGAGAAGTATCATGCAGTAACGTATGACATGCCAAATCGCTTAGAGATTCTAATGGTTTAGCTCCTAGCAGCACGGAAGGTGAGCAAAGAGGGATCAAGTATTCTTGGTAAAGCTTATCGGCTCTAAGCCCTGACCAATTACCTCGGCCATAGTAAATAGCCACATCTACATCATCAGTCAGCGAACCTTCATCCATATCAACGGCTTTGATTCTTACATCAATGTCAGGTTCTTGCTGATTAAAGTCGGCAAGCCTTGGTACCAACCATTGAATGGCAAAACTCGGCGGTAAACTGATGGTCAATGCGCCCTTTTCACTTCGCTCAAGCACTTTGTCCGTCGCTTCTGCCAGTGATGTGAAAATATCTTTGATATCCAAGAAGTAGCTTTGGCCTTCTTCAGTCAGCAGCAAAGAGCGGTTTCTTCGGCGAAACAGCTTCAAAGATAAGAATTCTTCAAGCGCTTTGATCTGATGACTGACCGCCGCTTGAGTAACAAACAACTCTTCTGCGGCACGCGTAAAACTCAAGTGTCGAGCAGCAGCTTCAAACACTCTTAGCGAGTTTAATGGGGGTAATCGACGAGACATAGTTACTCTCTAAATAAGCATTAGTTTTTTTTATCTGAAACATTATAATTTGTCCATTGCCTAGCGGCCAGAGAAATTCTATATTTCATCCCGCAGCAGCTAGCCTGAACGGCTTGATTCTCTCTAGAATCAATTGGCTTAGCTCCTGCGATGTTGTGTTTGCAAACTCGTTCTTTTCGAGTTGGGTAGAGTTCTACCAAATGTTTTGTTGCAGTTCTATACTGAAACGAGGCATGTACTTCCTGTATTTATTTTGACCTGTCTGTCAAATTTGTTTACACCGCCTTATGGGCGGTGTTTTTTTATGTGCAAAGAAATGTAACAACAAGTTTATCAATAGCTGTGCTAATTAATCTTTATTATTTTTCATCGCTAATCACAGAATCAGATACCCACTCAAATAATCAACTGAACACATACAAATAGCACCATTGAGTTGCACTAAAAAGTAACAGAATACTTCAAGATACTCACACTTCTTCGGTACTTATAAACCTGTTTAGAGCTCACTCTCTCTATCAATCAAAAATTTTGAATCTGAGCATGACGATAGCACGCCCAAAATCACGACTCTGTCTGACTACTGTAAATCATTCACAATAGAAAATAAAAAAGCCGCTTACTTTTCAGTAAGCGGCTTTGCAAATGATTAACGGTTGGTCACACTCCACTATGGGCGGTAAACCTTAACGTTATGGAAGCCTTGCTCTTGTAGGTAGAGCGCCTGTAGACGGCTCATTACACCACGGTCACAGTACAGCAAGTACTCTTTATCTTGGTCTAGGTCACCGAACTGAGTCGAAAGCTTGAAGAACGGAATGTGTTTAATTTCAACACCATCGATCTCTAATGGGCTTTCGTCTTCTTCTTCTGGGCTACGGATATCAAGAACGATAGCGTGCTCAGCAACAGCTTGAACTTGTTCAACTTCAGGCGCTTGCTCTTGGCTCTCTTTCTCGATGTCACGGATATCCATAACACGAGCGTTCTCGATCACTTGATCCAGCACTTCAAAGTTAAACTTAGCTTCTTCTGCTTCCAGTTTGCCTTTCTTCGCTTTCACTGTTGGCTTCTTAGAGATAACACCACAGTACTCAGGCATTACTTTAGCGAAGTCTTCAGTACCGATGATACGAGAAAGGTCAATGATGTCTTCTTTGTCCCAGTTGATAAGCGGACGAAGAATCAAAGTATCAGTCACGTTATCGATGTGACGAAGGTTAGTTAGCGTTTGGCTAGAAACCTGACCAAGTGCTTCACCTGTTACTAGCGCTTCAATACCAAAACGCTCTGCAACCATACCACCAGCACGCATGAACATACGCTTAAGAACAACGCCCATTTGACCGTCTTCTACGTTCTCAAGGATCTCTGCAACAACAGGTTCGAAGTCTACAGAGATGAACTTCACTTTTGCAGATGAACCGTATTTGTTCCATAGGTAGTGAGCTACTTGCTTAACGCCAATCTCGTGCGCAGGGCCACCAAGATTGAAGAAACAGTAGTGAACCTTAGAGCCACGCTTGATGTGCAGGTAGCTTGAAACACCAGAGTCGAAACCACCAGAGATCAAGCTCAGTAGGTCTTCTTGAGTACCAAGAGGGAAACCACCTAGGCCTTTATGACGAGCCAGTACTTGGTTTAGCTTATCGTTAGCCACTTCAACCTTAACGGTTACGTCTGGGTTCTTAAGTCGAACTTTCGCTGACTCAACGGCTTGGTTTAGACCGCCGCCTACGTAGCGTTCAAGTTCAATAGATGTAAAGTCATGCTTACCACGACGCTTAGCACGAACAGAGAAAGTCTTGCCTTCAATGTCAGCACGGCTGCGTTCTAGTACTTGCTCGTAAATATCGTGCAAGTCTTTGAATTCAGACTGTTGTACTTCAAGAGAGTGGTGAATACCTGGAGTGTGAGTCAGAGCCTCTAACACTTCTGTGTAGTACTGGTCACTCTCAGACGTCACTTCGATATGATCGCGACGGTTGAATACCGCAACACTTTCACAGCGACGTTGAATAACGTTACGAATGTTGCACTCTAGAATCCTTGTGAAGCGCTTACGCACCGATTCACTTTTTACAAAAATTTCCGGATGGGGCTTAACAATAAATTTCATAGTACTTTCACAACATTAATGTTCAAAATTTTGAAAACGCTCATCGCCAAGTAAATTAGAGAATTTACCCAGCACTTGAAGCAAGAATAGATCATATCTAAATCTAAGGGCGCGAATTATACATGAGAAAGTGAAGCAAGGAAAAGAGTGCTTGCTGCAACACCATCATTAAACTGCCTGTTATTAAAAGTAGCAGGTTTCGAAACGACATAAATACAGCAGAGAGATGATTGAAGAACAGCAAACAAAAAGCCCAACCTCATTATAAGGTTGGGCTTTCGATGCTATCTGCTCACTACCGCGTGCACATATCGGCTACTCATTAATAACAGGCACTTCATCACTGTAAAGCGGTTCACCCTGCATGATGCTGATTTCAACGCGGCGGTTAAGGCTACGTTGCCATTCAGTATCATTCGGCTCCACAGGCTCAGTATCGGCCATGCCACGCACTCTCAAGCGTTGATGAGAGAAACCGCGTACTTTTTCCATCTCTTGAGCGACAGACACTGCTCGCTGTGATGACAAGTCCCAATTTGAGCGATAAAGCTCTGAATCAAGACGTTGGTTATCGGTGTGCCCTGAGATTCGGACAATGCCCGGTACATCTTTTACTAATTCAGCGACCTGTCTCACCAATGGGCGAAATTTAGGTTGTAAGAAAGCAGAACCCGATGGGAATGCGCCTTTCTCACGAATTCGAATAACAATCTGCTGGCCAAGATTTTCCACCTCAATCGCGCCTTGGTCGATTTCTCGCTCCAACGCTTTCTTGATGCTTTCCATCAAGGTTTCCATCTCTTGCGATTGAGCTTCAGCTTGTTGTTGCTGTTGGTCTGACTCAGAGTTTTGATTATCGTGAGTCGAAACCTCTGGCGACTTGCCTCCGGTCATCTTGCCTTGGTCACGCATGGTGCCGCCAGCTCGCTCAGATTCACCTTCATGAAATTCAAGCGTTTGCTGCGTAATATCAATAGTTTGCTGCATGATCACATCTATAGGTGTTGGCTCTGGGCGACCAGGGCGGAACTCTTGTGCAATAATGCTGGTGCCTTTAGGAATGTCTTTCACTTCCAAGCGGTTTTGTACACCAAACGCGAATTTCATCGAGCCAGCGATCTGTTTGAACTTCAGTACGTCCATCTCAGAAAATGAGAGCAGCAGTACGAAGAAACACATCAGCAGTGACATCAAGTCAGCAAATGTCCCCATCCATTGAGGTAACCCCGGAGGAGGACATTTACATGGATTCTCTTCATCCATCTTAAACTCCTCTTACGCGGGTTCACCATCAATCGTACGCTTACCTTCGTTGAGGTAGCTCTTGAGGTAACCATCAATAACTCGTGGGTTCTGACCATCTTGAATAGCCAATACACCATCCATAACTAGACGACGGTTAAGTGTCTCTTGGTCACGACGTAGCGCAAGCTTGTCAGCAATTGGGAAGAACACCATGTTCGAAAGAATCGCACCGTACAGAGTGGTCAAAAGTGCTACCGCCATCGCAGGACCGATCGCTTTTGGATCATCCATGTTCGAAAGCATGGCAACCAAACCAACCAAGGTACCAATCATACCCATCGCAGGAGCAACATCACCAAATGCAGAGAACACTTTCGCGCCCTGCTCGTGACGCTCAGTCGTTAATGCGATGTCTTTTTGCAATGCTGCACGTACTACATCTCCATCATGGCCATCGACCAACAGGTCGATGCCCTTTTGCATGAAGCTGTTACTGATTTCCATCTCTTCGAGTGCTAAGAAGCCACCTTTACGCGCTGCATCCGCCATCTCTACCACTTTAGCGATAAGATCTTCAGGTTCATCGGCTTTAAACATGAAGGCTTTGCCTGCAATTTTAGTCGCACCAAAGAACTGCCCCATGGTGAACTTCATCAGAACAACAAAGGTTGAGCCACCAACTACGATCAAAATGGATGTCGTGTCATAGAACATCCCGAGGCTTCCACCTAGGATCATTGCCATGATTACAAAGGCAAATCCACCAATCAAACCTATTAGGGTTGCTAAATCCACTGAGCACTCCTCATGCTTTTTTGTAGCTCTATGTCGACGATAATCTTTGTATCGGCAAGACTATAAGATCTTTTAGTAAATTCTTGGCCTAAGTATCACACTTTTCGTTTTTGAATCCCAACTATTGGCTTACTTTGCTCTTAATAGGTAGCGCATAAACTCGATAAAGCTAAGGTTATTCAAGCAAAGTAAGTTCAAGCCCCTTAAAAACGAACTTTCTAGCAAAATTTCTTGGTTACATTTGACCATCTTAGCGGCCTAGGGTAACGTTCGTTCATCTTTCCAAACGCAGATTTATTATGGCTACTAAGAAACCTGAAAATATGAGCTTTGAAGCAGCAATCGAAGAGCTTGATGGCTTGGTTGATCAACTAGAAAATGGTGATCTAGCTTTAGATGATGCGCTGAAGAAGTTCGAACGAGGTATCTCCCTCGCTCGTGCCGGTCAAAGCAAACTAAACGATGCTGAACAGCGTGTTAGCATCCTACTGCAAAATGATGAAAACGCAGAACTTAGTGACTTTAACCCACAACCAGAATAACGAATTGTATGAGATCCCCTATGATCGAGACTTTATTGTCTTATCAAGCACGTAATAACGAGCAACTGAACCTTTGGCTTGATCGCCTGCCACACCAAAATCAGAACCTGATCAACGCGATGCGTTATGGGTTACTTTTAGGCGGTAAACGCGCACGTCCATTTCTTGTCTACATTACAGGGGAAATGCTCGGCTGCTCCGCTGAAGAACTCGATACTCCAGCCTCTGCAATCGAATGTATTCATGCCTATTCTTTGATTCACGACGACCTTCCAGCTATGGATGACGATGAACTGCGTCGTGGCCATCAGACTTGCCACATCAAATACGATGAAGCAACGGCAATTTTAACGGGCGATGCACTACAAACTCTCGCGTTTACTATACTTGCGGAAGGCACATTAAGTGCTGACGGGGAAAGCAATCGCGTTCGAATGATTCAACGCCTAGCTGAAGCCTCTGGTGCACAAGGTATGTGTATTGGACAAGCACTTGATATTGAAGCTGAAAACCGCTCTGTCACGCTAGAAGAGTTAGAAGAAGTTCACCGCAATAAAACGGGCGCTCTAATGAAATGTGCGATTCGTTTAGGTGCACTCGCTGCTGGCGAAAAAGCGTTTGAAGTGATGCCTCAATTAGATAAGTACGCCGATGCCATTGGATTAGCATTCCAGGTTCAAGATGATATTTTAGATATCACCAGCGATACTGAAACTTTGGGTAAACCACAGGGTTCTGACCAAGAATTAAACAAAAGCACCTACCCTTCTTTGCTAGGTTTAGAGGGCGCTCAAGAAAAAGCGCAAACTCTGCTACAGGAAGCGCTTCAAGCTTTGGCTGCAATCCCATACAATACCCAGTTACTCGAAGAGTTCGCCCGATACGTCATCGAGCGCAAGAACTAAGACAATAAGCGCGCATTACCTATGACTCTTGATATATCAAAGTACCCAACTCTTGCTTTAGCTGATAAGCCAGAGGATTTGCGTCTCCTCCCGAAAGAGACGCTTACACAGCTTTGTGATGAACTACGTACCTACCTTCTTAACTCGGTGAGCCAATCAAGTGGTCACTTAGCGTCAGGCTTAGGTACAGTAGAGCTAACCGTTGCTCTGCACTACGTGTACAACACACCTTTTGACCAGTTGGTTTGGGATGTTGGCCACCAAGCATACCCGCATAAAATTCTTACTGGTCGTCGCGACCGCTTGTCGACTATCCGTCAAAAAGATGGGCTACACCCATTCCCATGGCGTCAAGAGAGCGAATACGACACCCTTTCGGTTGGTCACTCTTCAACTTCGATCAGTGCTGCACTTGGTATGGCTATCAGTGCAAAGAAAGAAGGCAAGAACCGTAAAGTCGTGAGTGTGATTGGCGATGGCGCGATTACTGCGGGTATGGCATTCGAAGCTATGAACCACGCGGGCGATATTCACAATGACATGCTGGTTATCCTTAACGATAACGAGATGTCGATCTCTGAAAACGTAGGTGCTCTGAACAACCACCTAGCTCAAGTTCTTTCTGGCAGTCTTTACACGTCTATTCGTGAGGGCGGCAAGAAAGTGCTATCTGGCGTTCCGCCGATTAAAGAGCTGGTTCGTCGTACAGAAGAACACCTAAAAGGCATGGTTGTTCCTGGCACCATGTTTGAAGAGTTAGGCTTTAATTACATTGGTCCAATTGATGGGCACGATGTGAATGAGCTGATTAAAACGCTGAAGAACATGAGAGACCTTAAAGGCCCTCAGTTCCTGCATATCATGACTAAGAAAGGCAAAGGTTACGAGCCAGCAGAGAAAGATCCAATCGGTTACCACGGCGTACCGAAATTCGATCCAGCACACTCAAGTCTGCCTAAGAGCACCAGCTCTAAACCAACTTTCTCTAAGATTTTTGGCGACTTCCTGTGTGATATGGCCGCGCAAGATCCTAAGCTGATGGCGATCACGCCTGCAATGCGTGAAGGCTCTGGCATGGTACGTTTCTCTAAAGAATATCCAGAACAATACTTCGACGTTGCTATTGCTGAGCAGCACGCTGTGACGCTAGCAACCGGTATGGCGATTGCGGGTGATAAACCGATTGTGGCTATCTACTCGACTTTCCTACAACGTGGCTACGATCAGTTGATCCACGATGTAGCTATCATGGATCTACCGGTCATGTTCGCGATTGACCGTGCAGGTCTTGTCGGTGCCGATGGTCAAACACACCAAGGTGCGTTCGACTTAAGCTTTATGCGTTGTATTCCAAACATGGTGATCATGGCACCAAGTGACGAAAACGAATGTCGCCAAATGCTATACACAGGCCACCAACACACAGGTCCAAGTGCCGTTCGTTACCCTCGTGGTAATGGCATGGGCACTGAGATCCAAAGTGAGTTTACTGCGCTTGAGATTGGTAAGGGTCGTATCGTTCGTGAAAGTGCGAAAGCAAAAGATGGCTCGAAAGTCGCTATCCTAAGCTTCGGAACCTTCTTAGAAAGTGCGCTTCAAACCGCTGACGCTATCGATGCGACCGTTGCAGACATGCGTTTTGTGAAACCGCTAGACGAAGCTCTGATCAAACAACTTGTTGCTGACCACGATGTACTGGTTACTATCGAGGAAAACGCAATCGCAGGTGGTGCGGGTGCGGGTGTGATTGAATTCTTGATGCAAGAGAAACTACTGATGCCAGTATTGAACCTTGGCCTACCTGACAAGTTCATTGCTCAAGGCACTCAAGGCGAGCTACATGAAGAGCTAGGCTTAGACGCGAAAGGTATTGAGAAGTCTATTTCTGACTACCTTGCTAAATAACTTTCACAAGCAAGCGGCATAAACGACAAAACAAAAAAGGTTGGCCCTAGGGTCAACCTTTTTAGTATCCGTTAATTAGTTTGGTGTACCACCAACTAAGCCTTGAGCTAACTCACACTAACCAACCCGCGAAATGCGCTACGGCATACAACGAAATCGCCGCCATAATACCCGCCACAATATCGTCAATCATGATACCCAAACCACCATGAACTCGCGCATCTAACCAACCAATCGGCCATGGTTTTACCATGTCAAAGAAGCGGAAAAGCACAAAACCAGTCAGAAGCCATTTCCAGTCATCAGCAGGGATATTCAGCATCGGCACCAAGCTCATGGTGATCCAAAAGCCCGCAAACTCATCCCAAACGATAGAACCGTGATCATGCACGCCCATATCATCAGACGTTACTTGGCAGATCTTAATACCAATAATGCAGCTTACAACCACCACTGCAACGTAAGCAGGGAACGGTAGCTGAACCAACAATAAGTACAATGGAATAGACGCGAGCGTACCCATGGTGCCGGGAATAATAGGCGATAAGCCACTACCAAAACCTGTTGCTAAGAAATGCCAAGGGTTTTTAAGAGAAATAAGAGAAAGTGGGTTTGTCATCAATTAACCTTAAAGTGATCGTAACCAGTTAAGTTCCAACTCAGTGGTTCACCATTATTGTGTAATTCAAAATATTCTACAGGTCTTATCTGGCCAATGCAGGTGACTTTTGTGCCAGTGTGTGACAAAGCACTTTCCAATGACCCTTTATTCTCTTCCGGCACAGTAAAGCACAGTTCGTACTCTTCACCACTGGTGAGCGCATACTGTTGAGCCGAAGCGACATCAGAAGCAAACTGGCGTAGCTCTGGAGAGATAGGAAGGCAACTCACATCAATGCTTGCACCAACCTCTGAACGCTTCAGGATATGCTTTAGGTCAGCAATCACGCCGTCAGAGATATCAATAGCAGACGAAGCAAGATTAACGAGCGCCTGGCCCGCGAGCACTCGTGGAGAGCTGATGTAGTGTCTCTCTTCAAGCTCAAGTGCATAAGGTTTAGCTTTGTTCTGTTCGGGGTTAAGTAACACTTCGAGGCCAGCTTTACTGTCACCTAGGCTACCCGTTACGTAAATCCAGTCCCCCACTTTAGCGCCATCTCTACGCAGTGCTCGTCCTTCAGGAACAAAGCCCTGTACAGTCAATGTCAGACTTAGTGGCCCTTTAGTTGTATCACCACCAATTAACTGGATACCAAAGTAGTCTGCGAGTTTAAAAAAGGAGTCACAGAAAGGAGCAAGCCATGCCTCATCCACTTCAGGCATGGTTAACGCAAATGAAACCCAAGCAGGCGTCGCCCCCATAGCAGCAAGGTCGCTAATGTTAGACGCCAAGGCTTTATGTGCAACCCAAGCTGGGTTCGCTTCCGCTAAGAAGTGAGTACCCGCAACTAAGGTGTCCGTGCTGATCGCTATCTCAACATTGCTTGGCGCTTTGACCAAAGCACAATCATCACCCGCAGCCAGATGTACATCTTTACGTTGTGGTTGTCGATTTACAAAATATTTTTCAATCAGGTTAAATTCGCCAGACATCACATGCCCTATCTTTAGTCTTCATACAAATCACCGTAATTATTGATATTACAGAAATTTAGTTACAAAAAAGGCCAGCATGATAGCTGACCTTTAGATTCAATATACGAACGTCTTATTTCTTACGAACGTGCGGTGCAGCTTTATCAAGCACACCGTTAACAAACTTATGGCTGTCTTCTGCTGCGAATACTTTCGCAAGCTCGATAGCTTCGTTGATAACCACTTTGTATGGTACATCTTCGCGACGAGTCATCTCGTACATAGCTAAACGTAGAAGCGCTAGTTCCATCAGATCCAGATCTTGCATAGGGCGAGATACGAATGGACGAAGCTTGCTATCAAGTTCCATGTGGCTAAGAGCAACACCAGTTAGCAGGTCGCGGAAGTATGCAACGTCTGTTTCTGGCATAGCAAGTGCAGGTTCTGCAGCATGATGCTCTTCTTCATCATACTTACCACCAGATAAGAACTGTTCTTCAACGGTAGCAATATTTTCTTTAGTAATTTGCCAAGAATAAATTGCTTGTAGAGCAAATTGACGTGCGTTACGACGTGCGGCTGGTTTCACACTGGCCCCCATTAGGAATCGATTTCAGAAAGAACGTTGATCATCTCAAGTGCGCTAAGTGCTGCTTCTGCACCCTTATTACCAGCCTTGGTTCCTGCGCGTTCAATAGCTTGATCGATCGTATCAACAGTAAGAACACCAAACGCTACCGGAAGAGAGTATTCCAGAGACACTTGTGCCAAACCTTTATTACATTCACTACAAACATAGTCAAAGTGAGGTGTACCGCCACGAATTACTGTACCAAGAGATACAATCGCATCGAACTTGCCTGTTTTTGCAACGCGCTGCGCTACAAGTGGAAGTTCAACTGCACCAGGGCAACGAACAACAGTGATGTTGTCTTCGCTTACTTGTCCATGACGCTTTAAAGTATCGATTGCACCAGAAAGTAAACTTTCGTTAATAAAACTGTTGAAACGAGCAATAACGATAGCAATTTTTGCATTTGGCGCTGGGAAGCCACCCTCGATCACTTTCATAAGCCTTCCTTTAACTATTTTCATCAAGTGAGAATCGCCGGATTCTAGCACAAAACTGTGAGCAATATCTAATGGTAATTTAGAAGAACAGACACCGGCAATGTAAAGATGATAATGCAGCGCCAATCCCAAGCATATAGGAACAGCGAGTAGCCAAGTTTGTGTATTGAACACGTATTGAGTCGAACTTGGCTACTTTGCTCTTTTGGCAAGATTTATCACCAAAAGAGCCACTGAGATTATCGGTAAATTATGTCACTACAAACGGAGAAACGTCTGCTCGTTGACACATATTTTATTCGCAAACATACTCAACAACGTTAAGACCAAAACCACCTAATGCGTGGTAACGCTTAGTGCTCGAAGAAAGCAGACGCATATCGTGCACGCCTAGGTCTTGAAGAATCTGAGAACCGACACCAACACGACGTGAGGTACCTTGCTTCTTAGCCATGGTTGGTTGTTCGTTCTTATCTTGCGCTTCAAATGTCTTCACTTTGTGAATCAAAGAATCAGACGACTCTTCGTTACCAAGAATAACCAACACACCGCCTTCGTCTCCAATGCGCTTCATCGCTTTATCTAGCGACCAGCTGCGCTCGGTACCACGATCTGAATGAAGCAGATCGGTAAACGTATCATGCAGGTGAACACGTACTAAAGGAGCACCTTCAGTTAAGCTACCTTTTTGCATGGCGTAGTGGATCTGGTTATCAATTGTATCGCGGTAAGTCACAAGCTCGAAATCACCAAACTCTGTTGGTAAATGGCATTGTGCAACGCGCTCAATTGTCGTTTCAGTGTTGTTGCGGTACTCAATCAAGTCAGCAATAGTGCCAAGCTTGATGTCGTGCTTTTCTGCGAAGACTTCAAGATCAGGGCGACGCGCCATAGTGCCGTCATCGTTTAAGATTTCTACGATAACCGATGCTGGTTCACAGCCTGCTAATCGAGCTAAATCGCAACCCGCTTCAGTGTGGCCAGCGCGCGTTAATACGCCGCCTTCTTGAGCTGTCAGTGGGAAGATATGACCAGGCTGAACTAAGTCAGCCGCTTTTGCGTCTTTCGCTACTGCAGCTTGAACCGTCACTGCACGATCGGATGCTGAAATACCGGTTGTTACACCCTCTGCCGCTTCAATCGAAACCGTAAAGTTAGTGGTGTACTGTGCATTGTTGTCTTGAACCATAGGTGCTAAGCCCATACGGTTTGAACGCTCTTTAGTCAGCGTTAGACAAATCAAACCGCGGCCGTACATTGCCATGAAGTTAATTGCTTCTGGCGTAACATGTTCTGCTGCCATGATCAGATCGCCTTCATTCTCGCGATCTTCATCATCCATCAGGATAACCATTTTTCCTAGGCGAATGTCTTCAATAATTTCTTGAGGAGTACTAATTGGCATTGTTCTATATCCTTTGAAATGGTTCTGCTTCCTAGAACCGACACTATTTAAACCTGATGATATTGCTTCGCTTTACAAAGTCTCGCTTAATTACTTTGTATCAACGGTTAGGCAAAACCATTCTGCTGTAAGAATTCCATCGTTAATCGAGATTCAGGCTCAGATTCTTGTTGCTGACCTTGCAGTAAACGCTCCATGTAACGCGCTAATACATCGACTTCTAAATTCACTTTACGACCTACATTGAATTGGTCGATGGTGGTTTCTGAAGAGGTGTGAGGAACGATCGTCAGCTTGAATGCGTTCTTGCGTAAATCGTTCACAGTCAGACTGATGCCATCGACCGTTATTGAGCCTTTTTGAGCGACGTATTTTGAGATCTCTGCTGGCATTTCTACCCAAAACTCAATTGCACGGCCAACTTGGTTGCGTTCAACAATCTCACCCACGCCATCAACGTGACCAGACACAATGTGTCCACCGAAACGCGTGGTTGGTAACATTGCTTTCTCAAGGTTAACTTTATCGCCCGCTTGGTAATCGACAAAACCCGTTTTTTTCAGGGTCTCAAGCGAAAGGTCTGCACTGTAGCTGTGGTCGTTGAATTCAACGACTGTCAAACACACACCATTGGTTGCGATACTGTCGCCTAACTGAACGTCAGCCATATCAAGCTTGCCAACGTTGACCGTTACGGTGATGTCTTCTCCGCGGGGAGTGATTGCACTCAATGTACCTACGGCTTCTACAATTCCTGTAAACATTTTAAAACTCTTTTTGTTGTCAACGACACGTATGCAGTTGGAGTAACTATTTCGAGAGTGGTTTCGCTGCTATTGGTTTAGCCACAATTGGTTTCGCCACAATGCGAATATCCACACCAACCTGTCGAACATCTTTAATTTCTAGGTCAATAACGTCAGACATTGAAGTGAGCCCTAATGCGCCCATCAAACCTCGTCCGTCACTGCCCATAAGTTTAGGTGCTAAATAGAGGATTAGCTCATCCACCAGCTGTTCTTCAATCAAGCTTTTTGCCAATGTTGCGCCCGCTTCGACCCAAATATGGTCGATATGATTGGCAGGTAATTGACGCATCAGATCGTGCAAATCGAGCTGACCTGCATCTGTGGTTCCTACTTCAATATCCGCAGACGCTTCAGCCACTCTTAACACTGGTGTTGGCGACTGATATAACTTGAGCTCAGGACGCAGTTGATTTTGACGATCAAGAATCACGCGAATTGGCTGACGAAGTTCATCTTCAGCGTAATGAGCTTTAATACTGCTTGGCAACTCTGCCCAGCGAACATTCAACGAGGCGTTATCTTCAATCACCGTTTGGCTTGTGGATAACACTGCGCCCGCTTTTGCTCGGTAATTCTGAACATCACGACGCGCTTCTGGCGATGTGATCCACTGGCTTTGGCCATTTTCCAATGCCGTTTGACCATCAAGGCTAGCCGCCATCTTCAACTGAACAAATGGCATGCCGGTTTGCATACGCTTGATAAATGCAGGGTTCAAATCAAGAGCATCTTGCTCTAACAAACCAATTTCAACCTCAATACCCGCGTCGCGTAGCATTTTGATACCACGACCTGCGACTTTTGGGTTTGGGTCCTGCATAGCGCAAATTACTTTTGCAACTTGAGCCTTAATCAAACCTTCGGCACAAGGCGGCGTTCGACCATAATGCGAACAAGGTTCAAGTGTGACATAAGCTGTCGCGCCTTTGGCCTTATCGCCTGCCATTCTCATGGCATGCACTTCGGCATGAGGTTCGCCCGCTTTAGCATGAAAACCTTCACCGACGATCTGACCATCGGTTTGTACGATGACACAGCCCACATTCGGGTTTGGTGCAGTAGTGTAAATGCCGCGTTTCGCTAATTGAATAGCACGCGACATCATTTGAAAATCTAGGGGAGTAAAGTTAGACATGATTGAGGGGTTAGTCCTCTAATTTAGCGATTTCTTCGCCAAACTCTCGGATGTCTTCAAAGCTACGGTAAACAGAGGCAAAACGGATGTACGCCACTTTGTCCAATTCTTTCAATTGGCCCATCACAAGGTTACCAATCATCTCGCTTGGTACTTCACGCTCACCAGTTGCACGGAGTTGTGACTTAATCGTACTGATCGCAAGTTCAATTGCATCAGCACTCACTGGGCGTTTTTCTAGAGCGCGCTGAACACCACCGACCATTTTATCTTCGTTAAATGGTTCGCGGTTTCCATTCGACTTAATTACTTTAGGCATCACAAGTTCTGCCGATTCGAACGTAGTAAAACGCTCGCTACATGCAAGGCATTGACGGCGACGACGAACCTGATGGCCATCGGCTACCAGTCTTGAATCGATTACTTTAGTGTCGTTCTCTGAACAAAAAGGACAATGCATATCACCTCCAAATAATTGATTATCAGTGTAACGGAATTGCCAAACGTTAGGAAAGAAAAAGGGCCAATTAAGGCCCTTTTGTGTGGTGATTCATTGATTATTGCTACTCGATCGCCATTTCAAAAATGAGCTGAGGAGTAAAATTAACGACCAGCGTTAACCGCGAACTAAATAGTTCGCTTTACCTACCCACTTGTAACTTGTTAGCTCTTCTAAGCCCATGGGGCCGCGAGCATGCAATTTCTGGGTAGATACCGCCACTTCAGCGCCTAAACCAAACTGCGCACCATCAGTGAAGCGAGTTGATGCATTTACATATACCGCCGCAGAACCTACCGAGTT